>JAAERL010000624.1 GCA_024230435.1 Desulfobacteraceae bacterium
TCTCTGCTGCCCATAATAGCGGTGTTTCGCCCCAATCATCAGCCTTATTCACATCAATTTTGAGATGCGATAACAGCAATTTTACAGCCTCAATGTGGCCATTTTCTACTGCCTTAGATAGCGCTGTTCGGCCCCATCTATCAGCCTTATTCACATCAATTTTGAGATGCGATAACAGCAATTTTACAGCCTCAATGTGGCCATTTTCTGCTGCCACCAATAGCGGTGTTCTGCCCCAGTCATTTCTCTGATTCACATCCATATCAGGATGCGATAACAGCGCATTTACAACATCAACGTGGCCCTTCTCTGCTGCCCATAATAGCAGTGTTACGCCTTTATAAGTCTTATTCACATCAGCACCATTTTTTACTGCCTCAATAAGGTGCTCATATTTTTCATCCTGTGGATAAGCGTTTTTTATAATAGTCTGTCTTACAAGCTTTCCAAAATTGAACTTTTTAGATTTTGCAATATCAGAATTTTGATTATTATTGCAAACAACCGCTTTAGGAGAAGGATTCTGGTGTAACGGCTGTAACATTTTTGCTGACTTTCCGCTATTATCGGTGTCGTTTTGTCCGCTCTGGTAAACGTTGTTGCTGTTTATAGATTGTGCTGGATCAAGTGCCATGAAACATAATTCCTTTTCAATAGGTTGATCAATAGGTTATTGTTTGGGCTTGTATGCCGGAGTCCTAGAAAATTCCGTCACCCCCACTCCAGTCCAGCCCGATCGAGTCCAAATCAATCGGTTGCATACATCGGAAAGGCATTTTTATTGTAACTCATATAACTCTGTAATAATAGCAAATACTTTATTTCCGGGTTAAATATGAACTACCGGCCACCATGTTTCACATGGAGGCGGTTTCGTGCTTCACTGAAGGCGGCAAGTACGCCATATCCACACTTCGGACGGTTCTAAGCCCGGCCTTGATTAAGGCAAGTAATAAAATATTAAGGGCTGCGTTATAATCCCGATTGGCTATAAACCCGCAATGAGAACAGTTATGAATTCTGTCGGAAAGCTTTTTGGGTACAGTTTTTCTGCACCTGAAACACACTTGAGTTGTGCCGTGCGGCCTTACTTTTATCAGTTGTCCACCAGCTTTCCCCGCATTTGAATACAGCCCAGGTTTCTGATCTTGAGCTTGAGCTTGCCGCAATGACTTTTATGTTCGATAATTTTCCATCCTGCAGGATCGGGATAGGCAAAAGAATCAAAACGGCTCCGGCTTTTAAACCGAGGATAACCGGCTTTTTGACCTTTGCCCACACGCTGGAAAAAGCCTTTAAACGCCCTGTCTACCCTGCGAACGGTTTCTTGCAAGGCATGACTGCCTAA
>JAAERL010000625.1 GCA_024230435.1 Desulfobacteraceae bacterium
AATAATTGAAGGCAGAATAATGATATCAATATCGGCCTTTGATATCTATCAGCTATCGCCAACCAATGGTCCGTGTTATTATATTTGATATCAATACGGGCACTTAAGACTATCGATAGTTGTGTGGAATGATATAGTTTAGGAAAAGATGAGAATGCAAGTGGCTCGTTGCAATGAAAAGTGTTCCGTGAGTGAGTGGTGGCAGTTGATTATCATAATATTATGATGATAAGTTCGTTGTTCGTCGTTCGTTTGTTCGGCTTTCTTACTTCCCGTGATGATTATGTTCTGATTTTCTCGCATCGTGCTCTCTACCCGGTACCCGGTGCTGTACACGTACTGTGTTATTGATATCACATGCACATACACGGACACAGACACGAACCACAGGGTACGTGTGTAGTGTACGCTTTTCAGAAAAAATAGGGCCGAAAATGGCCAGAGGTTATAGAAAATCTTCAGACTCTGTGTAGTACCAGTACAGTAGCCCCAATTTCTAGAATAGTATCAATAGTGGTAAGTTAATTAGAAGACTAGTAACGCTAAGCAGTGCAAGAATATG
Source organism: Desulfobacteraceae bacterium (assembly GCA_024230435.1). Lineage (GTDB taxonomy): Bacteria > Desulfobacterota > Desulfobacteria > Desulfobacterales > Desulfosarcinaceae > UBA2230. Next base: position 563 of record JAAERL010000625.1, read on the forward strand.
TAAAAATAGATACGAAGAAGAGAGAAAGAAGTAAATATTTTCATATTATGCAACTGCGTGTTTGCAAGAAAGACGATCTTAACGAACTATGGTATTTTTGAATCCGTTTTAAAATTAGTCAGCACATTAGAGTCTAACCATCCAAACAAAAAGACTGATTAGGTTAAGAATCGTCCCGAATAACAGCAAAAAAAACAAACGAAATAAAAGAAGAAGGGTGGGGTCGCGTGCTGTAATGGCAAGCATTGCAGCACGCTCTAATATGATTGTGATCTTTTTAGGGAACTAATTAAAATCCCAATGAATAGTAAGACTCTGAATAATTTTTCGTTAGCAGACGGGAGAAGGCTGCTTATAATGAAATTATAGTAACTGCCAATTGATTCATCAAAAATATTTGGTTAGCAGCGTTCCAACAGTATTATCAGTATCACCATTTTGATGGGTCTCGTCATCAAGAAGAGTATCTGCGTTAGCAGTATTATCAGTAGCTAGTGGTATCAGTTTGATTTGTTAATTGTTCTTGATTTCTTTTTACAGATGTGCGAGATTGAATAATTTGCTATCCCAATTGTAGAGATTCTTTCGTATCTAAATAATTTACGGCATATCAATGCTTGATGTTAAACATTTGCGTCAAATGATTTGTTGTTCTTGTTTTTACAATAGTTCCAAGCATTAATTAATTTTTCTCTCGGTCCATGATCGTGTAGAATTTCTTTGATTTGGTTTATTGTATTGGAGTATCGTTCCTCAACGGAGAGTGTTTTTTTACCCATGATTTTAATTAATGCAATTGTAATAATCAAATGAAAAAAGAGTGGGGAGAGATTGGTGGAAATTTGTCTCTCGTAAGATACAGCTAAAATTCACATATGATTCATTCATTGATTGCCACTCATTAAAACAAGATACAAGCTAAAAATCACATACGTAGAATCTAAAATTCACATCTGGTGTAGATATGATGATTATTCATTGAACGCAACTCATTGCAAGATACAAGCTAAAAATTACATTACTTTTGTATCGTCTTGAATGTGAGTGGTAAGTTTTGTTTTTATTTGTTTTTATTTGTTTTTATTTAATCACGAATGATTGAGTCCTTGTTCCACTTTTAGAAATGCCAAAATGTTGGCACTTCTGACTGAATGTCGCCGCCGGGAAACTTTTGGGACGGTCCCGGACCCAAGGAGTGCCACTTATTTTTTCCCCAAACACAGACAGACCCTCGAGAATATTTTTTGGCGATCGATCAAAACTTCAAGACACAGACAGGAAACAGATCAACAATGAATTTAATTTTCAGG
>JAAERL010000626.1 GCA_024230435.1 Desulfobacteraceae bacterium
CGATTTCTCCGTCGGTCGGCATGCGATGGGTTGGTGTGGAAGGGTCTCTATGGAATCGGTATTGCTACTGAATAGGATTTTTGGCGAAAAAAAAGGACATCTGATGGCCGAATTTTTGTACGTACTCCGGATCGGAAGGGTTAATGAAAGAAAAACGTGATATTTTTGCCGTTCGCCGCGGCTCGCCACATTTTGCCACATTTTGCCGGATTACGGTGATTTGTCGAACTTTCGCTGCGGCGAATCTACGGCGAAAGCTTTCGTTGTGCTTGCCCCTCTTTCCTCCCTGTTCCAGGTGCTTGCCTACCTAGTGATGGTGCACGACCGCATTTTGTCGGGGCTACACACGTAGATGCATTTCATATGGAAAGGTTGCAAAATCAAGCGAGGCACCAAAGCTACATACTGTACGTATGGGTTCAAACGATGACCCCGAAATGGGGGCCTCTATATCTGAACTTTGGGCCACCCATTTTCTTTCTAAACATATACGTTAGTTAGCCCAATGAGTCTTCTAACTAACGTATATGTTTAGAAAGTCATCTCCCCGGCCGTTATTGAGATATAGATGCCCCCAATAAGCATCTATTGATTTTGATGCAATTGAATACTCGAACCCCATCTCGTTTCCATTTTAAAATTTCGAAATTCCTCTGCTTTGCGTCAAGACCCCGTGTCACCGCCCTCGCCCCTCGCGTACTCGAC
>JAAERL010000627.1 GCA_024230435.1 Desulfobacteraceae bacterium
GAATTTTTGTATGGCGAATCTGGTGGTAGTTTTGTCTATGTGGTCGACTTGCATGTTTGAGAAAATGGTTCTATCAGGACTCATGGCTGGTTCTGTAAAATACTGGCCATGGATGAGCAACCTGGATGTTATACCCCCCCAAAGTACTAATTAGTACTCACATTCAATTGAATTCCTTTTGGCCAAAACTGACATTTTTTCATATTTGAAAGTTACAGATAGTTTATTAATCGGCTTAAAAAGAGGTTTTGCATGTAAAAATTCCCATACAAAACAAGCTAGTAGAGAAGGCAATAGAGTCCAAAACGCGCGATTTTTTACAATTTTAAGAAGTACTAATTAGTACTCGCCGAATACGTGTTGCCATGCGCTGAAACATGGTCCGCATAGCATTCCGAGCACAGGGTCACCTGCTGATTGCATTTGCAATATAGGTCCTGACCTTTTTTGCGCAATGAGCACACTTAGTCTTCATGTACTCGGACTTTACACCTTACTCCAATAATTGTCCGCCGTTTTCCCATATTATGTTATCCGGAAATTGAGGCGAGGTCTTCCAAAAGAAAACACATGCGACCC
>JAAERL010000628.1 GCA_024230435.1 Desulfobacteraceae bacterium
ATACCAGATTGAGCAGGATTTTTTTTCGTATTCAAGGCGTGCCAAAGTTTGCATACTTTACGTATTCGGGCTTTGGCATAACGCAGAAGACGGGAAAAAAGACATACAAGATGGTATATTCTTTAACTGCAAATCGCCTTAATATAACCCTGTGGCTGGCATGGATAGCGAAAAGCATGCCGTTTAGAGCCCAATCGTTGGGGCATTAGTAGAATGAACTCAATTCCACCATCAAATATGCAATCTGGTCCAGTTAAACTTAATTTTGAAAAAATTATTGGAGTTGAACCTGGCGCAGAATTAGTTCCTTTTTACCATTTCAAGATTTTAACCAATGAAGGAAATATAGTAGGCCATATCAATTTTAAGGTCGGAGATACAAACCACATAAGGCAGTGTGTTGGACATATTGGCTATAAGATTTTTCCTGAGTATCGTGGCAATTCTTATTCATATTTTGCTTGTGATGCCATAAGACCATTTCTTCGAACTTTTTACAAAAAGGTAATTTTAACAAGCGACCCAGATAATGTACCATCAATAAAAATAATTAAAAAATTAAATGCAAAATTTCTCAATGAAATAACCGTTCCCGTTCAAGATCCATCTTATAAAGACGGGGCGAGAAGAAAGAAAAGATACGAATGGGAACCATAATCAAGCTAATTGAGCAGACGTAAAAAAACGCGAGGCTGATAGGCGACGTTAACAGTTGATGAAACAAATAGTCATCGTAGTTTTTCTGGTTATGTTTTTTTCTGGTTATGCATTTAATTCAGAGCCAAATCGTTGTGTATCCCCATAAAAAATTTTAATGCCGGCTGACAATTACTTTACCACTGAAGCTATGTTTAGAAATCATACGCACAAATAAATGATAATGATTACCCATCAAAAACCGTATTATTTCAATTAGATAAATTGATCAAAAGTTTTTTATTAAATTCAACAAAAGATCTTTTTCGCTATTTCCTATAGACAATCCATCCAAGGCTGTTTGAGACATCACATGGTATAAGGTTGGGCACTGGTTCATCCGTTGTCAGTCAGTTCTCATTTTCCATTCGTTGGACACCGTTGTCTGATTCTATAGTTTATTTTCCCATCCGCACTGCCAAAATTGTTTTGTGTTTTGCCACCAAAATTGGCAGCCAGAAATCGGGCGGACGGTTTAACAAACTAGGAATTTGATCAATAGTTTTTATACACAAGGGTAATTCGAATTCAAAATTATATAGCATCATATTAAATTTCAAATAATTATCAAATGGAATTATCTATGAATGTCTCATGACGGTATTTATCTTAGCGATATTGGCATTTAAATTGCTGCTACTAATTGTTTAGGGAATTCATCATTTCCTCAGTAGTTGCTTGTGGTGCGAAATTTTACTGATTGGATTGGTTAAAATACTTAAAGTTTATATTATTTTTAAATTGCTATTTTTTAAATAATAATGTCAAATGATCAGTCAAAATTCTACTCTGGATGAATCTTTATCTAATGAAATTTTTTAGCTGTTTGCTACGACTATGATCTGCAATTTAAATTATTTTTCATCCATCATTATCTGTAGAGCTGGTACAAACTGAGCTTTAAATAGTATTGGCTTCAATTATGGTTTGCATTAGAGTTATGCGCAGTATATAGCAAAGGAAAAAGTAATAATAAAATATCTATATACAATATCGATAATAAGCATCAGCATCAGCAAAAAATAATTGTTAATAATAAGTGGCATTTGCTTTTAAGAGCATAGCTTTTGACAGAATGGACACCTGTCCGGTTAAATACTGCTTTTTTAAGTTCATTCACATAAAGTAAAGGCCCGGATATATTGTTCCTGAAATTATGAGTCCTCTCCAGGCTATTTTGTGGTCGAACTGGATATGGCATGTGGTTAAAAATCATTCAAATAAATCGTTATGTGTTAGTGGCATCTAAAAAAAATTTTGTTTTCAGTCTGAAACTGAAAAGGATCAATGAAAATGAATAATGCAAACAATGATAGTAATAATAATCATGTGGAATCTGATATATGTCAGGGCGTGCTTCCATTAAAATCTGAAGCCACAAGTAGAATAGATAAACTTATTGAAACATCCAGCCGTTTTCCAAAAGCACTATCGCCGAAAAGTGATAAAAGTTGCTGTGACAATATTAGGCGGCTTAATAGTACTGATTATAATAAATCCGGGCGAAAAAATTACTCTGATAATTCTAAAGCAGGGTTAAATTCCGATAAGGATAAGGATACAAATAAACCTGCGTGTTACGTGAATATAAATAAAAATGACGCCGGATTAATAAACGACGCCTCAGCTCCAATAAAAAAGCTTAAAAGTATTGATACTAAAAACCAAATACCTCGTGCAAAAAAGATATCAAAGACAAAATGTGCAGGGATAACTTTGGTATCGGGGATAGGTTCAGGTCTTGCCTGGTGTTTGACTGCAATTGCTCTTATACCGAGATATGCTACTGTAGAGGAATCTATTCGGCAAATTGCCAGTAGTAAATTCAGACACTTTGAGATAGCCAATAAGGCGGCGGGCAGTGTGACAAAGTTGGGTATGGTTTATATGACTAAAAATACGAATTTCCCTAAAATGATTCGATACAAAATTGATACTCGTGATATTGACACAGAAAAGGATAAAATTCCCTTATTCCTAGAAGCTGGAGATATTGTCTATATTCCCCCGAATATAAAAAAAGTATTAGCGGGTCATATGGAAATTATTTTGGAAACAGGCGGAATAGGTGGAAATAAAATGTTTACTGTTGCCAATATGGGATATCCGAAATTGAATGCTGCAGAATATTCTTATACCTCCTATTATAGCGAAGCAATTAAAAGAATTAACAAGAAAATATTTATATACCGTATTGACAATGAACAGCAGCGAAAAGCTTTTGTGGAAACTGTCCAGGATACTACTTATTCATCTTATTCTGACGAAAGTACAGTTGTAAATGATATAAAATATAGTCTATTACCAGCTCTTAAGCCGAGCAGTCTTTTTCAAACTCCGCAGAATTCGGGAAATCAGGGGAATGGTTCGGAAGATAAATTAGATAAAAGCTATTGTTCGCAATACGTGGCATTTACTTTTAACAAAGCATTTAAAGGCACTCTTCCAGGACCTTCGGCTGGATGGACGCCGGCCCGCTTACATGCTGCTTTTTCAGTTCATTCAGATAAAAAAGAAGAGGCTCGGATATTTTGCGGGTAAGTTCTCAAAAAGTCATGGCAGTAAATATTTTTTCAAAATTCAGAACCAATAATATCAATAGTTTACAATTGAGAAACGCAAAAAATGGCCTGTAATGCCAGGACTTTTTGAGAACTTACTAACGCACCAGCTAATATACTGCCTTAGATAGACGATTTTGCGGTCCTGCCGGATATGGCGATGGCATGTGGCAAACAACCTTTCAAATAAAGGCTCATGTTGTGTTTCAGGGCCATATTCACAAGCATCTCAATTAAGGAATGCAATAAGACTTTTGCTCGTTTACCCGTATTATGAACACACTCAAAAAATCCGGGATAAAAAGGAAGCTCTTCCTGTCAGATGCCACGAAGTGGACGTAACCTGCTTCTTAAGGCGATTTGTGTTAAATAATATACCATCTTGCATCTCTTTTTTCCCGTTTTGTGTGTTATGCCAAAGGTGCGAATACGTTAAGTAAGCAATCTTTGGCATGCCTTGAAGACGAAAAAAAATCTAAGCCCAATATGGTATCTGTTAAGATGCTATATTTTTTCCGCCAATCGCCTAAAGGGCGCAAAATATTTAATACCAGGACAAAAAAGGGGACAAACGTCTATGGCGTATTTTGTTGTAATTTTAAGATCATCCAGCGATAATTTCCGGCAATTGATTACCGGGATGAATCGCTAACATATTGACGGTGAAACAAAATTTCTGTATTTTTTCTGCTGTGCAAATCATTTGCCGAATTTTTTTTAAATACAGGCTCTGTTCTCAAAAACCTCAAATCACGACACTTGAGAAAGGGAAGGAATATGAAATATGCAATTTATAGCTGTGGAGGATTTTCCAGAGAAGTTCTACCTATTTTAAGACAAAATTATCAAAGCAAGATGCATACTGATGAAAAATTAGATATCGTATTTATCGACGATAATCCACAGTGGCATGGTAAAATTATTAATGGGATCAAGGTAATATCATTTGATGATCTTTGTAGAGAAAAAAAACGGGATAGATTAATTTCTGTTGCAATCGCAGACACTAAGATAAGAAAAAAACTTGTTGATAGATGCCAAAACGAAGGATTCAATTTTGCTGATATTGTGTCAAATAGCACATTAATTTATGATAAAAATAAGATCGGGCAGGGTGCAATCCTGTGCGCCAACACTATGATAACTTCAAATGTGAAAATTGGGATACATTTTCATTGTAACTTTTACTCGTTTGTAGCGCATGATTGTGTTATCGGAGATTATGTCACTTTTGCGCCGCGAGTGAGCTGCAATGGGAGAATAAATATTGGTGATTTCGCTTATATCGGAGCAGGATCTGTCTTTAAGCAAGGTGTCATAGGCAAACCTCTAAGGGTTGGAAAAGGTGCAGTTGTTGGAATGGGAGCAGTTGTGACAAAGGATGTTCCTGCTAATGTAACGGTTGTTGGAAACCCGGCGAGAATCTTATCGAAGTAATATGCAAAAGATAATGTCTATATCTTATTTTAGTAATAGTAAAATATAGTAAAAATGGGGCATCTTATATTGGGAATGCCCAATATAAGATGCCCTTGAGATATTAGCGGGTTAAAGCCGAGGCCTCCGAACTGGCGCGGCCTCGCTGTCAAGCAGCATTATGTTTGTCCCAATTGCCGTCCTTTTAGACAAATTACAGTTTTTTTCTGGCATGCAAATATGTCCATTTTCGATTACAAATTTTGGCCACTGTTGCACAGCAATAGCAGGGCGGCAATTATACTTGTTAAGTTATTTTTTATTTTTCGCAATAATCCATATGGCATGCACCATGCCTGGGATAAAACCCACTAAAGTTAGTAAAATATTGATCCAAAAATGTTTACCAAGACCAACTTGCAGCAATGCTGCTACTGGAGGAAAGATGATTGCGCAAATTATTTTTATTAAATCTTTCATCTAAAATTCGGTGGGCATACTCCGGCATTTATGCCGGAGAGCAAACACCGCTCCTTTTTCTTGTTGATAGTTTTAGCCATTAGCATGATGCAACAATCGGCAGTACTTGCCGCATTGAAGATACCTTTAGATTTTCCAGTTTTCGCGGGTCAAAAGTCCACCCCCAATTAATGTTAGCTGCGGCCTTAGCGTATGCGATCCGCCGGCTTGACTTCTTTAAATCAGTTTAATTGCTTGCGCAGGTCCTTGAGCCGGCACAGCAGCTCAAGGCGCCTGTTTTGGCTGTAACCTAACCCCGTTGCGGTTGTCCGTGGCGGTTGTGCTTTAAACGATTTGTATTAAATAATATATCATCTTGCATGTCTTTTTTTCCGTGGCCCTAATTATATCATCAAACAAGCTATCCAAACGCTCATATTTTTAGTAATTACTGTCAGCGTAATCGACCCATCCACCAGCATTTACCAGCGCACGGTCAAAATCAGAAATTTCAAATGCAATGGTTTCATCCAGTTGGTCCGCCCGGAATATTAACCTGCTGTTTTCGAAGTCGGTTTCCAGTTTGCAGGGTTTTCCGGCAAACCGGCTAAAGAGACGGTCGATGGTGTTTTTATCAAGTTCTATAGCCAGCATGCCGCAGTTGAACATGTTTTGCCGGAAGATGCGGGCAAAGCTCTCAGCAATGACGATGTGAATGCCGTTTACTTCCAAAGCCCAGGGGGCATGTTCCCTGGATGATCCGCAACCAAAATTGGCGCGGGTCACAATAACGCTTTTGTCCTTGATGCCGGCTGCCGCATCGAATTCTTCCATGTTTAGATCTTCAAGCAAATATGGCTTGAGAGCTTCTTTAGTGACTTCGGTTAGATATCTTGCCGGGATAATTTCATCCGTATTGATATCGGAACGGTCAAGGAATAGAATATTGCCGTTAAATGATTTCATTTTACTACCCTTTGAATTGCTCGGAGTTGACAATGGCTCCCGCTAATGCGCAGGCTGCCGCCGTGGCCGGGCTCATCAGGTGAACCATGCCGCCTTTGCCCATTCGTCCGTTGAAATTTCGGTTTGTTGTCGCGGCGCAGACTTCGCCTTCGGCCAAAACCCCGTTGCTCATACCCAGGCATGCGCCGCAAGTGGGATTGGTCACACAAAAGCCCGCTTGCATAAAGATTTCGATAATTCCTTCTTTCAATGCCTGGCCGTAGATATCCGGTGTGGCAGGAGAAACAATGGCGCGAACGTTATCCTTGATTTTTTTTCCTTTCAGGATCTGGGCGGCAACTCGCAGATCTTCTATTCTGCCATTGGTGCAACTGCCGATATAGACTTGATGGACAGGAGTTCCGGTCATTTGTGATACCGTTTTTACGTTGTCGGGTTTAAAACCGTAGGTGACTTGGGGCTCTAACTTGGAAACATCGATTTTGAGTGTTTGACTGTAGAGCGCATCCGGGTCCGGGCGATACACGCTGTATGCTTTCAGTGCGGTTTCCTGCGAGTCGAACTCGTCTTTGATAAAGGGCCATAAATAGTCTACGGTAACGGCGTCCGGGGCGCAAATTCCGCAGGTTCCGCCTGCTTCAATGGCCATGTTGCACAATGTCATGCGTGCTTCCATGCTCATTGCATCAATGGCCGGTCCGCAAAATTCAATGACTTTATTTGTGGCCCCATTAACTCCCAATCTTCCGATAATTGCCAGAATAACATCCTTGGCATAGACTCCCTGCGGCAGATTGCCATCGACTTGTATTTTGATGGTTTCGGGAGCGCGAAAGGCGCATACGCCTTTTAATATACCCACCTCCAGGTCGGTTGTGCCCACGCCTGCGGCAAAAGCGCCGAAAGCGCCGTGGGTGCAGGTATGCGAGTCGCCCATAATAATGGTATATCCGGGCCGGACAAAACCTTTTTCAGGAAACAAAGCATGACAAACACCGTTGCGGCCGATATCGAAAAAATCGGTAATCCCGTGGCGGCTGGCCCACTCGCGTATAATTTTGCCCTGCAAGGCGGTTTTGCTGTCCTTGGCCGGTGTGACATGGTCTATCACCGCTTTAATTTTTCCGGGGTCAAAAACTCGGTCTTTGTCCCTGGCCACAAGATCGTTAATGGCAACCGGGGTTGTAATCTCGTGGCAAAAAACCGCATCCAGGCGCAGCACAAAAGTATCCGGTGTCGGCTGATCCACCAGGCGGCTTTCAAATATTTTTTCGGCAATGGTTTTGCCCATACATCCTCCTAACGCTGATTATTGAGGGGCGTTTAAAAACTGATTAATGGATAACACAACTATTTACAACCTGCTTAGGCGATTTGTGTTAAATAATATACCATCTTGCATGTCTTTTTCCCGTCTTGTGTGTTATCCCAAAGGTGCGAATACGTTAAGTATGCAAACTTTGGCATGCCTTGAAGACGAAAAAAAATCTAAGCCCAATATGGTATATTCTTTTCCGCCAATCACCTTAATACCGTCAACCGGTTCAGATCCGCCTTGCCGTTGACCAGAACCATTATAGAGGTTGCCGCTTTCGATATTCAAATCAATGAAATGCAGGTTGATCAAGACCATATTCATTTTATAGTAGAAAGCATACCCAGCTTGTCGCCATTGCAAATAGTTCGAAAATTGAAGCAGGAAAGTACATTTCGAATTTGGAAAGATCACCCTGAACTCCAAAAGCATTTTTGGAAGGAAAGAACATTTTGGAGTGATGGATATTTTTGTTGTTCGATTGGAAAAGCGTCAATTGATACTGTAAACAAATATATTGAAATAGCACAGAGGCGATTCATCCCCAAGGCTAAAGGCCTTGGGGTTTTCTCGCCTCATCATTTTATAAAGATCTGTTGTTTTAAGGAGAAACAATTGGAAACATGCGCGGATTGCCAGTCGTATCCAACGTGTCATCTTATCCAGGAGTTTCATGGTAAAAGCAGCTACAAATACAAGAAATATAAGCAATCAATACTATTTATAAGGCAAAAGATTAAGGTTGTTATGATTCCGAATCCGTTTTGAGCACGGCCAGAAAGGCGCTTTGCGGGAGCATGACTTTGCCTACCATTTTCATGCGCTTTTTGCCTTTCTTTTGTTTTTCCAAAAGTTTGCGTTTACGGGAGATATCTCCGCCGTAACATTTTGCCGTGACGTCTTTTCGAAACGGATTGACCGTAGAACGGGAAATGATTTTTCCGCCCACGGCGCCCTGGATGGCGATTTTAAACATTTGGCGCGGAATTTCATCTTTAAGTCTTTCGCAGGCTATGCGTCCGCGTTGTTGGGCACGGTCTTCGTGAACCAATTGCGACAGGGCGTCCACGCGTTCCCCATTGATAAGAATATCGAGTTTTACCAGTTTGCTGATCCGATAATCGATGATTTCATAGTCAAAGGAGCCATAGCCCTGGGTTACGGTCTTTAGTTTGTCATAAAAATCGTATATTACTTCAGACAGCGGTATTTCAAAGATCATTTCAATACGGCTGCTGGTCAGGTATTGGTAGTTTTTATTGATTCCCCGGCGTTCCAGGCACAGTTTCATCACGGCTCCCATATATTTGTCCGGTACGATGATGCTGGCTTTGATAAAGGGTTCCAGGGACTGCTCAATGGTTGTGGGGTCGGGATAAAGGGCCGGATTGTCCACAATGTGCTCACTGCCATCGTTAAGGATGATTTTGTATTGAACCGAGGGCACGGTCAGGATAATGGACTGGTCAAATTCGCGCTCCAGTCTTTCCTGGACAACTTCCAGGTGCAATAGCCCTAAAAAGCCGCATCGAAACCCGAAGCCTAAAGCGACCGAGGTATCTTTTTCGTAGATCAGAGAGGCGTCGTTTAGTTTAAGCTTTTCCAAGGCTACGGTCAGTTCCGAGTAATCATCGGCTGCAATGGGGTAAATGGAGGCAAAGACAACGGGTTTGGCTTCTTTGAATCCGGACATGGGAACGCTGCACGGCTTTGCATCCAAGGTGATCGTGTCGCCGCAACGAGTGTCGCTCACCGTTTTAATACCGGCAATCAAGTAGCCGACCTGTCCTGCGGTGATTTCTTTGCTGGGGTTGCGCACGATCTGAAACAGGCCAACTTCCTCAACCTTATATGTGGCGTTGTTGGACATGAACCGAATCTGATCACCGGCTTTGATGCGGCCGTCAATTACCCTGAAATGAACAATGGTGCCGCGGAACGGATCGTAATGAGAGTCAAAGATCAGCGCTTTCAGGGGGGCGTCCGGGTCTGCTTGGGGGGGCGGCAGTTTTTCAATGACCGCTTCCATGACTTCGGCAATGCCGATGCCTTCTTTGGCGGATGCGAGGATTGCGGACTTGGAATCCAACCCCAGGTCATCTTCAATTTGTTTTTTAACGCGCTCGATATCGGCCGAGGGCAAATCGATTTTATTGATAACGGGTATGATCTCCAAATCATGCTCCAGGGCCAGGAAAAGATTTGCAAGGGTCTGGGCCTCAACCCCCTGGCTGGCGTCAATGAGCAACAGCGCTCCTTCGCAGGAGGCAAGGGCGCGGGAGACTTCATATGTGAAATCCACATGGCCGGGTGTATCAATCAGATTGAGATGATACTGCTTGCCGTTATTTGCTTTATAAGGTAGACATACTGTCTGGCTTTTTATTGTAATGCCCCGTTCACGTTCAATATCCATATTATCTAGGATTTGGTCCTGGAAGTTACGGTCTGAAACGATGTCTGTGGCTTGGATCATGCGGTCCGACAAAGTGGATTTGCCATGATCAATGTGGGCTATGATACTAAAGTTTCTAATTTCTTTCATGGAGTATACATTTTTCGGAAAGGCGGCTGATTTTAAAAGCCGGTTGACTTCATAATTGTGAATCGATATATTATGCCAATTAGTGAAATTTATTTTAGTATCAGATTGTTTTGTGATATGTCAACTGCTAAAGTGCTCAGTAAGGGAAAGGTATAGACAAGTGCCGGATATTAATAAGTGTTGCCGGCAAGCGGATGGCAAAGGAAGTATCAACTGATGGAGGCACACATCCTAATAGTAGACGATGATGCCGCTATTCGTGATTCAATGCACGAATTTGTTGAAATGTCGGGGTATTTATCATCGACGGCTGCAAGTGCCGAGCAAGCTCTTGAAGCTCTTGACAACGACAACATCGATGTCGTCATTACCGATATTATGCTTCCCGGTATGGATGGGCTTGAACTTACTGATCATATCAAAAAGAATCATGATATCGATGTCATTGTAATGACCGGTTACAGCGGTGATTACTCCTATGAAGAGGCTATCAGCAAAGGCGCAAGCGACTTTGTTTTTAAACCTGTTCGTTTTGAAGAGCTTTTACTGCGTTTGCGACGTGTGCTTAAAGAACGCACTCTGACCCAGGAACGGGTTCATATGCTCGAAAAGCTTAAAAAACTTTCTATTACAGACGGTTTGACCAAGCTATACAACTCACGCTATTTTTACAATCAACTCAAAACCGAAATCGAACGTACTGAGCGATATGAACGCCCCTTGAGCTTGTTGTTGCTCGATATCGATAAATTCAAGGAATACAATGATAATTACGGTCATCTGGAAGGTGACCAGGTCTTGCTACGCCTTGGCAACGTAATTAAGAGCTGCCTGCGCAAGATGGATTCGGCTTACCGGTACGGAGGCGAGGAGTTCACGGTTATTTTACCCGAAACCGAAGGAGAGGAATCCGCAACGGTGGCCGAGAGAATCCGGGCGTGCGTTGAGGAAGAGCGGTTTTATCCGAAGGATGAAAATACGCAGGTTTCCATTACGATCAGCATTGGGGTTACCGAATACCATTTGGATGAAGATGTTGCCATTTTTGTCCAACGCGCAGACAGGGCTATGTATCTTTCCAAACAGTCGGGCCGGAACAGGGTTTCTTGTTTATTTGCAAGCAAGTAGGTGCAGCGCGGATAAATCCGGCGATGTTCGTTTTTGCTATCTTTTTTTATTTTTTTTCGTCATCTTTCACCAGTTCAGTCATGTGCAGTAAAAATCGTTTGTTCCAAATTCATTAGGCGATTGGCGGAAAAGAATATACCATATTGGGCTTCGATTTTTTTTCGTCTTCAAGGCATGCCAAGGTTTGCATACTTAACGTATTCGCACCTTTGGCATAACACACAAGACGGGAAAAAAGACATGCAAGATGGTATATTATTTAACTGTAAATCGCCTTAGTTCTTGTCCATTCAGAAACAGCCAATTTGACCTACAGCTTCCACGAATCTGATTTTTTTTCACGTTTTAATCTCAATCCAATACTCTTAACCCTAAAGTTTGTTTTATGTCTGGATCTGGTTTCAAGATTGTCAGCAAAACAACGAATCGTCGGCAGAGTCTTATCAGTATAGTGCTGATCGGGTTGCTGGCAGTTATTGGCGTTAGTATGCTGGTTATCCAATCCCGTTATGATCCATCAGCCTGGCGCGTTGATCCAACCGCCGGTCTGCAGGCAGCGCTACCCGGCAATTATTTGGAAACTCCTGCGCAAACACAAGCATTGGAGGCCATAGGGTTTAAACCCTTGTCTACGATTGAAAGCTATGATGCCGGCGCCTTGTCCGATAAAATCAATGGAAAAGCCGAACTGTATCTGGCAGCCGGTTTTCAGCGTCTGGAAACCCGGCGTTACGCCTTGCCAGAGAATCCAGGGCTTTGGATGGAGCGTTATATTTATGAGATGGATGATTATAGTAATGCGTTTGCAGTGTTTAGCGCTCAAAGAAGAACGGCAAGCGAGCCCCTTGATCTGACCGCAGATGCCTACAAATCGGCAAATGGCCTGTTTTTTGTTCACGGTCCTTTTTATGTTGAAATGATTGCTTCGGGCGTATCCCAACAGCTTTTAACGAAAATGACCGAAGCCGCAAAGCAGTTTGTCAAAGCCCACAGCGTTGCAGAAAAAAAACTCAATGAAATAGATTTGCTGCCAAACCAAAATCGCATCGCCGATAGCGAAATCCTGGTTGCTGAAAACGCATTTGGCATCGATGGATTTAACCAGGTCTACAGCGCACGCTATAAATGGGAACAAGACGAGGCCACCGGATTTATCACCAGGCGCAATACGGCCGAAGAAGCCCAAAAACAGGCACGCGAATTTGCGGATTATTTTCTCAATTATGGTGGTGAAGCTGTGGCGTCGCCTGATACCGGGTCAAAGATGTCTATTTTTTTTATATTGGATTTTTACGAGATCGTTTTTTCCGAAGGCGATTATACCGGTGGTGTTCACGAGGCGACAGACCTGGATAAGGCCGTTTTTCTGGCAGGCGAAATCCAAAACGCCATTAGGGAGTTTTCTCGTGCAGATTAAAACACCAGAAGATCAGGTGGATCGCCGGAGCTTTATCCGCAGGCTCTTAAAAGCCTCATTCATTGCTTCGGGCATGGGCGCAACGGGTTTGGCTTTTTGGGATCGCAAAGGCCCCGGCCGGTTTGACAGCCAAACATCCTCGCCGCTGCTGCCATCTTTTGCCCTGCCGGAAAAAAAGCCCGCAATGGCAGTGGTCAGGGGTAATGATCGGGGCAAGTGTCTGGAATTGGCCATTAAGGCCATAGGGGGAATATCGTCTTTTATTCGGCCCGGTGATCGAGTTTTGCTCAAGGTCAATGCTGCGTTTGCCACACCGCCTTTTTTAGGGGCCACAACACACCCTGAATGTGTAACGCATATGACAAAGCTGTGTTTAAAGGCAGGCGCAGCATCCGTGTCGGTGACCGATAACCCGATAAATGATCCGGTCAGTTGCTTTGAGTTGACCGGCATAGCTCCGGGCGCCCGGTCCGCCGGAGCAACAGTGGTGCTGCCCACTGAAAATCAGTTTGAAACCTACACAGTCCCCAATGGCCGTTTGATCAGTAACTGGCCGGTACTATGCAAACCCTTACGGCAGGTGAACAAGGTCATCGGCCTGGCCCCGGTCAAGGATCATCACCGCAGCGGGGCTTCCATGACCCTGAAAAACTGGTACGGTTTGCTGGGCGGGCGCCGCAACTTGTTTCATCAACAAATACACGCCATTATTTCTGAACTGGGCCAATTGATTCATCCAACCCTGGTTATTCTGGACGGTATCACCTCAATGATGACCAATGGGCCTACGGGAGGCTCGCTGGATGATTTAAAAGCCACTAAAACCCTGATTGCGGGAACTGACCAGGTGGCAGTCGACAGCTTTGGAGCCACTTTACTGGGCAAAACGGCCAACGATTTGCCTCATCTGCTTATGGCGCAGCAAGCCGGTATCGGCACAGTAGATTACCAGTTGCTGAAACCGGTTATGATTACACAATCATCCCCGGCGGGATAAATCAAAAATGTCCATTATCACTACACGCCGCATCTGCCAGATTTTTTTTATGATTCTTTTTATCTGGTTTTGTGTGGTTACTACGCTAGGAGAACAGGTCTGGCAATTACGAGGCTGGCCGGTAAACTGGCTGATGGAATTGGACCCGCTGACAGGGCTGGGAGTTTTGCTGGCTACTCATAGTTTATACGCCGGTTTGGCATGGGGTCTTTTATCCATGATGCTCACGGTCTTTTTGGGCAGATTCTTCTGTGGATGGATTTGCCCCCTGGGAACCGTGCTGCAACTTGCCGGGTACCTGGGAAAAATGAGAATCAAACAAGCGCTCAGAGTTAAACGCAACAGGCCCCATCCGGCTCAAAAGATAAAATATGTTTTATTGTTGTTTCTTTTGGCTGCAGCCTCGGCGGAAATGATCCGTTTTGTTTTTTCAGCTTCACGGCAGGCGCCGTTGTTGTTTTGGCTCATTTTTAGTGTTTTGTTCTTATGTCTGTGTGCGGCGGTTTATCTGAAATGGATAGCCTCCAAGCGGACCGTTTTTTTTATCCTCGGCGCGGTTGTTTTATGCGGTTTAGGTATCGCCTGGCTGCCTGCGGGTACGTCCTGGCCGGCGGCTTCATTGCAAAGCGGTTTGCTGGACCCGCTGCCTTTGATTTACCGGTCATTTAATCTGGTTCTTGCGCCCATAGCGGATTCACCTGTTCGTCTTACTTCAGCAACTAACCGGTTTTATGACGGATCGGCATCGATTGGCATTTTGTTTTTGGCCATTGTGTTGATGGGCTTTAGAATTCCCAGGTTTTATTGCCGTTTTATTTGTCCGACAGGAGCATTGTTCGGTCTTTTAAGCCGGTGGGCGCTTTGGCGCATCACCAAGCTGGAGAACCGGTGCCAGGGTTGCCAGCAGTGCGAAGCCTTCTGTGAAGGGGCTTGCGCACCGGCTGAGGCTCTTCAGGCCCATGAATGTGTCTTGTGTTTCAATTGCCAGGATCAATGCCGTGATGCGCAAATCGTTTTTACCTCCCGGCCTTTGACCGGAGGACATCGTTATGCACCGGATTTAGCCCGGCGGGATGTGCTGATTGCCTCAGCAGCGGGGCTGGCCGCAGTTCCCATGTTACGGTTGAACGGCCGGTTGAAATCCAACTGGGACTCGCGGTTAATTCGTCCGCCCGGAGCGCTTGATGAGAGCGCTTTTTTAAACCGTTGCATCAAGTGCGGACAATGTATGCGCATATGCCCCGCCAATGTGATTGCGCCCGCTTTGTTTCAGGCCGGGATTGAAGGGTTGTGGACCCCGGTATTGAATTTCAAATCAGGTACAAGCGGGTGTCAGTTCAATTGTGTGGCCTGTGGTTATATTTGCCCCACATCGGCCATCCGGCCCATATCGGTTCAGGAGCGTCAGGGCACGGGAGCGTATAAAAAAATGGGGCCCATTCGCATCGGCACGGCGTTTATTGACCGGGGCCGCTGCCTGCCCTGGTCAATGGATACCCCTTGCATTGTGTGCCAGGAGAATTGCCCGGTGAGCCCCAAGGCCATATTTACACGAATTGTCTACCGTCCCATCCGTCAGGCAAGCTTTACGATTAAAGCGGTCCGGGAATCGCGGCTTTCACTCGAGGACAATAACGTTGCTTTAGATCACCTGGCTACGGGTGATTATTATTGCCGTATTGAACAACAACCCCTGCGGCCTATCGTGGCGGTTGTTGAAAATCAATTATTGCTTGCATCGGAACCGGCTTGGCGCCAAACACCGCAACCGGTCGGTAAAGTGACAATCGTGGTGCGGCTGCAACAGCCCTACATTGATCCGCGGCAGTGTATCGGATGCGGCGTGTGTGAGCATGAGTGCCCGGTACACGGGTTAAGGGCTGTCCGGGTCCGGGGCGAAAACGAATCGCGCACCCGGCGTCACCGGCTAACGGCTTCATAAGAGCCGGTTTAAAAATTCCAAACAGGCAATAAAATTCATTTGCATTCATGAAAGGAGAAAAAAGATGAAGAAAAGTGAAAAGGGTTGTTCCCGGCGCAATTTTTTAAAAATTGCCGGTGCGGCCGGCGCAGGATCTTTAATACTTTCCAATGCGCATGCAAGCCTGGAAAAAACCGGCGTTTTGGCGGCTAAAAACGCTGAGCCGATGAAAGTGCCCACACGATCTTTTGGCCGCAGCCGCCGTGAAGTCTCTATTTTGTCTCTGGGGGGCATGTTCGACCTTTCGGCCAACCAATTGATGCTCAAACAAGCCATTAAATGGGGGGTTACTTATTGGGACACGGCAGATTGTTATCATCGCGGCAGCGAACGGGGTATCGGCAAATATTTTGAAAGAAATCCAAAGGACCGTGAAAAGATATTTCTGGTATCAAAATCCGACAATCGTGATCCCGAAGGGATGAGCAAACTACTGGAGCGTTCCCTGAAACGTTTGAAAACATCCTATCTTGACTTATATTTTGTGCACGCAATCAGAAGTATTTCCGAACTTGATGACAATACCCGCCGCTGGGCGCAAAAAGCCAAGGCTGAGAAAAAAATACGGCTTTTCGGATTCAGCACTCATTCCAACATGGAGCAATGCATGCTCGAGGCCGCCAAGCTGGACTGGATCGACGGGATTATGATGACCTATAATTTCAGAAATCTGAATACGCCTTTGATGAAGAAGGCGCTCGATGCCTGTTACAACGCCGGTATTGGTTTAACTGCAATGAAAACCCAGGGAAGCCGCACTTATTGGAAAAAAGCAAACGAAGAGCCGTTAAAGATCTATGAAAAAGAAGGGCTGACCATCGAGCAGGCCAAGCTCGCGTTAGTGTGGGAAAATCCTAAGATATCGGCAATTTGTTCCCAAATGGATACCATGAAGCTGCTCCAGGCAAACGTGGAAGCCGCCGTCAGGAAAAAAGCGCTGTCATCACACACAAAAGATCTGCTTGAGCGATATGCCTTAGAAACCTCCGGCGAATATTGTGCAGGCTGCAGCGATATTTGTGAATCGGCATGCGGCAATATCGCCAGGGTCACTGATATCATGCGCCATCACATGTATAACCGAAGCTATGGCAAGCCTGAATGGGCGCGTGAATACTTTGAGCATATGCCCCGGCAGGTTCGTTTGAAATTGGCCCAAACGGATTTTGAACAAGCCGAAAAACGCTGTCCCAACAAGCTGCCCATAACACAACTGGTCAGGCAAGCGTTGGATGATTATTTGTAGAACAGTTGTATTTGTCTGGCATTTATATCAATGCAATGCCCGGTGTTTACTCTTTTATCAATTCTTCATAAGCCGCCTTGATTTGTTTAAAACGTTGATCGGCCAGGCTCTGGAATTCTTCTCCGAGGTGAGAGACTTTGTCGGGATGGTATTGATTGGCCAGTTTGATATAGGCGCTCCGGATTTCCTGGCGGGATGCGGTCTCCGCCACATCTAATACTTCATACGGGGTTTTGGCGGCGGAACCGGATTTCGGCCCGGCATGCGGCTGCTTTTCGCGCCGGTATTGAGTATTGCTGTCCGGTTTGTATTGATATTGAGGCTGGAACACACGTTTTGCATAGCGGTATACCAAAAATACTGCGATGATATCATCTAAATATCCTGCGACTCCCAAAAAATCAGGAATCAGGTCAAACTGCGATATCACATAAAGCAGGACTATAATTATCCAGAACCAGACCATATGGAATTATTCCAAGCGATTATTATTGTTTTTTCAGAACGATTACACCCACTTTACCGTTTTCATTAATTAAGGAGTTTAATCCCCAACTTGCCAGGCTGATAATCAATGAGCCGAAGACAGCGGCCCAGAAATTTTGGACATAAAACCCGCTGATGACGCTGGAAACCATTTGCAGCAAGATTGCATTGATTACAAAGGTGAATAATCCCAGGGTAAGAATGTTAAGCGGAAGGGTCAGCAATAATGCAATGGGCCTGAGAAAAGCGTTCAGGATCCCGAGAATAGCTGCAGCAGCCAGGGCGCTGAAAAATCCGTTTACTTCAATGCCATTGAGAAGAAAAGACGCCACTAATATTGCAACCGTTAATATCAGCCAGCGCAACGCTAATCCGCGCATAAAAACCTCCTAATGTATTTTAGCCTATGCCATTTCGTCAGGTGCTTCCAAGGCCCTTAGGCGATTTATAGTTAAATAATATACCATCTTGTATGTCTTTTTTCCCGTCTTGTGCGTTATGCCAAAGGTGCGAATACATACAGTATGCAGACTTTGCACGCCTTGAAGACGAAAAAAAAATTCTGCTCAATATGGTATATTCTTTGCCGCCAATCGCCTTAAACCGCCGTAGCCTTAAACTGCTAAACAGTACAACTAAAAAATAATACAATTAAAGATAGTGCAACCAAATGCGTCTGGCAAGTTTATTCCGTGAGTCTGTTTCTGCAGGTCTGTTTCTGCAGCTCTGTCCGGCAAGTTTATGCTGATAGTACAAGCCGTTGCATAAATTCTATCCGGACTGGTCAGCCGTTATGCAAATTTAACTCGCGCCCATCCGAAAAAGGCCAATTTGTCAGATATTTTGGTTGTGTGCGAAAAATTTTATCCCCGGAATATCAACCCCTATGCATATCAATCAGAAGCCTGTGATAAAATTTTCCACACGCCTTGATCCAGGCCAAATTTTTTTATTTCGCCGCTGGGCGCTAGCTCAAAGGCGGGGGGCCGTTTTTATCTATGCCGTCTTGATAACATTTTCGGGCATACCAGTTGATCTGGCGGCAGATTCCCCGGATAATGCTGACTTCACCGGCCTGCAGTTGCAACCGTGAAAAAAAATGGCGCAACTTGTTCATCCAGTAATCGGGATTTTCAGGTTGGATGTAATTTATTTTTAACAGAATATCTTTGACCTGGCCGTACATGCCGTCCAGCTCATGGCGTGTGGCCAGCCTGGGCGTAGGCCTCTTATTTTGATCCAACCCGGCTTTAAAAATTTCGTAGCATAACACCATAACGGCCTGGGCCAGGTTAAGAGAAGAAAAGTCATGGGTGGAAATGGTAACAAGCTGGTGGCACAGGCGAAGTTCTTCGTTGGTCAATCCTGTGTCTTCTGGACCGAAAACAATGGCAATAAGATTTTTTTCTGAAATCGGCACTAAATCCCGGGCCATTTGTTCGGGAGACAATATTTTTTGTCTTTGGCCGCCAAGGCGGGCAGTGGCCCCAACCACATGCTGATAGGGCTCCAGGGCGGTTTGCAGATCATCAAAATAGCTCATTTGTTCCACCACATGAGCAGCCGCATGGGTGGCCAGAGTCAATACTCTGGTAAGATCGCAATTTTCCGGCGCTACTACCGACAAGTGTTTCAAGCCCATATTGCAGGCAGCCCTGGCTGCGGCCCCTATATTCTCAGGGAATCGGGGCCGGTTCAGCACAATGGTTACATTTTCCAGCCGCACGCGTTGGATCATTCGGCTGTCCGTTCAAAAGCATTGAAGAAATAAGAGGTTTCAAAAGCGGCGGTTTCAGGGGCATCCGATCCATGAACCACGTTTTTTTCAATATCTGTGGCAAATTCGCACCGGATGGTTCCTTGTGCAGCCTCTTTGTAATTGGTGGCGCCCATCATTTCCCGCCACTTGGCTATGGCGTTTTCACCCTTTAGAATCATGACCAGGGCCGGTCCCGAAGACATAAAATCCGTAAGATCGTTGAAAAAAGGCCGTTCTTTATGTACCGCGTAAAAACCTTGCGCCTGGCTTTTGGTCATATGAATAAGTTTCACAGCGCAAATGTTAAGATCGTTAGCCTCAATCCGTTTTATTACCTCGCCGATGAGTTTACGGGCCACACCATCGGGTTTAACAATCGCAAGTGTCTGCTCCATTAGTTTAATTTCCTTTCTTTTAAAATTATAAATTGTTGAGAAAAAACTATAATAAATTGCATATGCAATATTTCCAAACAGGCTCTTAGACGTTGCAGCCGGAATAGCAGATGGTTTCAGGCAAGTCAACTTGGCGGATAGGTGAACTACGCCAAAAGGGATAAAGCAGCTGCCAAACGGTTTTTCCAGAAAGCCTTGAAGGCCTCCGGCAACGTAACTGCCCGTGTAATAACCGTTGATAAAAACGCTGCATACCCGCCGGCAATTCAGCAGCTTAAAGATGAAAAGGTAATGCCTGATGCCTGTGAAATAAGGCAGGTCAAGTATTTAAACAATATCGTTGAACAAGATCATCGATTTACTAAACGGCTTGTAAGGCCTGGGCTTGGCTTCAAGTCATTCCATACGGCGTGGCGGACGCTGAAAGGATTTGAGGCAATGAACATGATCAGAAAAGGACAAATTGAGGGCATAGAAAAAGGGGGATAGTAAAAGTCAGGTTCAATTCATCGAAAACCTGTTTTCGATTACTGCATAAAAATTCCTGGAAAAGAGCACTTTCATGCTCTCTTAATATTTTTGCAACAGAACCGTCTATCTTGCATATAGACCGATCAGCGTATCAATCTCATCAAGAAGCTTTGGGTAGATGATCCGATCGGCTTCCAGCAGCCGAATGGGCAGAAGGGGGTCAACAAATCCATTATCGATCGCCTGCCGCTGTAAATGCTCAATGACGGAGTATCCGCTGACAGTCATCGAGCATGCTTCTATACATTGCCGGCATCTCAGGCATAGCCAAATCGCCGGAGATTTCAACAAACTCTCTGTAAGACCTAAATTGACCATCCGGATGATCTTCTGGGGATCAAACACAGCGCCGTCTCCCCTGATTGGACAACATCCACTGCATTCATTGCAGGAAAAGCACCGAAGGTTGTTCGCATCCGAAAATGAACTGTTTAGTTGAGCCTCCTTCTGGCGATTGTTTAACCGGATCGGGTGGTATATCGCCTTGCGAAGTGGAGCTCTAAGCCATTTATACCAGGTGGTGTCTGAAATTAAGTCCAGTCCTCTTTCAAAACAGTGGGCTGCAGTTCTCCATCGCACTCTTTGAAATTGAGATAACAGTTCTCGATATGCAGCAAAAAATTTTTTGGGATAGATCCCTCTGAAAAGGGCTTCCATCTGCAGATGCTGGTGAAGTTCATATGGCTTTACCAGGTTGGGGCATCCGTGCAGGCATTGGCGGCACGATATGCAATACCAGATATTCGGAAGCGAAACCAGTTCGTCAATCAGTCCATACACAGCCATCCGAACCGTATGCTGAGGACGCAGCCTGCCAGTGGCCAAACTTACCGGGCATCCATTATCACATGTTCCGCAAGTCCAGCAAAAATCAATTCCCGCGTCTAAAGCAATAGCTTGCCTTTCATCCCAATCCGGAATGATGAGGGTGTTTGATGCCTGAACGCCAGTGCCCTGATATCGTCCCAATTCCGCGTTTTTTTGTGAACCCATTCAATATTACCCTTCTATGGCATGCATGGCCCGGCGCCGATGGAAAAGAACGTACGCTGGCGCCCCAAGCAAGGCGAAGGCGTCGATGGCAGAGACCTGAAAGATTGCCCGGCAAGTGCCCTAGTCCCGTAACACACCTGCTGAGCTCTGGCCATGTGAACGGCCTTGCGGATCCATCGGCAGTATCCGCGCTACTCCACCACTGATTAGCAGCAAGTCTCTTACGTTGTCAACGTGGTTGCGGATATGAGGTGCGGCATCTATCCTGACACTGTGGGGCCACCCTGTGCTTGGCTTAGAGGATGGAGAATGCGCCGCCTGTTTTTTATTCAATTTTTGATGATTTGAAACAAATTGACAAAAATGCGGTTCCGTCCTATTTCCGAATGGACACCGGTTGTTTTGTCAGTTATCCTGGCAAGATAATAAATTGTATTTTAGGTGCTTAGGGGTTTGCGGGCCTTGCTCGCCGGCGCCCTGCCTGAAGCCTATGGTAAAACCTAAAGTGAGCAAGAGGTGATGAATGCCGATTTATGAATTTTATTGCGATTATTGTAACACAATCTACAATTTTTTTTCCCGGTCCGTAAACACCACAAAATTGCCAAAGTGCCCATCCTGCAAAAATAAAATTCTTTCCAGACAAATGTCGCCGTTTGCCGTAACCGGCCGGGCCTCGGAGGATGGCGGCATGGATGATTTACCCTTTGACGAAAGCAAAATGGAACAGGCGATGAAGATGCTGGCCGGCAAAGCCGAATCCATAAATGAAGATGACCCCAAGCAGGCTGCTGATCTAATGAGAAAACTGACCTCGATCACTGGCATGGAACTGGGGCCGGGTATGCAAGAGGCCCTGGAACGTATGGAAAAAGGTGAAGATCCGAAAAAAATAGAGCAGGAAATGGCGGATATGCTGGATCAGGAAGACCCTTTTGAATTTATAGCAAAAAAAGCTGGGCGCAAGGCAGATAGTTTGCAACCAAAACGGGATGAAACTCTATATGATCTGTAAAAGATTGTCCGGGAAACAGGAACTTTGACGAACATTTTCTAAAGGCGTGGAAGACGAAAATCTTTCACGATCTCAAAACATGAACAAGGAACTTTTACATGGAAAATGCCCTGTTGAAAAAAATTTTGATAAAGCAAGGAGATATAACAAAATTGGCCGTGGACGCCATAGTCAATGCAGCCAACACGTCCTTGCTCGGCGGCGGTGGCGTTGATGGCGCCATCCATCGGGCCGCAGGTCCGGAACTATTGGAGCAATGCCGCACTATTGGCGGTTGCCCCGTCGGGGAGGCCCGAATTACCAAAGGATATAACCTTCCAGCAAAATACGTGATCCATACTGTCGGCCCGGTATATCACGCAGGCTCCGAGGAAGCAGCATTGTTGCGTGCCTGCTACACCAACTGCTTATCCCAGGCCGTGAAAAACGGCATCAAATCCATTGCCTTTCCAGCCATTAGTTGCGGAGTGTATGGTTACCCTATTGAAGAAGCCTGCGAAATTGCCTTAGATGCCAGCATCGGCTTTTTAGGGGAAAACAAATCCATAGAACAGATCGTATTTATACTGTTTTCGGATAATCACCGGGAAATATATGAACGCCGCTTATCGATTTTTTAATTCTTTTGCATAAATGGCCGATAATAATTTGAGGGCCGTATTGTGGAAAAAGGAACATCAATTGTCCTTTTTGCATCTGCCCATACATTTAATCATGGTTAATCTTTGCATTGGTGTGCCGAGCCGGAACCAGATTGACAAAAAGTTTACTCATGGTTACCTTGTACAGGCTGCGCAATTTAAATGACGGCCGGCTTTTTAAAATTTTGAACATCCGCTGAAAATGAACTCATGGTTTGGGCGGTATGCACACTAAGGAGAATATTATGCTTGAAGTAACACCGGCGGCAACTAAACAGATTGCCGAGTATTTTAAAGACAAGGAAGTACAGCCGATTCGAATATTTCTAAATGAAGGCGGTTGAGGCGGCCCCGGCTTAGCCATGGCTCTGGATGCGCCTAAAGAAACAGACGAAGTATATGAAATTGATGGTTTTTCTTATTGTGTAAATAAAGAATTCCTCGAACGTGCTACTCCCATTAAAATCGATTTTCATGTATATGGATTCAAATTGGATTGCGCGATTGATTTTGGTCCCGGTTGCACAAGTTGCGGCACGGGTCAAACGTCTTGCGGCTGCTAGTGTTTTAAATTTTTGTTTGATTCAATAAGGCGCTGCCTTAGCGTATGCCGGTGGCGCCTTTTTCCTTTTCCAATGATCCTTTTCCGGTTAGCTTGCCACTTTTTCCCCCAATCGCCTTATTTTCCGCCAATCGCCTTAATTGACAATAATTTTTGTTTTTCTGCAGTCTCTGTTTTTTATTGATACTGCAATTTGATATACACCCGCTCCCATAGTGAATCTACACCAAAATGGCTGCGTATTCGGGGCAAAATTTGCATACGGCGGAACTTCTTGTGGGGAAAGATTAAATAATATGCAATTATTATAAGCTCTTATTTGCCAAGAGATGGATAGGTTGTATTGACGGATCTTTAAAGCTGTGATAACTGCCAAAGGCCATATACGATTATTTCCGAAGCAGATCCTTTCATTATTACCCGCATAAAAGGAGGTGTGACCCGTGGCATTGGTTGACTACACGTTACACGATCACGTGGCGCTGTTGACGATGAACAGTGGTGAAAATCGTTTTAATCCCGGCTTTTTGGAAACTTTTTTAAACGTTTTAGATGAAATAGAAAACCAAACAAGCGCTACTGTACTGGTGGTCAATAGTTCCCATGAGAAAATTTGGAGTAATGGGATTGACCTGGAATGGTTGTGGCCTATTATTCAGGAAAAAGACACGGCTACGGCAAAACGTTTTTTTTATCAACTAAACCGAGTGTTCAAACAATTGGTGACACTTCCGCTTGTGACCGTTGCCGCCATTACCGGGCACGCGTTTGCAGGTGGTGCGATTATCAGTTGTGCTTTTGATTTCCGGTTTATGCGTTCTGACCGGGGTTATTTATGTTTACCGGAGGTGGATTTGGGGATTCCCTTCCTGCCCGGCATGAACGCACTTTTGGGTAGCGCAATTCCAGAGCAGGTACTGCGTAACATGCAATTGACCGGTGTTCGTTTAACCGCGCAGGAATGCCAGCAGAATAACATAGTGCTCAAAGCCTGTCATCACGATGAGCTAATGGACGCAGTCATGGATTTTGCCAAACAGATCAATAAAAGGCGTCCGGTCATAGCTGAACTTAAAGCACGGCTTAACAGTAAGATTGTACACGCCCTTGATGTTGAGGATGTGCCCCATATTGAGTCCGGTCAGTTCAATATTTAAGCGGCCTTAGGCGATTGGCGGAAAAAAACATAACATCTTAGCAGATACCATATTGAGCTTAGATTTTTTTTGTCTTCAAGGCATGCCAAAGTTTGCGTACTTAACGTATTCGCACCTTTGGCATAACGCACAAGACGCCAAAAAAAGACATGCAAGATGGTATAGTATTTAACACAAATCGCCTAAGCTTGCGTCCATCCATAACCAGACATCCATCCTTTTGCGTAACGGTTTAGGAGGGACATTAACTATGAAAATTGTCATCATTGGCGGATCGGGTTTCATAGGAAGGCATTTGTGCAAAGGTTTGCTCAAGCTTGGTCATGGTGTGACCTGCCTGGGAACTCGCGAATTCATTAAAGAAACGCAAACCGGGAATTTTGTCTATCTTCAGGCAGACACAACCTGTCCGGGCAAATGGCGGCAAGTTGTTCAGGATGCTGATACAGTAGTAAATTTAGCCGGTAAAAGCATTTTTCAGCGCTGGTCCAGGCGATACAAGCGTCAGATATACGGCAGCCGGGTACTTACTACGCGTCATGTGGTTGAAGCGTTGCCCGAACAGGCTGATAAGGTTTTGATCAGCGCCTCGGCTGTAGGCTATTATGGCGGCGGCGGTGACCTTGAACTGAGCGAATCATCGCCTAATGGCAAGGATTTTCTTGCAAGCGTTGCCCGCGATTGGGAGGCCGAAGCGCTTAAAGCCTCGTCTAAAGGTGTTCGAACAGTTATTACACGTTTTGGTATTGTATTGGGCGCGGGCGGCGGCGCTTTGCCAACTATGCTGCCTGCGTTTCGTTCATATGCCGGAGGTGCGCTCGGGTCCGGGCGGCAATGGTTTTCCTGGATTCATATTCGTGATCTGGTCAACGTCATAGTTTTTTTGATAGACCGGTCTGATTTAAAAGGCCCTTTTAACCTGTGCGCCCCGAATCCGGTGAGAAACAAAGATTTGGCTTTAGCCTTGGGGCATGCGCTTGCGCGGCCGGCCGTAATGACAGTACCTGCCTTTGTTCTTAAAATGGTGTTAGGCGAATTTGCCGAGGTTTTATTGGCCGGCCAACGCGCCAGACCGGACAGGTTGATTGAATCGGGATTTGAGTTTGAATTCGCAAAGATTGAACCGGCATTAGCGGATTTATTAAAACCGCCCCACAAGACACCTTCCTCCAGGCGGGTGATGTAGCGGCGTTTTTCGTTTCGTTGACGAAACGGAAAAATTGACAAAAAACTATTCACTCGGTGTTTTCTGTTGTTCAATATATTGGCGGATAATACAGATCGGCGCATGAAGCAAAAAAAAATAGCTTGGCGGCCACAGAATACCTTTGCTATAAAAAGACCGTAAAATTCAATCTAATTCATCTGTTTGAGTTATGTTGAGTTGTGTTTTCAGCGAAAATGCCGGCTATGTAACGGCGATAGACGTTTTGGAGGCAGGCCATGGCTGTGCCGGCCTGTGCAGAGACGGCGCCAGGGGCTTGATAAAGCAGGAATCTCCCGTTCTTTAGAGCGGAGACAATGTCAATTACATTTAAACCGCCACCTGAAACCTGGTGGCTGGCCTTTTACAGGTGGGGACATGCTATATTTTTTGTTAGGAATTATTTTTATTGCTGTTTTTGTATTTATTGCCTGGCGGGTGATTGTAACCCAGGGAAAAACCGGCACTAAGCACGATCATTATGTTTGCCCCCATTGCAATGAGCACCATTGTAACTGCCAAAAAAATAGTACTTCATAATATTTATCCGGAGATTAGCCATGAACGATTTGATGACCCTTATCCAAAACCGCCGCAGTGTGCGCAAGTATGAGCAAAAGCCGGTAAGTGATGATATGCTCGAACAGGTTCTGGAGTCCGTTCGCTGGGCGCCTTCCTGGGCGAATACTCAATGCTGGGAAGTAATAGCCGTGCGGGATGCCGCCATTAAGGAGCAATTACAGGCTTCATTGCCGCCCAAGGGCAATCCCGCGTATAAGGCCATGGTAAATGCACCCGTGGTTTTGGTGCTGTGCGCCAAGCTTGGGGTTTCCGGCTACCATAAAGGCAATGTGACAACCAAGTTCGGGGAATGGATGATGTACGATCTTGGAATCGCCACTCAAAATATTTGCCTGACCGCTTATAGCCTGGGACTTGGAACGGTGGTGGTAGGGCTGTTCGATCATGACAAAGCCGCGCAGGTGATTCAAATGCCTGACGGTTATGAATTGGTTAGCATGATTCCCATGGGGTACCCTGCAAAATCCGGCTCGGCCCCGGCACGAAAAGCTATACGTGAATTTACCCATTATGAGAAGTGGCAGTCTAAATGATACTCATGCGTGAACTGCAAATTTGAAAATATATCAAAAAAAAATACAAAAATCCCGGTCGTTAAATCCGGGATTTTTTTTTGGACAAAAGCAACAGTAATACTGCTTGCCCAATTATAGAAAAAGTTGCAATTACACCAAATCATTCCTATCTTTGTTAGACCGTTTAACCGTTTAATTATCTGCCATCTCCAACCGATTAACGCGATGGAGGCTGATCATGGCCAATCGATTGCTACATGAAAAAAGTCCCTATTTATTACAACATTGCCAAAATCCTGTGGACTGGTATCCTTGGTCAGATGAGGCTTTTGAAACTGCAAAAAAGCTCGGCAAGCCGGTTTTTTTGTCAGTGGGGTACGCAACCTGCCATTGGTGCCATGTCATGGAGCGGGAATCTTTTGAGGATGAACAAACTGCGGCGGTTTTAAACGATAGTTTTGTGTGCATCAAGGTAGATCGCGAAGAGCGTCCCGATATTGATGCCGTATATATGGCAGCTTGCCATTTGCTGACCGGTGGGGGCGGATGGCCTTTGAACGTGATTCTGACACCTGAGAAAAAGCCCTTTTTCGCGGCTACCTATATTGCTAAAACCAGCCGGTTCGGCCGCATGGGAATTGTGGATCTGTGCCGCCGCGTCACAGATCTGGTCAATAACGAGCCTGAGCGCATCAAAGAATCAGCCGAAGCCATTACCGCTCATATAGCCGATGCTTTTGTCTTTGAATCAGAACCCGAAGCTTTTGCCGAGGCGGCGGTTTTGGATCAAGCCCTTTCTTTGATTGGAAAACATTATGATCCCGGGCATGGCGGATTTGAACGTGCGCCCAAATTTCCAATGGCGCACCGATTGCTCTTTTTGCTGAGGAGCTACCGCCGGACAAAGGACCGGAGATTGTTGGATATGGTAAACCGCACGTTGACCTGCATGCGTTTGGGGGGGATATGGGACCATGTGGGATTTGGTTTTCACCGGTATTCTACGGATCGCAAGTGGCTGTTGCCTCACTTTGAAAAGATGCTCTACGATCAGGCCATGCTGGTGCTGGCATATCTTGAAGGATTTCGCCTCACAGGCAACCCTTTATTTAAACAAACAGTGGATGAAATTCTGGCCTATGTCTTTCGTGAGATGACCGGCTCGCAGGGTGGTTTTTATTCAGCGCAGGATGCTGACAGCCAAGGCGAGGAGGGCAAGTTTTATCTTTGGACCTGCGATGAGTTTGATAATCTGGCAAAGAAGCTTGGAAAAGGCGTTGATTGGCTTCAGGTATTTAATCTGAGCTGCGATGGCAATTTTTCCGATGAGGCCACCGGCCGGAAAACCGGAACAAATGTGTTGTACCTGACCCGTGCGATGCACGATTGGGCCATGGAGCAGGGCTTGAGTCCCGATCAATTATCAGTCAAATGGGAACAGTTGCGCCAGAGCTTGTTTGCCGCCCGGCAAAAAAGGGTCCGGCCCTTGGTGGATGATAAAATTCTCACCGATTGGAACGGGCTTATGATTGCGGCTTTGGCCCGGGCAGCGAATGTGCTTGGCAATTCCGGTTATGCAACGGGCGCCCGTAAATCCGCTTTATTTATTTTAGACCATATGAGCGATGATACAGGCCGATTGTTACATCGTCATCGCAACGCAGACACAGCACTTGCCGGTACGGCAAATGACTACGCCTTTTTTATCATGGGTTTGCTGGAACTGCATCAGGTAACAAAGGAAAGTCAATGGCTTGAAATCGCGGTAAACTTTCAAAAAACAATGGACACCTTTTTTATGGATAAAAAAAATGGCGGATACTTTTTAACGCCCGAAGATCAGAATGACTTGCCGGTACGGCCTAAAGAGCTTTATGATGGTGCTATTCCATCGGCCAATGCGGCCGTTCTGAAAAATCTGATAATGCTGCACCGCCTGACTGGTGAAAATGTTTGGAAAAATCAAACCAAAAATCAAATCCGGGCATTTGCCGTATCCGTCAAAAAACAACCATCAGCTTACACCCATACCCTTAGCGGGTGGGATGAGGTGTTGTTTTAAAAGGAGTATCCAATGTCTATAGGTGAGCTTTCATCCAAACAATTAAAACTGTATATCGGCCAGCATCATGAAAAAGAGTTTGTACTAGTGGATGTCCGTCAGCCGGAAGAATATCAAAACGGCCACATTCCCGGCGCGTTGTTAAAGCCCTTGCCCGAATTAGTGCAAACGCTTGATTCATTGCCAAATGACAAAGAACTCGTGTTTTACTGCCATAGCGGCGGCAGGTCATCGGCGGCAGCCACTATGATGGAAGAAGAAGATCTGACAAACCGTAATATCTATAACCTTCAAGGCGGTATCATGGCCTGGGACGGGCATATGGCGCCGGACTTTCCTTCTATTTGCGTATTTGAGGGGCAATCCACGGTGCAGATGCTTAAAACGGCAATGAACCTTGAAAAAGGCGCACAACGTTTTTATACACACGTTAGAGAAATATACGGGCTTGAAGACTGGTCCGATGTTTTCGCGCAGCTTGCTATGGCGGAAATGGCGCACGCCAAGGCAGTTTACCGGTTTTGGAAAAAAGAAATACAAGACGATATCGAACCGTTTGACTCGCTTTATAAAACGATCACCGGAGATATCCTTGAAGGCGGCATCAGTATGCAAGAGGCTCTGACTATGCTGATGCCGACTAATACCCATTCAGGTATGCGGATATTGGAAACGGCCTTGAAAATTGAAGTGTCTGCTTTTGACCTGTATCGCAGCCTGGCCAATCAGTTGCCGGATAAGGCTGCAAGCCAGACGTTTATGACCATTGCCCAGGCGGAAAAAGGGCATATGCGGGAGCTGATTAACGCCATATCAAAATGTCCGGCCTGACACCTCTTGTACACCAGTTGCAACGCCAGTCTTAATGGCCAGGATCGATCAGGCAGCCGAAAGGTATTTATCCACGGCCTCGCTCAAAGAGGTTTCGTTGAAGGGCTTATGCAATATCGCTGTAATGCCTGCTTCCATAGCGGCGGAGTTATCCTGACATTCGTTTTGGGTGGTTACCATAATAATCGGTAATTGTTCTTTGCCGTATAATTGGCGTATCGACCGGGTAAGATCCACACCGTTGATATCCGGCATATTAAGGTCCGTAAAGATCAGGTCCGGTTTTTCGGTCTTGGCTTTTTCAATTGCCTGCGCCGGAAATTCAAATAAAACCGGTTCATATCCAAGATTATGCAAGACACTGCGGTAGATGTTCAGAATCATTTTCGAATCGTCCACAGCGAATACCTTTAAGGATTTTTGATCATCGGGCTTGACTTTCTTTTCAACCTTCTTCTCAATTTTCGCCGCAAGCGGTTTTAAATTATTGTTGCGCAGCAATTCGGCAAAATAACGCCGTATATCAGGATGAACCTTTTGGCCCAGGTATTCGGCCGCAAATTGACTGAAACTTTCTTCTTTTATGAGATCCAGAAAAACAGTATCGCACTGGGCCTCTATGATCGTACGGCTGATGGGGCAGTGCTTATTGTTTTCATCCCGGATTAAATTTTTAATACCCGCAGCCAATACCGTGTTGTAGTTATGGTTAATGGCGCTGGCAGCGGCTGCGCGGACATTATCTACAGGATCATGCAGCCCCTGGGCCAGGGCGAATGCGCCTTTGGCAACCGGTAATTTTCCAAGCGCTTCATAAGATGCAAAACGAACATTGGCATCTTTGGGCTCGTTATGAAGCAGCTTTCTTATCGGCCCTATGGCTGATTCATCTCCAATATCGCCCAGCACATTGAGACTATGGATTAAAAGGTCCGGGTCATCGTAGATCAAATTGCCGATTAAATATGGAACGGATTTGGGCCCGAGATCCGTAAGATGTTTTTTTGCTGCGTTTCTTATATTGGCCTTCTGGGCAGATAAATTTTCATTAAGCTTTTCTATGGCTCCAGGTTCCTGGCAATGGGCAAATACATTGAGAATCATATAATCAAGGTCAGTATCGGCGCCTAATTTATCTGCAAGCCTTTGAATGGCTGTCTTGTTGGCCAATTGGCCAAGTGCCTGGATAGCAGCCAGAATCAGATCCAGGCTGCCGCAATATAAAAATTCGGATATGGGTGTCGTGGCCGATGTATCTCCGATCATGCCCAATGCTATAATAACGCTCCTGATCAGCTCTTCATCTTGCCCTTCATCTAAAATACTCAAAAGGATGGGCGTGGCTGGTTCAAGGCGGATTTCACCTGTGATTTCAGCCATAACCGCCCGATAAGCGGGCTTGCTCTCGCGGATCAGCGCCATGGAAAGGGTATTGGGGTCATTTAGGGTTTTTGAATACAGAACCTCTTTAAGGTCTTGGAAATTATCACCAATAGCGGGATAGTCCGCTATCAACTCAACCAGCAGCGGAATGACAAATTTACTATCCGCTTTGCTTAGCTGTGCGATAGCTTTTTTTTGCGCCTCAGGTGTAACTTCTTCAATATGGGACAATACGATGCGGGCTTTGATTTTGTCCTTGGTTTTGATATCGAAACGCAGTTCATCCAAAAAATCCTTATCATTGACTTTTTCCATAACTACCTTCCCGTTCCAATACGTTATTAGAGCTGAAGTTGATTATCGGCAGATTTTTATGAAGCCTTAAGAAACAATTTCAGAATTTAAAATAAAACTTGCGATTTATTTAGCGGATTGAAAATCGGAAAGGACCCGGCTTACCGGGCCTGCGGTTTTCCGGTGACAACCATTGGGCCCAATCGAGGATTATCCGCTCTGCAAAACCGTTCATAAGGCCCTTGGCAAGATCAAAAATAAGCATCCTGATTCACATTTCTACGCCCATTGCTTAATATCAGGGTTGATTTCGTATTTGTGTTGAAGGTAGAATTCTTGCAAATTACGGATAATAAAAAGATTAAGTTCAATGTACGGATAGTTTGAGGCGAATTTGAAACTTCCAAGCCCTTTTATTCTAAAACTTTAATTTTATGCAATTTGAGGAGTAATTTATGAAATGTATCAACCCAGTCATTATCGCCATCGTCAGCGCTATTGGCATGATATGTTTTCTTGAGACACACCTTTATGCTGCTACTTATGCATATTTGCCCAATAATCATGACACGGCTGACAGTATAACGCGAATTTTGAGCTCTGATGAGACAAATTTAAAAATCGAATTCGAAAGTTATGCCGACAGCGGTCCCCATTATGGCGTGGCCGTCATACCCGGCAGCAGTATTGTGCTGGTGACCTTGGCCGGCAGTGATGCAGATGATTTAGTAGCTAGAATTTCCAGCAGTTTTTTTTCAGATGACCCCAGTGATCCTTCACTTACCTATTCGCTAGACCCGCAAAACGATGATACCTTGGGGCCAAGGGGCATAGCCATCGACTCGGACGGCTCTTTTGCCTATGTGGCCAATTACGATGCAAATTCAGTTTCAAAAATAAATCTGGCAACGGGTGTGGTAGATTCAATTACCACCGATGTCGGGCAAAATCCCTGGGGAATTGTTGCTTATTACGACGATAGTGAAGATATCAACTACGTTTATGTTGCTAACTATGGCTCTGATACAGTAACGGCTATCACAGATGACAATGACGCGATTTCAACCGGGGATATCAGTGTGGGGGACCGTCCCGTGGGAATTGCCATAACACCAGACGGAAACTACGTCTATGTGGCCAATCAAGGCGACAACTCGGTCAGCGTTATACAAACCAGTGATAATACGGTGCTTGATACGATAACAGTTGGCGCCGGCCCCTATGGTGTAGCTGTGGGCTCTGACGGGCAATACGTTTATGTCACCAACCGGGATGACTCGCCGGGCCTGGTCGCTGTTATCTCCACCAGCTCTCAAAGTGTTACCCGCTGGTACGAAGTAGGAACCTCACCTATGGGAGTTTCAGCCCCCAAAAACGGTGATTTCGCATATGTGGTGAATCATGACGGTAATTCAAATTATTATATCAGCAAGATAGACATCTCTGAAAATTCAGTCAGCACCATTACAGACGAAGATGGTGACGCCACCACCAATATTATTGATAATGTAGAGGCTATCGGTGTTTTTATAGGCGGCTCAAAACCCTCTGCCCCCTCCTCGCTGTCAGCCGAGGCGGTTTCCCATGATGAGATTGAATTGACCTGGAACGATAACTCCTCCGACGAACTGGGATTCAAAATAGAAAGACGTGAAGGCGAGCAAGGCGATTACGTACGTATCGCCAAGGCCAATGAAAACACGACGGTGTATCAAAATACCGGCTTAGATCATAATACTACCTATTACTATCGTATTCAGTCCTACAACGAAGCTGCGGATTCGAATTTTGCCATTGAAACCAGCGCTACTACCGAAGAAGGCGAATTTTCCTGGTGTTTTTGCGGAGCTCTGCTGGCAAAGTGAATTAAGCCGATTTAACAGTCAAAGAATATACCTTTTTGTCTGTCTATTTGTTTGCCGCCGGAAAACTCTATGCTGATCCGGTATGTTGGCAATTAGTCCGCTCTGGCTACGTATTGCTCAACTTTTCCAATGTCTTCAGCGGATAAATTTTTCCTAATAATCGTTTATTCCCTGAATTTTTTGGTTCGATCTTCCAGGAAGGCGCAAACCTTTTTAGGGCTTTTTCTGTCAATTTGAGCCGGAAGACTGACAACTTCCTTGGCCCGTTCGCCGGTGGGAAATTTTAAACCGATTACAAATTTAGGAGTAGACTTACGGGCTGGCCGGATCGCGGCGGTCTCCACTTCTTGCTGATCGTTTTTCCGGCCTGTTGATTTGAGTTTTTCTAAAATTTCTCTGATACGCGATAAAATATTGCCTTTGGGCGGTTCTATGGCCCATGTGGTGCAAAAATCAATTACCAGCTCTTTGGGCCGTTGCCGTGTAAAAGTCATTTTTAGATGATCAAAATCTTTGAACTATAATGATCAATTTAAAAGGGAGAGCTCCATTAAGCTCTCCCTTTTAAATCAAACGTAGCTTAATGAACTACCGTACATCATTTATTTTTTACGCCAGCATGTAGTTACTGCGTCCGAACCAACAGAACCACTAGAATATGCTATTGTTTGGTAGTGAATTTCACAACTTG
The DNA here is from genome assembly GCA_024230435.1 of Desulfobacteraceae bacterium. Lineage (GTDB taxonomy): Bacteria > Desulfobacterota > Desulfobacteria > Desulfobacterales > Desulfosarcinaceae > UBA2230. The sequence goes on from JAAERL010000628.1 coordinate 33,694, forward strand.
AATAATTATGATAAAGCGAAAATTCGATACCTAAACAGTCTGCATTGGTTGCACAAATAGCTCGACATTCGCTCCAGCTAATGTAGTACCTATCATAATCGTCACCGGTGCCATTTGAGTAACGGCATCCACCTACACCCATTAGTGCAAAATCTGCAAAAGCAATCGATGATGTTAACAACACTGTCACAGTAACTGTAATAATAAATAATTTTTTCATCTTTTTCCTCTCTATATTTATTTATGAATATGAAGTGGAACATCATTTACCCATAACAATTGGGTAATTACGGCCAGATTATGTTCTGGTGCGTTTTAAAAGCGGTCTGAATTTGAACTCTTGGAGCGCATGGCTAAACTGTGCAAGACGATTTGGTAACTGAAGTAGTACCCTTACTCAAGGCTTTAATAAAAATGATAACTATTAAGTGATATGTATTAAAAAAGCAAGACTTTTTTATATGTAGTAGTTCAGATTTAATCTGACAAATGCCGCTTTCGTGTTGCAGGCCTTCGGCGGTAATTGCGGCCAAGGCTGCGCCTTTTACCTTATAGCCTTGTGATGAAAAAGCTTCTCGTACAGCGGCCAAGATGTAGCTTTTTCCTGATCCAGCATAGCCGATTACACAACTAATATCACCAGTTGTGCAAATACCGGCACATGGAAAACTGGTTTTCCAACATCGAAATTTGAGATTTTATTGGATAGATTCGATATTTGAAAGATTTTCGAAGGGTGATTTGCATGCATATCAAATACAAAGAATTACTATTATTGTCAATGTGGAAAATGCCGATTCATCTCCCGCCTTCGCTGCGCGAGGCAAGGAGTCTTCACGGCATGAAGGATAAAAATTAGTTTTTTTGATTGATTTTTTTTCAAATTCTAATGTAGAAATCAAAATTTTAAATGTTTTAAAATCGCTATTTTAAGAGTGGGTTTTTTAGGCGTAGATTGGATTAGCGATCCTCAATCTGCCAAATACTTGAAAAAAATGGATGTGTTTTTGCAAAACTGTACGTGGATAAACGATTATATCGTATTTTGCTTTTTACCTTTTGATACGTGGTTTCAATGGTTACTCCGGCGTAATGTCGAATTTTCGTTTTTCGATCCAACTTACTATCTAAGAGCCAGTTTGGGAATTACTAAATCGGCTGCAAAAGCGCGAGGACGGTCCAAAATGACGCAAATTTCCGGCAAATAGGCCGGCTATTCATCTCAAATTTGAGACATTTTGGCCTCGCCCTCGCACTTTTTCGCGTAATTTCGTATTTCCCAAACAAGCTCTAAACAAGGAGTTATTTATATGAAGTTTGTAAAGTCATTATTTATCACTATCAGCCTGGTGTGTTTATTTGAATTGCAACTCTATGCGGACACATTTGTTTATTTGCCTAATAATTCCGATACAGGTGACAGTATTACTATCATTAAAAGTTCTGATGATGAAGAGACAGTTGATGATGAGGTTAGCAAAACTGAATTTGGTGATACTTATTCGGACAAAGGGCCTTACTATGGTGTAGCCGTTGTACCCGGCGACAGTTCAAGTTTTGCATTGGTAACTGTTTATGGTTCTGATCAGGTGATTAAAATAACCAATGATTTTTTTACCGATGATGATGATGATTCTCAAGACCCCTCGGTTACTTATGATTTGGATCCCGGCAACCAAAAAAGCAATTCCATGGGACCCAGGGGAATAGCCGTTACCCAGGATGGCTCATATGCCTATGTGGCTAACTATGATGATAACTCTGTGTCGAAAATCAATTTGGGAACAGCTAATACATCTGACGCAGTGGATTCGGAAACCATAAATACCGGCAATAACCCTTGGGGCATTGCAGTATATTATGACGAGTATGAGGATATCAACTACGTTTATGTCGCTAACTACACAGATAATACCGTAACTGTAATTACAGATGATGATGGCGATTTTGAAATTGAGGATGAGGATGAGGATATCGAGGTGGAAGAAAACCCTTTAGGGATTGCGGTAACACCGGATGGGAAATATGTTTATGTAGCCAATGAGTCCAGTGGCAGTGTCAGTGTCATCCAAACCAGCGATAAAACTGTGGTGAAAACGATAGACGTTGGCGATACAGCTTATGGTGTGGCCGTTGGGTCGGATGGGCAGAAGGTTTACGCTACAAACCAATATGGGACATTGAACCGTGTAGCAGTTATCAATACCAGTTCTCAACTAGTAATCGATCAGTATAAAGTCAGCTGTACTCCCATGGGCGTTTCAGCTCCAAAAAACGGTGATAGAGCATATGCCGTTTGCAAATGTGAAGATACAAATGACACCGTGAGTGTAATAAATATTTCGGATGATACACTTGAAGAATACAATGCCATGAAAGATGCTGAAATTTTAAGCGATAGCGATGCCGGAGAAATCCTAATTGAAAATGTCGTTGCCGTAGGCGTTTTTATTGGCGGTACAAAACCTGAGGCGCCTTCCGATTTGGACACTAAAGTTTTGTCCCCTCGCTGCATCGATTTAACCTGGGATGATAATTCATCTGACGAGCTGGGATTCAAGATTGAAAGACGCAAAGAAAGTGAACAGACCTACACACCTGTTGCCAAGGTGGATGAAGATACTACCTTCTATAGGGATGGCGGATTGGAGGATGATACGGTCTTTTACTACCGTGTTCGGGCATATAATGAGGCTGAAGATTCCAGTTATAGCTATGAAAAAAGCGCTACAACGCAAAAGGACGATTTTTCCTGGTGTTTTATCGGATCATTGTTTGATTAGAATTCTTAGCCGATTTGCGGATCATTGCTGGTTTTCGTTCTATAAAAACCAGCAATAAGGCTAAAAGAAAAGATCGGCGATACCTTAAGACAGGCTCGCCGATCCTTTTTTATGTGACTGCTCCCGGCAATAAATTACCGGGAATTCTCGCTGGATAATCTTAAAACCGTGAAATGGTTGATCTGTTTTTCGAAGTGGTATTATACCGGAGATTTAGCCGGTTTTTCTTTTTTTTCCTTTTCCTTTTTTTCCTCTATCCCTAAAAGTTTATCGACATTTTTTTCAATTGAGGCCATGCGGCTTGAGGGCATAAAAAAGGCATAGTCACTTGCGCTGGATATCCCTGGCAACTGGTCCTGTTTTTGTTCTTGCTCTTCAAAAAACCAGACGCTGTGATTACCCTGATTATTTTTAAACGTCACGGTCCATAATGCATCGGTTTCCTTGAAGTCTTCTTTTTTCATTTTATCATTAAAAGCGTCACACTTCAGATTTGAAAAGGATGTAAGCAACCGCTCAATGGTTTTCTGATCCACCTCCTGACCATCAGAGGTTGTCCATTCGGTTTTCGGTGGCTGAACCGGAGCGGATTCGTCCTTGGAGTCTTCTTGGGAGTCTGCTTGCTTTTTGTCTTTTTCAGGATTTTTTTCCGCGGGTAATTCCTTGAGCACCACTGCCAGAGTCTTATCAGCTTTTTTCAGATCGATGGATTGAATGCTTTTTTTGTCAAACGAAAGCATTATCTTATCCCGAAGGTCATCCACGGTTATATCGAAGGTGCGATTCAAAGAGCCCCGCGCATGATAAACCCGGTCGTCATCCTTTAGCTGAACAAAGGTATGCTGGTAGGTGGATGCGGTTTTTCCAATATCAAAGGTTCGCTTTTGCTTGTCACCGGTGGAAACCTGCACGGTTATCTTTTTATCACCTGTAAGCTCATAGCGGTCGTAATTGCCGGACTCAGAGACCAGATCGGTTATTGTTAGCTCCGCAGCCGCTTTGATCATATTTTTGACCTTGATCGTGTCAGCCGGAAATCCCTCTGGTTCGATGAACCAATGTTCATCTTTTTTTTCCAATTCAATGGAAGCGTCCTTTTTTCCAAATTTCAAATGATCAATTTTTGCGCTTTCAAGAGGCGCCGGACTTGGCAGCTCAAAATGGGTTTGATCCTTGGAACGCAACCCCAAGTAGGCCGCCAGGGCCGCTATAATAGCAAACAGGATAAGATATTCTTTTTTCATTAAGACCTCGCTTGACCGGAATTATTCATAAATAATGCTTGGATTTTTCTTTTTCGGGCAGTCCGGCGCACCCAAACCACCATGCCAAACATGATCACAACAACCGGAAGCCCCGCGATATTGCCGAACTTGATGGCCTTTCTGGTAACCGGGCCGGTCTGTTTCAAAGGATTGTAAGGTTGTCCCTTGCTTCGCATGACGGCAAGCCCTTCCCTGTCGTTCAGAGCGTCTATCATGTTCATCATGAACATCGCGTTGGTGCTGCGGCCTTGTTCATCCAACAGATTGTCCTTGAGCATTTCGGCGGTAGCCATGATGAAAATCTTGGATTTCGGGCTTTTTTCTTTGAATGCCTCTTTTCTTTCAATTTGGGAAAGGTCAATTTGGGATTCCTGTTTTTCAGCCTCTTTGTCATCGGCTTGATCTTTTGAGGAATCAGATTTTTTATCTTTATCCGTTTTTTTCTTTTCAGCAGGTTTTTCCGGCGTGGGTTTGCCCTTGAAATAACTGTGGAAAGAACCCTCGATGAAATAGGCCAAAGGCAGGCTGCTCATATCGCTGTCCGAGGCCGGGGGATTGATAAACATCGGGTTCAGGTTGATAGGTTGACGCATTTCCCAGGAACGGCTGGAAGTAGAAAACAATTTATGCGCTTCGAGCCCCTGTTCTTCAATGCGTTTTTTATCCAGCTCCAGAGGCGACGCCTTTACAGTGACCAATCCTTTTATCGCCTGAATAAAATCAAGATCCTTATTGATATTTTCGCTTTGAATAATGGGTGCAAAATAAATCGGTTGTTCACCACCTCCACGGTTGCGGCCAAGACGCTGGCGGTAACAGTTTTCATCCAGCGCCAACGATTTTTTGATGCGCACCCCGTAATGCTCAAGCAGTTTTTCAAGGCCGGTGTCCATGGGCGCGAAAGAGGGCATTTGCTGCGCCATGAACGCCTGTTGCTGAGGCGGCGCTTTTTCTTTAAAGGCATCTAAGAAAATCGCCAGGTTTGTGCCGTTCATCAAAGCCTGGTCAATCTGGTAAAGATCGTAGTCCGAGAACTTTTCTGTTGGCCGCGCAACGACAAGGCACTTAAGCCCTTTGGCAACAGAGCCTTTTTTAAGGCTGACCGGCTTGATGGAATAGGTTTGACTAACAATGGAGTTAAACCGGCCAATGGTTTCCTGGCCCTGCGGGGCCATGGGGCCCAGCCCCCGGTATTCCAGAGTGCCGAAATCAGATAAAAATCCAATATCTTCGTTGATCCGGACCAGACGCTCCATATTGGCGTTTAATTCTTCTTCCACCTGTCCGATCTCCGCCAACTGGTACTGGGTGCCGAAAATAGGTATTCGAACAACCGACAGCAGGGGAATTTCGCGCACCTGATCCTTGTAACGTATAATGATGCCCAAAGCACCCTTTCCGGCTTTCAGCTTGGCCTGGGCGATAGCGGGCCATTTCAATGCAAATTGTTCGTGTTCAGCGGCAACCTTTGCTGCGGTTTCATCCGTATCGGGATCAAGGTGGGTGAATGCAAGTTTATTGTAGAGTTTCGCGTTCAGGTCCTTGACAATTTTTTTGATTTTGTCAGGGTACTTTTCCAATTCCTTGATGCCGATTACCGGGGCCAATTTGTACATGGAAGAACTCAATATAAGTTGCACCTTGACCGGTTCCTGCAGTTTGAGCAGAGCGCTGACTTTGTTATTGAGTTTTTGAATCGCTGTGGTGAGCCGATACTCCAATCCATCTGTTGAGGTAATGGCCGGAATCCGTTCAACAAGATCGCCGTGAATCATTGCAAGCCCCATATAGGCCTGCTTAAATTTGACTTCGTCGTTTTCGATAAGTTGTATTTGAACGGGATGGATGCCGTAATCGCGAGCGATTTCACGGTTCGTTTTTCCTTCATCACCAATGCCTTCGGCTTCCGGGCTGACATCGTAGAATCGGAAATTAAAATATTTATTGGAGTTTAGAGAATACTCTTTTAGTAAATCACGAAGATAGAGCTCTGTGCTGTTGTGGGGCGCAGGCAGTTTTTTGGTAAAAAAAACTTTAATCGACAGGGGCTCATTCAGTGTGGAGACAGCTTCTTTGCTTGGTTCAGATAGTGAATAAACTTGGTTTTTCGTCAGGTCCAGTCTGAAAAACAAGGTTTCCCCGGCAATGTTCACTAAAATCGCCGCTATCAAATAGATGATAAATTTTATGTATTTAGGATACCGCTGGATACTCATTTTGGCTTCCTCTTATTCTTTTTCCTGCATCACCAGGTGGGTTGCATAAAGTCCTAAAAAAATCACGCTTGCAAAATAGACAATGTCGCGTGTGTCTACGATGCCCCGGGATATGTTTTCAAAATGGTAGCCCGAGCTTAGGTATTCAATGACACCTAACACAGGTTGGGGAATGAAGAAGAGCATCTTGTCGATAATGGCCAGCGCGAAACAAATGGCCATACCCACAATGCAGGCGATGATTTGATTGCGCGTCAAAGACGAGGCGAACAATCCGATGGCCACATAAGAAGCGCCTAGTAAAAAAGCGCCGATATAACCGCCGATAACCGCTCCCCAATCCAGGTCCCCTAAAAAGGAAATGACAAGGGGGAAAACCACAGAGGGCGCTAAAATGGCAGCTACAAATGCAGACGCGGCCAGAAATTTTCCAATAATAATTTCATTAAAACTCAGCGGCAGGGTCAGCAGTAATTCGTAGGACCCGGCGTTAAGCTCCTCGGAAAAAAGCTGCATTGTGATCACGGGAACAACAAGTGCCAGGATCAAGGGCAGGTATTGGAAAAAATCCCGCAAATTTGCCTGGTTGTAGAGGAAAAATTTAGAAAAAAACAGCCATGCCGTCACAATTACAAAAATTGCGATGACAATGTAAGCTATGGGTGAAACAAAATAATCCTTAAACTCTTTTTTTAAAATTAACTGAACTTGGTGCATATCAGTTCTCCCTGGTCAATTCACGGAAAATGTTTTCAAGGGTTTTTGTCTCTTGCCGGAATTCAATCAAAACCCAATTGGTCCCTTTGATCGCATGGTAAATATGAGGTCTGGGATCGGCACTGGCCCGGCAGGTTAACTGTAATCGGACCAACTCGCCGTTTTCCGCCTTTAAAGCGTTGACCGAGTCAACGCCTTCGACCTGCTGCAACACGATACGGGCTTCATCGGGATCGGCTTGCTGCAGGGCTATATGTATCATGGCGCCCCGGCCGGCTTCACCCTTGATATCCTCAAGATTGCCGTCAGCTATGATTTGCCCCTTATTGACGATGACAATACGATCGCAGGTAGCTTCGGCTTCACTCAGGATGTGAGTGGACAGGATAACAGTTTTTTCTTCGCCAATTTTACGAATGATTTCCCTTATTTCGACAATCTGGTTGGGGTCCAGGCCGGAAGTGGGCTCATCCAGGACAAGAATTTCAGGATCGCTCATCATGGCATGGGCCAGGCCGACACGCTGTTTGAGCCCTTTTGAAAGGGTGTCAACGGTCTTATGCATAATTTCACGCAAACTGCACATATCCGCCAGTTCCTTAATCCGCTTGCTTTTATTCTCACCCTTGAGGCCGCGGATACCGGCGATATGATCAAGATAATCATAAACCAGCATTCCCTTATACAAAGGCGCCGACTCGGGCAGGTAACCGATCATGTCCTTTATTTTCAGGGAATCCTGATGAACAGAGTAATCTTTGACCCGGATATCGCCGCTGGTGGGCATGAAATAACCGGTCAGCATTCGCAGGGTTGTCGTTTTACCGGCGCCATTGGGTCCGAGCAGCCCAACGATTTGACCTTTGGCAATGTGCAGGTTGATTTGATCGACTGCACAAAATTCATGATAGTATTTTGTAAGGTTTTGAACTTGGATCATTTTTTACGTTCTCCTTGTTTTTTTTTCGCCACTTTATCTGTTTTCAGGCATCTAAGAGAACTCTTGTGCATGGATTAGGGTAATTTTCTCAATCCGCCATTTTGATAAACTTTTTATCAGGCCAATGTGACCAATTGAATAAGAATTCATAAATGAATTTGAAAAGCGTGTCAACCAGTGGATTGTTATTATTTGGTAATAAAAACAGCATGCCGCTTTTTGAATTGATCGGCCGGTCCGCCAAAATTGATCGCGGTATTGTTTGATAGTCTCATGCAACGGCAAGCAACTCAATTGGCACTTGATGCCAACGCTGTTGGAGGCGGTGTGGCTATATTTTATCTTAAAATGTTAGAGAGTCTTTGGCGGTCATGGGCCGCTTTCATCTCATGTGGCGTGATGACGGCTTATTTTGCCATGATAATAGTTAGTTGTATGGGCGGCTTTTTTATGAAATTTTTGTAATGTGACTAAACAAACAAGTGGCGCCCAATTTGCTAAGTTTATGTGCAACGGTTAATTAATCAGGTTAGATCGGTAAACAAATAAAAACAATTTTGATTGGTCAGGTTAAAAATAGAGGAGATTGATGAAATGAATGTTACGAACGAAATTCCTGCGAACAAAATTCCTGCGAACGAAAGTCATACTGAAAATGATAAAGAGAGCAATATTAAGAGACTTTTACCCACTAACACAAAAGTTACTCAAAAGGCAACCTCGACAAATCCAGGTGCAGATACAAAAAAAAAGAATAATCTTCTCGAGTTAGCCGACACAACTCATTTAGCCAAGACATCCAAACCTTCAGAAGAAAATACTCAAAAAGCAATTTCTAAGTTTAATCAAAAAAATATCCCTGTAAGTCAAAGCATAGATCTGCTTGAAGCAGGCCAAAGCATAGATCTGCAAAAAAACGAAAATTTTCTTCAAAAGTATGCAAATTTCCTTCAAAAAGCATGTGATGTTATCTCTTTCAAAAATACCAGTACTCTGAAAAAAGTGCTCGCGGGCGTAGTTGGTACACTACTTGCGCCCATCGCTTTTCCGTTTGCCTTTTTATCGGCTAGCGTATATCTGGCTCTGAAAGTACACTTAAAGGTGGTAGCTGGGCCAAAACGACAATTAAATGACATAGAAAAACAAATAACTTTGAGAAAGCAACAATTAGCTGACTTAAAAGAACAGACAAACATAACAAAAGAAGAATTAACTAAACTAATCCAAAACGTAGATGACAAAAAAAAACAATTGGCTGTTACAGAACAACAATTAGCTGAGGCACAAATACATGCATTGGGCTGCAAGATAAGTGATGAAAATTAAAAGTCAACTTTCGATCATGGTTTTACGTTTGAAATCAATAGATTTGATAATGACCAACTCATGACAATTCAAGGGAACTTTTCTGATGACAGGTGTCTTGAGATACTTTTTCATCTATGTGAAAAAGAATTCTCAACTAATAGTTTAAATTTTATTAAATGTATCTGCTTGTTCAATGATAAAATTGATAGTAATCCACATTATGATCCGAAATATGTTCAACTGGCATGCAAACAAATAATTGAACATTTTATTGAAGATATTAATATATCCAGTCAGTCGAGAAAGAAACTGGTCAATATTTTTAGACAGGACGAAGATACATTTAAAAAAGAATTCAGCAATACTGATGAAGCTAAGAAAATTTTTGATGAAGTGCGGCGACATGGTATTGAATCTATGGTCAATAGAGATACGGCGAAGCGTCTTGATCAGAATTTCAACGATTTACAATTAAAGATAAATAAATCCCATAAACGTTATGAAGCATGGGTGGAACATTGGAATGGATTAGATCTCACCCAAGAAATCAGTAGTCCTGATCCAAATAAGCTGCCGCCTATTGAAGAGGCATAGGGACTTTCGCAAATGCCTGACCATGGTGTATTTACCGCACTAATTAGGTGTTAAGATTGCAGGCCCCGGATTAACGGGCCGCCAATCCGGGGCCTGCAATCCTTAGTTTCATAGAAGGTTGGATTGTTTATAACGGCCTATCGGTATAGCTGAATCCAACCTGCACTATCTGTCAAACATAGAACAAGGCCGGATTATGATCCGCCAGTACGGCAAAAGGCTGGCCGAAATCATAAACAGCGGCGATTAAAAAAGGAAAAAGACAAGATCGAGCCCGCAAATACCTGATTAGCGGTGTTTTGGATATGCCATCTGAGGATAAATAAAACAATGCCCGTTATGAATAATGATTGGCTCATTCATACACCCCAAGTTGTTCCATAAGATAGAGGCAAAGTCCTTGCATACAGTTTTGCAGCAAATCCCGGCAGATGCGATAGCCCTCCAGCGGACCGCCATATGGGTCCGCAATCTGATCAAAAAAAGCCTCATGCTCAAATTGACGCATCAGTTTTACAGGCGCTTTGCCCTTGCCGTAAATGCGTTTGACTGTATTTAGATGCTCTGTTTCCATGGCCAGTAATAAATCAGCATTAACGGCGATTTCACGGGTGAGCTGACGGGCGCGATGGCTGTGGATGCCGATACCTGATTCATCCATTGCGTCAATAGCGTATTGCGCAGCCGGATGCCCATGCAAAGCCATAGTTCCTGCGGAACTAACGTTAACGCGTTGCCTGAGTTGTTCGGGTAAAAAGTTCTGCAAAAGCCCTTCTGCCATAGGACTGCGGCAAATATTGCCAGTACAAACCATAACGATTTGATATGAATTTGTTTTGTGATTGCTCGTTGGCAATACTTTTTTTCCTCCCCTTTTGAAAAGCGGAAAATTTTTCAGTCCTTTTCTGATCTTTTCAGTCCAATAGACGGCATCCATAGAGTAAAATAGTTCTGGATTAAACAGTATGTCAATGGTTATCAGGTTTGTATGATGTAAATCACCCGAGCTTGCTTGGGCCCTGGAAGTTGTAAATATCCCAAACGCTGCTTTGTTGATCTATATGGCCTGTTGAATTCGTTTTCCTCTGTTGGCTAATGGGCAAAGACTATGAGCATGCGCCCATCTTTGCTTTGTAAAAACGAATCCAAATCTGGGCGCAATATGGTACATTTGCAGCTTCCCATCCCTTTATTCCCGCCTTGGGTCCGTATTGTCAGAATATTTATTTGTTGTGGCGGTTAGCGATCTTTAATGTTTTGATATAATATTAAAAAAAAGTATAGGCGGGGAATGTCCCCGCCTGAAACCGGATGTGCAGCCGTGCACAGTGCGCATCTCGGTATTTTATAGAATGATGTTGCGCAAATTTTTTCCAGGGTCTTTCCAAGAAACCATTTAATTGAGCATCTCCGGACACCTTGTTTCCCAAAGCAGGGAGGGGGGGGGGATTTTCAATGCCGGAAATTTATGTATTTCCGCACCGAAACCTTTTTTTTGCTGGGATATAAGATTTACGGTTAATGAGGCGTAGATACTGTGATTTGAAATCAATAGACCGGCAGCTTAGCTCAGCGGTCAGTAATTTGAGCAGAGGTTTTTTAAAGGGGCTTTTTCCGTTATACATCCTGCGCAGAAATGCGAAGGCTTCATCATTTATTTTACCGGGAAGTCCGCCGGAAGCTTCATAGATGCGGTCTATCTGGTAATCTGAAAAGAGCGGCTGTTTTAGTATGCCTGCTATTTTAATCCGATGTTTAAGATAATTCGCTGTTTGTGGTTTTGTAAGCGCAACCATATTCATCTTGTGCATTATCGCCGCGGGGGGAAGATGGCGCTCAATATTATCAAAGTGGTTTTGAATACGAGGCTGTGCAAACATCGTAAGGCCTTGGAAAGCTTTTCCTGATGAGCAGTGGAAGGCAAGATGAATCAATATTTGCATCTGCATTTCATTCAATTCATGGGCATCGTCGATAAAAATGCAAGGCGGCGAGTTTTTTTGTGAGAGAAAAATTAATTTTTGATTAATTTTTTCCAACATGCCCTTAAGAGGCTTGTAGCCGGTTTTGAGATAAATGTTGCGTTTTTTCCAGCGATAGGCGGGCTCTGTTATAATATTCTGTAAGAGCGTGGATTTTCCGCTGCCGCGTTCACCGATGATAACTAAGGCGTGGCTTTGACTGGAAATAATGTTGTTTAAAAAGGCAAGGCGTTGCTTTAGTAACGGAAAGGTGAAAAAGTATTTATCGCGTGGGCTGTTTTGGGTAGCATCTTTTTCCAATCCAATAAGATGGGCAAGTGAAACAGGCGGTCTTTCGCGAATGCTTTTGGCGAGTTCGGTGATCGGCAAAATCAAATTCCTCTCTGTTTGCAAGCGCTTTTGGACGTTTGCGCAATTGTGTCTAATTCAGCTAAACAAACACAAACGATACATTCTTTGCTGCTGCAAGAATGCGTTTTAACTTTTCATGAAGCCCAATAGAATGGCGAATGTTCGCACCTTAAATCTATTGTTTTCAGCTTTTTGTCATTGCAATATGCATGCCGTTATTTTTTTTCCGGTCTGCTTCAGGGCGCTTGATCTTTAAACTTCGGTCTTTTATAAAGTTTATTTATTGTTATATCCTATTGCAGATTCCATTTGAGCCCAGTTGTGATACCAAATTTTCCCATAACGGCCGCAATGCTTGTAATTTTATTATGGAAGTGAAAAAATGCACGGATCGTTATAAATAAAATCTTGATCCGGGCAAGCCGATGCCAGAAGAACGCTCCGAATTTTTAAAATTCGGCAATGATGATAAAATAAAGTTGGTTATCACACCCTTATTAACATCCAATATGGAGTAACCCATGAAGGATTATCGCATACTGTTTGTCGATGACGACAAAGATATTTTAATGATGGTTGAACAATATCTACAGATGCAGAAATATAACATCTCTACAGTCAACAGTGGCTTAAAAGCGCTTGACATGGTTAAAGATCAGCAAATCGATATTATTTTTACCGACTATAAAATGCCGGAATTCAACGGTTTGGAACTTCTGGCCGCTGTCAAGCAATACAAACCCGAGATCGAGGTAATTATCGTAACCGGCTACGGCTCAATGGAATCGGCAGTTCAGGCCATGAAATTCGGCAGCTATGATTATCTGCAAAAACCTTTCAAACTCGATCACCTCAAGCTTATAATCGATCGCATTATAGAAGAAAAAAAAGTCCAGGATAAAGAAGCTCTGATTAGGAAACGTTCTCGTGAACGATACAAATATCACGGGCTCATCGGGATCAGCGCCAAGATGCAACAAATTTATGACTTGATCGAAACTGTGAGCCGGCAAGACCCCATGGTTTTAATCCAGGGAGAAAGCGGCACCGGCAAGGAACTGGTGGCGCGCACCATTCATCAGGTGAGTGAATCGCATTCCAAGCCCTTTGTCGCTGTAAATTGCGGCTCCATCACCGAGTCCGTACCTGAAGAAGAGGTCGTGGACCATGTGTCCGGCCTGCTTCGCAAAGTCAATAATGGCACTCTTTATTTTGATGAAATTGCTGAATTATCATCCAACGTCAGGCTGGTGCTTCTGGAAGCTTTAAAAAAAGAAAAAGATAACATCCGGGAAGGTGTCCGGGTCATCGCAGCCACCAGCAAAGAATTAGGCGAGGTGATTTCAAGCGGGGTTTTGAAAAAAGATTTGTTTGATATGCTCAACGCCGTGTTTATCACTTTGCCTCCTTTGCGTGAACGCTGTGAGGATATCTGCCTGTTGATGTACCATTTTATTCATATGATTTGCACCAAACAAAAAAAGCGAATTATCGGAGTATCTCCAGAGGCTTTTGACATTTTAATGAAATACCATTGGCCGGGGAATTTGATTCAATTGCAAAATGTAATTGAGCGGGCTCTGGCCCTGAGTGTCGAAGATATGATTCAGCCAGATGATTTGCCGGCTGAGATTCAAACATTTAGCCAGATTTCCAGAATGGCCTGAAAACCGGGATAGACTACAAATTTGACATTCTAAGAGCCTTAAAAAATTTGATAACACTGGGAAAGAGCCGGTAATTTATGCCCGATATTCTGCTGATTCAGCCGCCCTTGCAAGATTTCTATCTTACAGCCAAACGTACCGTTCCTTATGGATTAGCCTCGATTGCAGCGGTTTTAAGGAGTCAAGGTTTTAGTGTCGGCTTACTGGATGCATTGGCCACAGACAAATCACGGCCGCTTGACTGGCCTGGGCAGATGGCCCATTTGAAGCCTTTCTATGGCCGTCAGGATCTATCGCCGTTTAATTTGTTTCATCGGTTCAGGCATTTTGGATACAGCATGGAACATCTCGTTCTGCAAGCACGCAGGAGTAATGCATTTTTAATTGGCCTGTCCGTACTTTTTTCAGCTTATAGTGGCGTTGCCTTGGCACTGGCACAGGCAATCAAGAAGGCTTTACCACGTTGCGTCATCGTTATGGGAGGTCATCACCCTACCGCATTACCGCAAGAGGTGATGCGCTGCAGCGCCGTTGATTACGTATTGCGCGGCGATGGTGAAATAGGCATGCCGCTGCTGGCCAAAGCCCTGCGGCAGGCAAAGCGTCCCTGGCCGATTCCGGGATTAGTGAGCCGTAACCGCCATGGAGAACTATCGGTTTCGCCACCCGCCGTTGTTGAAGATTTGGCTCAACTGCCTGTACCGGCCTTTGATTTAATGGATCAACGGCACTATAACCGTAGCCGCCGGCTCAGCATTACCCTTTGCGCTACCCGCGGATGTCCAATGAGATGCAGCTATTGCGCTGTAAATAAAAACAGCTACCATGGCTTCCGGCGCCGCAGTATAGATTCGGTAATGGCCGAGATTAAAACGGCGGCGGCAGGCGTTAAACCCGGCTTTATCGATTTTGAGGATGAGCACCTGAGTTCTGATCCGGCCTGGTTCAAAAACCTGCTCAAAGCCATCGGCAAACTTTGGCCCGATGATCCGCCTGAACTTCGGGCAATGAATGGTTTGTATGCGCCGTCACTTGACCAGGACAGTATTCGCCTGATGCGCAAGGCGGGTTTCAAGACCGTGAATCTTGCCTTAATTACAACCGATTCGGAACAATTGCGGCGTTTTAAACGCCCGGATATCCGGCGGGATTTAGACCGCGTTTTGACTCTGGCCGAAAAATTCGGCTTGACCTCCGTGGTTTATCTGATTGTAGCCGGTCCCGAACAAGATCCTTACGGGTCTGTTGAGGATTTGCTTTACCTGGCCCAGAGAAGGGCATTGGCCGGTATATCCGTTTTTTATCCGGCGCCGGCAAGTCCTGATTATCACTGGTGCCGCGATCAGGGGCTGTTGCCGGACGGGTTTGGATTACTACGCGCTACAGCACTGCCGCTGGATCATGTCACCAGCAGAACCCAGGCAGTTACCCTGCTGCGGCTGGGAAGGATTTTAAATTTTATGAAAAACCTTCTGGACCAGGGGCAAAACCTGCCCGCCCCTGAACCTTTGAATGTAAATGATGAGGCGCTGCACGGTGCGGACCGGGTACGGCTCGGCAAGCATCTTTTGGCGGCGTTTTTATACCATAAACGGATATATGGAGCAGATGGCGCCGGTAACGTTTATGAGCACCAATGCGATAATGACTTGATACGCAGGTTTATTTCGCGATTGCAGGAGGTTAACTTGAGTGGCGTGATCCGGGCCCGATCTGATGGCGCAAATTTATGAATTGCCAAACAGATTCCAAGAGCCTTAGGCGATTTGTGTTAATAATATACCATCTTGCATGCTTTTTTCCCGTCTTCTTAAGTTATGCCAAAGCAGCGAATACGTTAAGTATGCAAACTGATCAGCAAAACTTTGGCGCGCCTTGAATACGAAAAAAAATCGAAGCTCAATCTGGTATATTCTTTTCCGCCAATCGCCTTAGGGCGAGTCCAAGAGCAATGGCACTTCGTCAGGGGGAAAAACAAGATACTGAAAAATACGTTGTTCCAGTGTTTCGGTAAGAGTTCTGACCTGCCGGAAACGCTGCTGGTGAGCGTGGGTTTTTGCATAGCGGTACATAATATAATCCATCCGTTCGGCCAGGGACACGATACGGTCGTGTAACACCCGTTTGTCGGCATAATTGACTACTTCGGCCTCATTGGGATGGTCTCCGGAAAAATAAGCATCCAGAACCACATGCTGGCGGACAATTTCACCAACTTCATGGTAACCCAGCGAACTGAGGTATTCGCCTCCGGTCAGTGCGTGATTTTCACCCGTGATGAAGCTACGAGATTTTGTGATATCATGAAGCAATGCCGCCGCTTGAATAAGATCAATGTCCACAGACACCCCGGCCGATAAAAGCCCTTGTGTCAACAGCAAGGCTACTTTGCACACCAAGTGTGAATGGGCTTGAATATGTGCCGGCATACTCATCTCGTCTAATAAATGCTGGCACAGTTTTTTCTGGGGAATATGCAAAGCCGCCCCTCCGGTTGATATTATGCTTTAAATAGCGCTCGTCGATAAATGGCCAATTTGCCCGATATTTTCGAACACCTTTATCTCGAACAAATTTTCCTATTTCGGCGATGGGCGCTAAATAGATATTATACACTTATTTTATAGCCGAGATAGATGGTTCAGCTCAAGGTTTACGGGATTTATTTTTCAATTGATTACAAAAGCATGCTCAAAATTTATTTTTTCAGGTTATATTGCCTATAACCACTGCCCTTGGGCGAAATAGGCGTTTTAAATGGAGCTTGTTGCAAATAATAGCTTTTATTAATTGACACCAAATACGCATTTTTTTTATTATGTCAGAGGGTTTGTAAAAAAGCGACTTCACCTTATAGCCTGATCGGGAATTATTAAATCGGCTGCAAAAGCGCGAGAACGGTCCAAAATGACGCAAATTTACGGAAAATAAACCGGCTATTCATCTCAAATTTGAGACATTTTGGCCTCGCCCTCGAACTTTTTCGCTAAATTTTCTATTTCCCAAACAAGCTCTTAGATTTTTTTATCATAACAGCTAAGGGGTGATCTTGCCTGTTCTTTGTGTCATCTAATTCAACTATAAGCTGCGTTGCTCCGGTTATCCGGCAAGTGGTTCGCATCCGCGAATTCGCTCGGATGTTAACCGGCTGGCAAGCAACCGAAGAAAAGCAGAGGCATGAAACTTCCTGAAACGCTCAATTTCAATTTTCTTGATACACAGTACCAGCGTTACCTGGACAATCCGGAATCCGTAAGCCGTGACTGGCAAATCTTTTTTTCAGGATTTGATATGGGATTTGAACGCAGCGCCTCCGTCCGGGAGCCTGCCAACTCAACCACAGATGCTAAAGTCTGGGCCCGGATTGGTGAACTGATCCACCGTTATCGTGATATCGGACATCTTTTAGCGTGTATGGACCCGCTTTCGGCTTGTCCCACTGAGCATCCGTTACTGGAAATTGAAAATTTCGGATTTTCCACAGGGGACATGGATAAAGTATTTCCAACACCCCAATTTACTTTTATGGAGCAAGGGTCATTAAAAGAAATTGTTCAAATTCTCAAGCAGACCTATTGCCGTTGCATTGGGGTTGAATACATGCATCTGCAAGATCCCGGTGAGCGCTTGTGGCTCCAGCAGCGCATGGAACCGGTGCGCAACACTGCCGAAGATTCTGAACACGAAAAAAGCCAACGGCTGATCAAGCTGACCCAATCGGCTTTGTTTGAGCAGTTCTTGAATAAAAAGTATCTGGCGGTAACCCGCTTTTCCCTTGAAGGCGCAGATGGCATCATTGCTATGCTCGACACCATGCTGCATAAACTGGCGGATCTGGACTGCCGGGAAATGATTCTCGGTATGGCGCATCGCGGCAGGCTTAATGTTCAGGCTAACATCTTAAACAAACCTATTGAAGAAATCCTGGCCGAGTTTGAAACCTGCTACGACAGCGGCCAGCTCATCGGCGCCGGTGATGTAAAATATCACAATGGCTACCTGTCTGATATCCGGCTGGGAAACGATGACGTAATATCGGCTTTGCTGGTAAACAATCCCAGCCATCTTGAAGCTGTTAATCCTGTGGTCGAAGGCATAGTTAGGGCGCGGCAGCAAATTTACGGTAAACAGGGGCCGGACAGGGTCGTACCGGTTTTGCTGCATGGGGATGCGGCCTTTGCTGGACAGGGCGTTGTGGCCGAAACCCTGAACATGAGCCAACTGGAAGGTTACCGTACAGGCGGCACCATTCATATTGTTATCAATAACCAGATCGGTTATACCACCTTGCCCGAAGATGCCCGCTCTACGCGCTATTCAACGGATGTCGCCAAAATGCTCATGGTTCCGATTTTCCATGTGCATGGCGAGAACCCGGACGCGCTTGCTCATGTCATCCGCCTAGCCGTGGAATACCGGTATGCATTTAAAAAGGATGTTGTCATTGATGTGATTTGCTATCGCCGCTTCGGCCACAATGAGGCCGATGAGCCCTATTTCACCCAGCCGTTGATGTATGAGCGTATCCGCGAACGCCCCCCGGCCCACAAGCTTTATGCCCGGCAACTGATCAGCGAGGCTGTGATAACGCAAAAAGCCTTTATGCAAATGCAAGCGAATATAAACCGCCGTCTTGAAGACGCCTATGAACAAGTTCACGCCAGTGCCTGCCCTTTTCCCCAATCCGGGTTTTTTGATCAGTGGGAAGGCTATCACGGCCGGTTCTCCTTCAAAGATGTCAAAACAGGTATAAACGTGCAAACTCTTGTAGAGCTGGCGCGCCGGATCAATACCTTGCCTGAAAATTTCTCAGCCCATAGTAAAGTGAAAATGCTGCTGCGCAAAAGATTGGAAGCTGTTGAAAAAGCAGAGGGTATCGACTGGGCCAATGCGGAAAGCCTTGCTTTTGCGGCCTTGCTCCGTCAGGGGCACCCCATACGCTTGAGCGGCCAGGATAGCGGCCGCGGAACATTCAGCCAGCGCCATAGTGTTGTTTTTGACCGCAAAACCGGCAAGCCCTATATTCCCCTTAGATCTATCGGAAATGGCAGTGCTGCGTTTCACGTCCATAATAGTTTGCTGGCCGAAGCCAGCGTATTGGGATTTGAATACGGATATGCCGTGGCGCAACCGCTGGGGCTGACCATATGGGAGGCCCAATTTGGCGATTTCGCCAATAACGCCCAGGCAGTCATTGATTTGTTTCTGGCATCCGGAGAATCCAAGTGGCGGCGTCTGTGCGGCCTTGTTCTTCTGCTTCCCCATGGATGGGAAGGGCTGGGGCCTGAGCATTCATCGGCAAGATTGGAACGTTTTCTTCAATTGTGTGCAGATGACAATATGCAGGTGTGTGACTTGACCACACCGGCGCAGTATTTTCATCTTTTGCGCCGGCAAGCCCTGTGCGCATACCGCAAGGTGCTGATTCTTATGACCCCCAAAAGCCTGCTGCGTCATCCCATGGCCGTATCAAAACGGGAAGACTTGTCAAGCGGCGGATTTTACCCTTTAATCGACGATGCGGCCGATCCGCGGGAAGTAACAAAGGTTTTGCTTTGCAGTGGTAAAATTTATTACCAGTTACTTTTAAGGCGCAATGCCTTGAATACCAACAAAATCGCCATCGTACGCCTTGAGCAGTATTATCCTTTTCCCGAACAAGCATTTAAGAAAATGCAGGCACGTTATAAAGGCGTTCAAGAATGGGTGTGGGTGCAAGAAGCTCCGCAGAATATGGGCGGCTGGCAGTTTGTAAAATCTTTTATTGAACCGCTTATCAACCGCCCGTTAATCTATTCCGGGCGTAAACCGGCAGCCAGCCCGGCCACAGGGTTTCCAAATATCTATAAACAAGAACAGGAGGCGATATCCGACCAGGCCGTGGGTCCGCTGACAAGCGGCGGGGCAACGGCAGGGTAGGCTCTGACGTTGAAATGTTAGGGTAAAGTGTGTGGAAAAAAGGAGTTAATATGGCAGTAATTGAAGTCAAGATTCCCACGGTGGGAGAATCCGTTCAAGAAGCCGTGCTGGTGCAATGGTTTAAAAAAGACGGTGAAGTTGTTGAAAAAGACGAGCCGATTTTTGTCATTGAAACAGACAAAGTCACCTTAGAGGTTGTGGCCGAAACCGGCGGGATACTCCAAATCAAGACGGCTGAAGGTGAAACGGCGGCTGTTGGCGCAGTTGTTGCCCTGATTGAAACTACGGCTAAAAAGAAAGTTTCAGAACCCGGGCCCCGAAAGGAAAAAACCAGCGCTGTCCATGCGTTGGCGCAAGATTTAGCACCTGAAAATCAAAACACGGGCCAGCCTGCGCCCACGCCTGCCGGAACCGGAAAAATCGTTGCGCAGCCTGCTGCCGGTGCCGCAAAACCTCTGAGCCTTTCTCCTGCGGTTCGAAGGCTGACCTCCGAAAAAAAATTGGACCCGGTGAAGATAACCGGCAGCGGTCCGGGAGGCCGGATCACTAAGTCGGATGTGCTGCTGCATCTTGAACAAGCACCTGCCGGAGTGCCGGAAGAATGTATACCTCCACCGGAATTGAGCAAAGAAGAAGGTGCGCAAGTGCGCAAAGCCATGACACCTATTCGCAAGCGCATTGCCGCCCGTTTACTGGAAGCAAAACAAAACACGGCCATGCTGACCACGTTTAACGATGCCGACATGAGCCGGGTTATGGGATTGCGCTCCACATATAAAGCCGGATTTAGTGAAAAGTACAATATCGGCTTGGGATTCATGTCTTTTTTCGTAAAAGCTTGCGTCCAGGCCCTTAAAGAAATCCCGCAGATCAACGCGTTTATCGACGGCGGTGAAATTGTCTACCACAATTATCAACATATCGGTGTGGCCATAGGCTCCGGCAAAGGGCTGGTGGCGCCGGTGATCCGGCATGCCGAAAAACTCTCATTCGCCGGTATAGAAAAAGCAATTGTGGATTACCTCTCAAAGATTAACGAAAACCGGCTTGAGTTGGCAGACCTTGAGGGCGGCACGTTTACCATCAGCAACGGCGGCATTTACGGGTCTTTGCTGAGCACGCCTATTTTGAATATGCCTCAAAGCGGTATTCTGGGGATGCATCGCATTGAAAAACGTGCGGTGGTTGTCAATGATCAAATTACTATCCGGCCGATGATGTATGTCGCCTTAAGCTATGATCACCGCGTCATTGATGGCCGTGAAGCCGTCACTTTTCTCAAACGAATTAAGGAGATGGTGGAAAATCCTGAACGGCTCCTGTTGGAGGTGTAACTATGTCTGACTATGATTTGATTGTTATCGGATCGGGACCCGGCGGATACGTGGCTGCAGTCAGGGCCGCCCAATTGGGTTTGAAAACCGCCTGTATTGAAAAAGCC
Organism: Desulfobacteraceae bacterium; assembly: GCA_024230435.1. Taxonomy (GTDB): domain Bacteria; phylum Desulfobacterota; class Desulfobacteria; order Desulfobacterales; family Desulfosarcinaceae; genus UBA2230. The sequence goes on from JAAERL010000628.1 coordinate 54,877, forward strand.
GAACGTCTCGGAGGCGTCTGTTTAAATGTGGGCTGCATTCCCAGCAAGGCCCTGCTGGATTCCAGCGAGTATTACCATTTCGCCAAAAACAATCTGGAGCCACATGGCGTCAAAACCGGAAAGGTCAGTCTTGATCTTGCCGCAATGATGGCGCGAAAGGACCAGGTCGTTGCCGATCTGACCCAAAGTGTGCGCAAACTGCTTGAAAGCCATCGGATTGACGTTATCCGCGGCAAAGCAGCTTTGACCGAGCCCGGAAAAATAGACGTCGTGCACAACGGCGGCAAAAGAAGTTATCTTGAAGCCCGGCAAATTCTTTTGGCCTGCGGCAGTGAACCTGTTCAGTTGACGGGAGCGCCCTTTGACGGCGAACGTATCGTCAGCTCTACCGAGGCATTATGTTTCGATAGTGTACCAAAGCACCTTGGGATTGCCGGCGGTGGATATATTGGCCTTGAACTCGGTTCCGTATGGCGCCGCTTGGGAGCCAATGTCACGGTAATAGAAATGCTTCCAAAAATCGGCACGGGATTAGACGGCCAGGTGGCCCGTATGCTGGATCGCATCCTG
>JAAERL010000629.1 GCA_024230435.1 Desulfobacteraceae bacterium
GTCCAAAAATCAGCTCGAGAGCTGATATCGGTGGTTCGAACACACAATTTGTGTTCGACGTGCAAAACCGATATCATCCGCACGATCGAATTGCTCCCATAAAACCATCCAAAAGCCTTCGTATCCCGACATCGCGCGCTCGGATATCCTTCAATACCATCCAACAACAATATACTGCAAGGGATTGGCTTGGATAATCCGGGAATACATCATGTGAGTAGAAAAAGCAATGAATTCTGAATAATTTTTTATTATTTTATATGCGTGCTGCTCCATGTCCATCAAGAACTAACCCCCAACCCTTCATAAGGCGAACGCTTCCGCACGCCTCCGCGGCTTCCTATAGGCAGTAGTCGTTAGGATTAAATGCCAGGCCGCGCCGTCGGGGTCAGCGACAACAGGAACGGCTGTCTCGGATTTTTTGGCGTGGCGGCGGCGCTGGGCGGCCTTAGACTACCGCCCCCCACCCCAGGGTCATGAAAACACACAAAAAGTATCAAACAACAATCAATCAGCGGGCGGAAA
>JAAERL010000630.1 GCA_024230435.1 Desulfobacteraceae bacterium
TTTATCTGGGCGCGTATTCGTGTGCTCTGCTACAGACGGAGTTCTCGATACAAGTACGATGAGCGAAAAGACAGTCAATGCAATAAGCCAGCTCACCACAATCATTTGCCATCTCTTTAAACCCGCTGTTCTCTTGGAACTACGCCGGGGAGAGTATAATGAACTGCTGTCCATTATTTGAGGAACAGCCATATCATCTACTTCGCATCACCCCAACGCTCAGAGCTTGTAAAAAATAACAACTATACCAATAGGCCAGTGGCAGTATTTCCGGGCTGTTGAGTACGATACTATATCATTAATACTTTTAAAAGATCATTTGAGCATCATCGCTGGTAGGCATGGTCATGGTGGTGGAGTTTATGTTTTACTCGCCTATGTTTTGAAGTGTGAAGGAATAGCGAGAAGCGATCTAAATGATTTTTTTCTACTATTTCCTACGTAGGTTGCCACGTGGGAATGTTGATTGCGTTTTCGAATTTCGCGCCGATGACAGCACTCAAACATTTACCAATTGAAATTCCATAACAACCATATTCATATTCCAAACTAATGATACATTCTTTTTAGTGAAGGTCTTACTTGAGTTCCATGAAAGTATCGCACCTTTCAAACAGAGAAATTATTATTCAGTTTTCCTTCAAAAAACTGCATGTCACCATGGACGACTCGGATTGTTATGATTTCAATCGGCGGCTGCTAGAAAAGCGTCAGCAGAGGTATAACCAGCGTAAACGTAACCGATTTTCAGTGTCAACCACTCCGTCAGATGAGATGAAAATGAATAGCAAA
>JAAERL010000631.1 GCA_024230435.1 Desulfobacteraceae bacterium
GAAGACGCTACAGCTAAAGCATTACGTACATTCAACTACAAGCATGGCTAATATCTACGCAAGGCCGACGAGTGGGAGGAGAATAACAGTAGGCTTTATATCAGGTTTATGCAGCATTGCTCCCCATCAATGGAGCCCAAGCAACAGAGCATGGACGGGTACGAAGCGGTCGAGTAAGACCAAGACGGTCTAGAGCTCATCAAGCTGCTCCGTAAAGCGTACTTTGAGCAGGACGGCACAAAACAAGCAATTCTTGAAATCGTTGAGGCCACCGCAATGGAAACCGTGGCCATATACATATAAATCTTACATATAACCAACTATCCAACCAATCTCCCATTTTTCCCGATCCAAATTTCATATGACCACCAATATAACCAAATACGCCGCTTATACCATATAACCACAAATTGACCAAAATTCATCCATATAACCAAAAATATGGCCACATGGACTTAAATTAACGATATAACCACGCATATGGCCAAAAAACCATCCCGTCTCGGTGTTGGACTTAAAATCACTATATAACCACGCATATGGCCACAGAATCCTCTCATTCCAAAATTTGAGACTTTTTCTACCTAAATTTCAAACAATTCCTACCTTAAATAACACATTTAACTCCGATAGGCACCATAAGGAATGTGCCACCTGTGCCACCACACCAGCCATCCACACACAACCAATCCAAACAATGGTATAACCACCCGCGCCCTCTATTATCATACTCAACTCCCTCCGGTCCCTCATACCAATCCTCAAAATGCCTCGTGGCTACTCATACTTACTCTCAAAATCAGACGAAGCCCGTCTTCGTAAAATCGACCCAAAGCACCCCCGCATCCGGCGATCCATCGCTACTCACGTCGCCCTCGCGACAATAATTAAGGAAATTCCCCAACCCTCCGATGGCAGGAACATCTCAATCTCCAAATACCCGCGTGTCCTCCCGGCTATCATTCGCCGCATTAACTGGATATATCTCCGCCGCAAAATTGATCTCAAACTTGTACCAAAATACATCTGGCAAATCTACTTTCGCAAAACTTACGGCAAACTCAATGTCGTTCCGTCCAAGGACACAACTCTTCTTCACAGCGCCATCTACATTCAACGGCGCCACTCAACCCCGGCGGAAATTGCGCTCGGTCGCCAGAAACGAGTGAACTCCAAACACCCACATCCAATATGTAACGAATTATCAAACATTCAATCGGTTACCACGATCGATCAGACCGGATCCATCCGCCTACTATACTCATGCACTGACCTCCATTCGCGCCCACATGGTTCCATTCATCACAAAGACATACGCAACAAAAATACATTGTACCAATCGCTTGGTATCAAACACAAAACCCTTTCCACTGCAGAATGTGGCCCGCGGCGAGTTTTGTCATTTGAGGATGTCACCGTCGCTTTCGACGGCGCCCCCGTCATAAAAAATCTGACGAAATCATTATTTCGGAAATGCAAAGTCGATCTATCCTCATTCGAAAAAAAAATTGCATCTCATGTGCTCACTCGCGGAAAAACCTTCGACCTTGTGAGGTGCAATGGCTCCCTTGACAATACGAACAAAGCAGTAAACATCCGCCTTCAATTTTTTTCGGGCGCATTCAGAAAACGGGCAATATCATCCTGAACGGTAGCACTTTTCCCGGGATTAATATCAAGGCATTCCAGTCCCTCCCGAAACCCCTCAAAAAGCAACTGATGATCCTTTTCGAAAGTAGTACCACCTTCACAAAAACTTGGCTCAAAGGTTCTTTTCAAAACCAAACACGGAATGCCAAGTGTGCGGGCTTCCTGAACACGGCGATGGGATTTCCGCAATCAACGTCTCTATTTGAATTTTTTGATGTGATTATGACCAGGAACACAACACTACAAAAGCATACCGACCCCAAAAATGACCATCGCAAAGGATACAATGTCTGCTCAGTCTATTCTTATGTTGTTAATTTGGATGGGGCAGATTATAAAGTTTCGATTATTATGACTACACGCACAACTGTTGGGAGTGCGTGTGACAAAGCGGGGATGGTATAGTAATTAAAATTAATATCTCTTTACATCAGTTCCAA
>JAAERL010000632.1 GCA_024230435.1 Desulfobacteraceae bacterium
CTATTGCCACGCCTAGGGGCCAACATGCCTTCAATGCCTATGCATATGTGTGTAAAATGAGTGGTGGCTGGTGAACTGTGCTGGTGACTGGTGGTATTATGGTGGGGCTGGACTCGAATCTCGAATCGAGGCGACCTCGCTTGCTCTTTTCTGAGCCTACGCTCTGTTAGTTGACAGGCGTCTCTTTTTCGAGAAACGTCTTACGTCTTGTACCTTGTACCACAACAGCAATATATAGAACAGCCCCCCCCCCGCCGGTAGCCGGGGAGCAATGCGATCGATGCTGTAAATAATAATAAGTGTGTTTTGCGCATTGCATTGAGTTGTATTGCAGTATGCAGTATCGTACGATATTATCAAAACCAAAACACAATGAGAAGGAATGTAGTCCTTCGATCGTATTAGAAACACGCCTCATATCGTACATATGCATCGAAAATGCATTTTTGATCGGAATATTGTACCATAAATACCATAGTTTTTCCCTTGATCTTGATCGGAACAATTACCATTTGACGCGGACGCCGCGCGAGGGGATAATTTAAAATTTAATAACTAATGCTTCACAAACAACATTGACATACAAAAAGAACGAAGGCCACAGCAAAGAAGCATAGCTGAGAACCACAAACCATGCCCGGGGCTTTCACCAACTGCCAAAAACGCAAAAGCGACAGACTCAAAGCCAGAGTCGAAGCGATATGTTCCACCCTTTCTCACGAAGAGCGTCTCGCAGTTGCCAAACGCAACAAAGCTTGGGCAACC
>JAAERL010000633.1 GCA_024230435.1 Desulfobacteraceae bacterium
AATATTTTGGCTAGGCTGTGATTTGGAGGGTGGGTATAAGCAAAGTAGGTGGGTATAGTTCGCGGAAGGTCCCTGTAGGTCGGGTAGCATGCGTTACTGTTACGTAGGGTCTTAAAGCCACCGTAAGTACATAAGTAAGTACGTACTGAGGCACCCTTGTACTGAGGGAACGGAAAGGTAATAATAACATAATATTTTCGTTGATATATGCTTGCTTGGTGCTATATAACAGAACTGTCAGTCTCAGTGGTGACATTAACATTATCTGCATATGGTATCGTAACTGATAATGATAATGAATATGTGCTGTGTAGCTATTTATTTCCCAGATCAGCAAGCTCTCTAGCTTTGATGATAATATGGCTGATCTTATATGTATGCTGATATGTCCTGCCAAATTTGTCTAAGCTAGTAGAGCACAAAACAAATGCACTGGACTCTCACAGCAGTCTCAGCTAGAGCTAGAGCAGTCGGTCAGCAGTCAGCAGGGATTTGGAATTATCGTCCATCCAACATAATAGAACTCCCATTACATACTGCGGTCGACAAAAGGATGATGCCACTGAAAACTATATTCTGAAAATCCCCAAAACATAATTTTAGCTATTTTGGCCTAAGTAAAGCTAAAGATAGAGCATTGTTTTACTCTGGGCATTCTTTTATGTGCCCTGAGTAATTTATGTGCCCTGGTCCCTGGTTTTACTATCATAAAGCTTTGAAAATTGAAAGAAAAGTGCAGGAAAAGTATGCAAAAAGTGAAGATTTTGGCGGGATGCATGGCCTATTTTGGCGGGATGCTGGCCTGATTTGGCCGAATTGGAGTTCGCATGAAGATACTTCCTGACAAAAGGGTTTTTGGAAGAGTTAAGGTAGAACACAAGTGTTTAAGTGTATTATTCCTACCGTACAATCGCTGTTTTGGCCGTAGCTAGAGTGTTCGATTCCATCGTGCAAGACCTTCGCTAACCGGTACCACTCAAAATCCATTCACCAAATACGAATATTGCCATATTTTACACCCACACCATGATGCCCTCCACTCCTATCCACAGTTATGCACAACTATTCAACACACCTATGATGCT
>JAAERL010000634.1 GCA_024230435.1 Desulfobacteraceae bacterium
GAATTGGAGAGATTGTCGTCGTCGGTGCTTCATGGTCATGGTGCTTCACAGGTAGGCACAGGTGCTATCAGGTCACTTTCTTTCGTACTCCTATTGTATTGTACAATACCAGATTTATTATGGATTTTCTGGGATTTTGAAGAATTTTTTGGAGCATTTTTAATTTTTAGTGGTGGTTGCAGGTGGTTGGCGGACTTTTTGAGATGCCATCCTTTATTGCTGATCGTGAATTAGTACCGTATCAGATGTTACACGACCAAACTGCACATTTGTACTGACTACTTAAGTCACTGTGCAGGATTTGGTCGGCGAAGTGTCAGCTTCGCGGTACATTAGAGCGGTCTTAACAAGATGTTTCCGCAAAAATCTTTACGCCGGTTGGCTGCCGGTTGTTGACGTTTCTGTGACTTGTGGAGCATCTGAAAATTGAGATGCCAGAAAGACAGAGGAAGGAATGCATTAAAAGCGGCATTTTGGGCGCAAAACAAATCATTTGAAGATGGGATGCCCTCTAAATGTCGCATTTGCCCTCTAAATGTTATATCGCAAAAAATATGTTGTGATGGAAATCTCTCTATAGTCCACTTTCATGGGGGCACGGCCAGTTGGTTTTCCCCGGCTTCCCCACTCTTTCAGATTTTTCAGGCCCGCTACGATTTTGGAGCCAAA
>JAAERL010000635.1 GCA_024230435.1 Desulfobacteraceae bacterium
GGCAGAAGCGGACTTTATGTAATGGATATTTCCCCATGTGAAAACACAACCACATTCGAAGTAAGTAGATACCTGCAACATCGTTTGGCATTGCTCCTTCCCGTCTACCAAGGTGCGCAATAGGAACCATTTCTCCCTCGAACAATTCATTCATTCGATCTTGAAGCTCTCCAGTAACTGCTGCCTTCATTGTTACCCCTTCTTTTTTGGCAGTAACAGTATAAATAGAGGTTGTTCTCAAATCAGGTAGGTTCTCAATGATATGCCTGTTAAATTGTGGCACATTGATGAATCGGAGTTCTTCATTATGCGAGAAAGCATCAGGTACTATTAAACCAACTGTATTAGGGATAGAATAGCATTGCATGGAATAACAATTTAGAAATGCAGAACCTCCTATATATCCAAGATTTTTTGAAAATTTGATAGTTTTCAAATTCACACATGATTGAAAGGCATATTCCTCGATTCGACGAACGTTGTCGAACATTACGACAGAGACCAGTTCATGGCAGCCGGTAAATGCCCCTCTATGAATTTCAGTAACATCTTCATGAACTACGACATGTGTTATGTTTTCTTTTGAATTGTATACGGCTTCGTTATCGAAACCTTTATATAAATAAAGGTTCATGTTGATTGATCAATTTTTTTCTTCTTATCATTAGATAAGTGACATTGACATGTTTTGTTACAAACTTAATTTAATTGATGAGGCTGGGATTCCAATATGAAAGTTTTGCTTCCGTTGAATGTGAGGGTGTATGTGGTTTTGTCGGTTTTATGTTAGATGATAAGTGTTTTTTCCAACTTATATATATTTTTTTGAGTACATAAATAATTTTTTACTTATATTATCATAATGTCACGCTCACAGCAAATCTATAAATACTACAAGGTTTAATTATTAATTAAATAATATCACGTTTGTTATCTTAAATAAAATAATTTGGCGGGAATGTGCACAAGATTAATATTTTAACTTTTTCGGACCAATCCCATCAGTTGAGTCAATGATAGTATACCCTGTTCTAATCTTTTTTTTCAGTATTCATTCACCTATCACCACAGAACCAGCCACATGCATCAACTTAAAAAGCATTTCTCACAAAACAACCAACAAGTCTACCAATCCGATTGCTCGCTTTCGATGTCGATAGAGTCGCGATTGTGCAACTGTCCGAAGCAATTGAAATCAACTCTACTGTGTCCGTTCACCATAGTGTGCTTTACCCGTCGGCTGTGTTTACGTGATCGTTAAGTCTGTTGCGTGGAGAGACACAGCGCAGGGGAACAGCCACTGAACAATAAGTCCAGTATGAGTGATTTCATTGCGACACGACTTTGCCTTTTGTGCTCCTATCGATCTATTGAACTCAAGCAATACGGTAAAACAAGAGACGGTGTTAAAAACACCAGGACATACCAAGCTACCAACAAAGGTCTCAAATGCACGTCCTGCAGTGGCTTTGTCTGTGTAGAGTGCATCAAGCTGCTTCTCCCAAAAATCGAAACTGATGCC
>JAAERL010000636.1 GCA_024230435.1 Desulfobacteraceae bacterium
ATGGGTGCGAACTCGGGTACACAACCCTGGTTGTAACCCGCCCTAAGATTCTAAAAGCAGGTTGTAACCCGCCAAAAATGTCCGTAGGGATATGCGAACTTGAGTTGTTGAACAACATCGAACCTTCCTTTGCCTTTGGGCCTCACTTTTGTTGGTCCTGTTTGTATTGTTGCGGCACTCAAACCACTATGAACTCGGTGTCTATATTTTACACTCCTGCAGTCCTTTTCTCATAAATGATAAATGCACATTAATAAATACTCGCTCGGTACAAAGCCTATCATGGTATGTAAGTACCATCCGGTTTTAGTTTGTATGTCTTTTATTTTACCGAAAGGCGTTCCAAACAGCAAGCTAAAATTTCTGATAAGTAGTAATGCCACGGGCTGCTTTTCATTTCTCATTAAGGAGAGAATACAATACTTCATCCTTGCTTCATCATTGCGTCCCACTGAACAAAAGCATGTGTTGAAATAAATAACTACCTCCACGTTATTCTTCTATTGTGGCTTGAAGTTGAAGCGCTGTGG
>JAAERL010000637.1 GCA_024230435.1 Desulfobacteraceae bacterium
ATTAGGTCAACGCATACCGTTCGGCAGGGTACAGTTTCGGCTAGTTTAGGAGGAAGTTCTGAATACTTCCGTTTGCTATGCTTTGCCTTTTGTCAGCGATCACAAGTCTTTATGTAAGCTTGTATTGTGACAGTCATGCCAGGACAATACATAACAGCTTTGAGGGTTGCCTCCATGCGAGTTTCGCCAGGGTATTGAAGATAGTGGTGACACCACCGTACAATATCAGATTGCATTTTTCTCTTGAGTATAATAAGACGGTTTTTTTTGTAAAGTAATACTTCGACTGTGTCTATAACCTTGACAGTATTCTTTTTGTCCCTCTTAAGGTCCAAAATGGACCTGAAATGCTTTTTATATTTCCTATCTTTACGCTGCGCGCGTGCTATTTCAGCAATAGTAGGGGGATAGGTATCATCTTCTTCCTCGCTTATATTAGTAAAGACATTGTTCACAATGCCGTTTACCTTAAGGTTCATTTCCGGAGCTAATTTGTGGGAATTGACGTATTTAGCTTTTACGCCCCCATGCTCATTTTCGGTGTATGACCTAAGTAGCTTAACCAAGATACTCATCCGCTGAGACTAGTGCAAATTTTTGACATTTTTCTCAGGGTCATATTCTAGGCGATTCATAGCGTCGGCTACTATATTAGCTACCCCTTTAATGTAGATAATTTCTGGTCCATATTCTTCAAGAATAAGTCTCCAGCGGTATACGCGGTCG
>JAAERL010000638.1 GCA_024230435.1 Desulfobacteraceae bacterium
GATCATGAAATTACTCCGGTTTTACAACCGTTGTTGCAAAATGTACAGCGGATTTAGTAGCATGATTGGGACCCTCTTAAAGATCATGTCACTGCCAATTATTGTATATGTTCCTATGTTAAAAATCTCAGATCTTGATTTTTACCATGATCTCTGTGTTACAAAAGTCGAACGAAGTTGCACGTATTGTTGCCAAAAAGACCTGTTTTTGGAACCTTTGCATCTCACATTTTTGTTGGGGGCCACACCAATCCAAACGGTGATTCCTGACCTTCCGCGGAACCGCTGCAACAGATCAGAGATTTGGTGCGCGGTTCCAGGCCTAAGGTTAGGGACCACCACCAGGTCAAGGGTAGGCCTACCCGCCAGACAAACATTTTTCTTATATCGCCCAGCCTAATTTAGTTTTTTCGAATGTCGTAGGATGTCAGCTGTTTACGTAGGTAGGAATAGTAGTCTTCTCCCAGCCTAATTTAGATGTTCTTTAGTGTCATCGCCCATCAACCATTTACATACATAGGAATGCTAATATCCTTATTCTGAAATGGATTCAACGCATCTTTATCGCTCCATGGTAATCCCTACTACGCCAATTTGACCAAATATCCAAACTCTGAACATCATAACTTTAAGAGGAAAAGGAGTTAGGAGGTGGGTTAGGATGCATATTAAAGCTAAGAAGTGAGAAAATTTTAACTATGCAAGGATACAGGAATTAGTTTATCATGCTAGGGGGGGCATCAGTATGTACTTCATTTTGGAC
>JAAERL010000639.1 GCA_024230435.1 Desulfobacteraceae bacterium
CTGTGGCCTGTACTGTATGTTATGATGTGCGTGCGTGCAATAGGGGGAAAGGCAACTCTACTATTATGGACTTATCACGATCACCACGGTACGGTGCACGAAGGAGGCATTTCAAATCTTTTGTTTTTTGAAAAAATTTGGTCATTACCTCCGTGCATCACCGCTTCCGTGCACCTTTCACCTAAAATAGACTGAAAATCGTCAAATTTTCTGCTGGGCAGTTGGGAAGGTAGCTTTCTATTTAGTTCCTACGTTACTATTGAGCGTATTTTCCTCAGGTACATATTTACGGTACCTCTCGTCCAGTTCGTATCGTACGCATCAAGATGAGAGGCTTCAAAAACAACATGTCACATGTCAATGTCATGATGTGTTTGTGTGTTTTCCATCATGATGGTAACAATGCACCCTCTACAGCCCTTTGAATACCATGTAGTCACCATCAAATCATAGAGCAAATAATAAGCAACGTCTCCAGAGAGCTTTACAATTATCATCATATTTTCAGCTAGACCATCAACGTGACGAAAAAGATGCCAAAGAAACGTGCAAATTCCCGCACCGCATCATCATCATCATCTGGTTCCTCCGCCTCCGCCTCTTCAACGTCGGCTAACCGCTCCAATGCCCCCAACAACACCTCAACAGGAGGAGGATCATCCGATGACAACAATAACAATAATAACCTGCCGCTCCCCGGAAATTTCATTGGCGGTATGCAACTAACACCAGCAATGGTACGTGAATTCATGGAAGCCAGTAAAAAAGCCGGAATCGATCACAATGGGGGGATTATCAATCAACGGGGCAATTCACGGCATGTTACCGGTGATTTGAATAAATTGGTGGCCATGGCCAATGCTAGTTCGAATACTGCTGCGGCAGCTGCTGCGGCCGCGGCGGCGGCTGCTGCGAGTAATGCCGGTAGCAATAAGGTGGGTGGAAATACGACAAACTCGAATAATAATGGACAAGCATCCAAAAATAATAATTCCAATTC
>JAAERL010000640.1 GCA_024230435.1 Desulfobacteraceae bacterium
ATGGCCAAATTGGCGCCAAAAATGCACATTTGTGGCTGCTTGAGCTTGGTGCTAGTGAACACACAATGCTTGCTGAATTTTGCCTCCAAGGAAAAAGGTGAGAAGGTTTTATAACTCATGCCTGTTATTTTTTTGATGCATGTCCCACCTGTCCCACCCTGCTGCAGAAAAAGTTTGCATGAAAAATGTATCAAATGGCTGGTGAATGGGCTCGTAAAAGAGAGTAATGCCTACAAGGCTCAAATCAGTCCCAAACAGAAACTATGGTTGCTGAATTTTAACTCCAAGGACAAAGGTGGTGAGGCTTTATAACTCATGCCTGTTGTTTCTTTGATGCATGTCCCACCCCGCTACAGAGAGATTTTTCACAAAAAAAGAGTCAGGTGGCCTGTGAACGGAATCAAGATATGGCTGGATTGGTGCTAAAATGTACGTTTTGTACCCCATTTTGCGCATTCTTGGCCAGACAAATGGGCAACTGTTGGAGATATCATATCAAACCCTATACTTGCTTTGAGGTTCTTGATGAGAGGATTCAGAATCTGTTTTGTGTTAAAAATGATATATACGAGAAATCAAGATATGGCTAAATTAGCACTAAAAATGCACGTATGTGGCTGCCTGAGCTTGATGCAAGTGAACATACAATGCTTGCTCAATTTTCCCTCCAAGGAAAAAGGTTATGAGGTTTCATAACTCATGTCTGTTATATCTTTGATGAATGTCCCACCCCGCTACAGAAAAAGTTTGCATGAAAAATGTATCAAATTGCTGGTGAATGGGCTCGTAAAAGACAGTAGTTCCTACATCAAATCAGCCCCGAATGG
>JAAERL010000641.1 GCA_024230435.1 Desulfobacteraceae bacterium
GGCCGATCGGCTCAGGGCACATAAAAGAATGGGCTGCACCACGCGCGCAGACCATCCAAAACACCTTGGCTCGAAAACCTCAGCGTCCAAGGAGTCCCAGTCTCTGAAAATCCCCTCAATCCACAAAATAAAATCAAATTTTACATGGGCACCATGGTGCATTCCTCCTATGGCCAGTTCCGCAACAGCCGATGCCTAAATAGTAGGAGAAACGGCGGATTAGCGATCCTATGCCATAATAGGGGAGGGGAATGTCGATTATTCTACTAATTAAAGCATATTAAATGACCTCATTTTTACTAGTAGTCCACCATGGTGAAGCCTTCGGATCAATATTTTGAGTCTTTTGGATGTTGGCCGATTCCTAGCCGAGGTGTTATTGGGGGATAACCTAAATAGGACCTTTCGCGCTATTTCTACTATAATTTTTCTACCGAAACTAAATAGGGGATAACCTAATCAGATCGTTACGCAGCCCATTCTTTTATGTGCCCTGCTCTGTTGGAGGTGAATGAGTTCTCGATTCTCCTGTCCACAAAAAGTGAGAATAACCGCCGTCGCTTGCGGGCTTGCCACAAAAATGAATGAAAATGGCCGTCACTAAGATTGTGGCGAAGCACCCCACTATCGACTACCAGCCACTCTACCGCAGCCATATAACTCGATCACAATGCACGCCCCACCCCCACAGCAGCAGCACTACCAACCCCACGCCCCTTCCATGATGCCATCCGCAGCAACCGGCAAAACTCCCATTGCCAAACGCACACGCGCCAGCCGCCGTGCCAATGATCCTCCCTCCGCACCAAATAATAACAACAACCCTACAGCACCACCGCC
>JAAERL010000642.1 GCA_024230435.1 Desulfobacteraceae bacterium
AATTAACAACTGGGATAGCCGTATCCGGGGCTTCAATGAATCAAATTTTAAAATAATTCTCAAAATTTGTAGCCAATATTCCAGGAATTCCGATCGTTTCAAATTTAAAATAAGTTCAAATTCCGATTCGGTACATGCCCACATACGGCAATCATTTGAAATTTTGAAATAAGTTTCTGATCTGTTCCGATCCAAAATTCCGATTTGGTACACGCCTACATACGTAATAATTTTGAAACTTCGAAACTTAAAATTCACAAGGAACACGCGATGCAGGAACCAAACTGCGCTTGGCGCTTGTTGCCCTTGTGACACCATGTTTGAAACTTCCAAATCATTTTTTTCAATTTCAACTTTTTTTCTTCGAAAACTGAGAAACAAGAGAAGGCACCGCCCAATTGCACCTGGCTCCTGCGCGCACCACACACAACTCCCCCGGCCATTGCTGTCCCCACCGCTTATACCGTACTTATGGTACCGCCGTTACGCTCCCTCTTGCCCATCCAGAGCCCGCCCACTGCTGGCCCGTTGCCATCACCACCGCCACCACCATCGCATTAAATTGCGGACGGACATGCAACACAAAGAGACGCAACAGAATGAAAAATGAATGGCAAGTACAATAGGTAGAGATGAGGGAATGGCAAGTAGAGTTCCGCTTTCGTGAGATGATGAATATCGCTTCTGAGATGAGGGAAATTGTGGCGCGGTTGTGACCGAGAAGAAGACGTCCGAACCCAAAAATGATTTTCAGCTCTTCGTCCTCCCTTGACACTGCAGTGACGCTGATCTTCAATTCTTTTCATCATTGGCGTCTAATTGCAATCGAACACTAAAGCTAATCATTTCAACATCATGACAGCCAAAAGAAGACTGCGGGAGATTTTCGCAAAGAAATTTCTGAGCTAATTGCTCAATGTATTGCCACTCTCGGTGATAGCAGCAACGAGCGTATCTGCGATGACCACGTTCAATACAAACACATAATGCAAAAGAAACGGCGCGGCAAAACGCCATTGACAGCTGCAGAAATAGCCGTGTTGGAGGA
>JAAERL010000643.1 GCA_024230435.1 Desulfobacteraceae bacterium
ATCTTTGTATTTACTGGCTTTGCGGCAAACTGTGTCATCGTAGCATCCTTTTTCATCGGTTCATTTTACGAACCGTAAAAAACACATATTTGCCATATTTTCAAGATAATACGTCGAATGGAAAAACTTGCAACCAGTTAAAAAACTACCATAAATTGAATCGATTTTCTTAATATTCCGGGCCAATAGCCATGCCATAATCAAAGTGTCAAATCGTTTCTACAGCAACGGCTTTTGGCATTATTCTCATATTAAAAATGAGTGCCCAAAAAATATATAAATTAATGTCTTAGCGTCGATCATCTAGAATATTTCCCGAATCGATGCCGGACCTCATACCATGATAAACATACGCCAGTTCTGTCAACCATAACATATCACAGGCAATATCCTCAAATTTGAAAAAATCCTTGTTGATGGATACGTGTTTCTAATTTCTACGATTGTGGTCAAAATTTTACGTCAGACCATCTAAATTTTGAATTGAGTGCTCAGAAAATACTACTTTCAAATAAATTGATTATTCGTAATCGACTTTTGTCGTTTTTTTGAATCGAAAAACTTGCAACCAGTTACTTCTATAAAATCAATGGTTTACGCTCTCGGTGAGGGCTCTATGACATAATTTTACACGAATAGTCCCCGTACCCCGTATTCATCAATACCTGTTATTTTTTACAGGTTTATTTTTTTTTCTTTTTCATTATATTAATCATTGAACGGTTTTTTACCGGGTGTTGTAACTGGCTACTGCAATACACAGAAGTTGGTTCCAGATTACCTGTTTGTTCCACACCACTTGGCTTAATTTCCCCAAGATCAACCCGGATTTCAGTCATATACAAAACCCAGCAGTTTTAAATGCAGCATCATTAATCCATAGAAAAAGCGAGGTGCCAATTGTTAAAACTATTAATATATCAGATGGTTAAAGTCGCTGTTGTTTTTGGATTCATCATTGCTGTGATTGCCTGCGGAGGAGGAGGAGATGGTGGTGGTGGAGATAATTCAGAATCCTCGGACTCCGCGTTAGTGTGTGGGGGACTGAATGTGGAACTCGACTCGCGCTGGGTCCGGGTTGAGGGAACCACAGCGTCACTTCCGGATTGGTTCAAGCTGAACGCGGTTGGGAGTACGGGCGGTCTTTACTCTCAGCCAGACTTTGCCGCGAACGAGTTCCTAGAGTATTCGCTCAGCGTCGAATGCGATGCGATTCTACTTATCGATGGCAACGGCTATCTGTACCGAACTTGGGGCATCGCGTTGTCCGGTGACAGTCTGCACGTTGTTGGCCCGTGGCAGAGGGAGAGTACTTACGCACGGCACAACCAAGTCGATGAACCGCTCCTCGCGATTAACCTCGAACGCGAGGAACTCTGGGCGGACGGGTTCGAGAATGTGGAAGTGCGTGTATCAGCCCGTGCATCGAATGGGCTTCCGCTCGCTGGAGTCGAGGTTTCGATGGAAAGCATCCTTGACAACGGCGTCGACGTTGAGCCGCTCTTCTCCCAGGTGACCGATGAGGCCGGAACAGCAATGTTCCTGGTAAGGAGTAATCGCACGGGCGCACTCCCGCTTCGGGCCTCGCTGGTCAACGTTCCTGAGATCACACGAGAGGTAGTCGTGACCGGAGTACGCCGCCGCGTTGTCGTCCTGGTCCAAGGTATCAGCACCGAGCTTTTAGACGAGCTCCCGTTCCCCGATCTGCGCGTGGAGATCGCTGTGCAGAATTTCGTACGGCCACGCCGCGGGATAGCTGAACCCGAAGCGGTCTGGGAGGACGGGATTGACAATGACGACGATGGTGTCATTGATGACGGAGGACCACTCATCCTCGATTTCAGCTATCAAGGCGGCCTCGTGCTACCTATGACGGGCAGGTGGCTGCCAAATCCCTACTCCTGCTGGGATACGGGCCAGTCCATAGAGACTTCCATGGATCACCTCCATAGCCTCCTCAATGATTACGCCACTGCGCATACCAACACGGTGCTTTCGGTCGTGGGTCACTCGCAGGGAGGCCTCGTCGCTTTGCAATCACTCAACCTGGTTGTATCCACTCCCATCACAGCTGGCGGAGCTGCTCTTGAGAGTGTTGTGACCTTGGACGGCGCGTTGGGCGGAAACCCGAACCCTGGGCTTACGATCACGGAGTGGTTCCAGTGTTGGGGCAATGACGCAGCACAGGATCTTCTAATCACGTGGAATACGGCCAGCGACAACGACGCGCAAGGCTCCACTGCGATCTCGTTTGGGAATATGGTGCACCGCGACCTTGTGTCTTTAGCGGCGGCACGAGAGGTTCGCACGATGACGCTTGGGAGCTACAACGACTGTGTTTTCTCTCCGATAGATTGCGGTACCCCTTTCTTGACGAACTTGTCTTCTCAAGTCATCGACACGGCGACCTGGAGATACTTCATGCTCGGGGGAAACTGTGGCGGCATCGGATTTATCAAATGTATCAAAGATAGCCACTCGATGATTCTATCCACGCCGTCAGTCGTTACTGCCGTTGTTGACTTTCTTGGAGCAGCGACTCTTCCCTAGGGCGGGTAAGGGAGCGGGTGAGTAGGCCAAGGGAACTTCCCCCTTAGCCAAAAAGGGGGCCAGAGTGTAAAATAGGGTATTGGAAAGTATTCAATTATATTTTGTCGTTTAAATGTCAATAGTTATTTCTGTAATAATTATTATTAAAATAACGATCTTTTTTAGTATATTAAAAATTAGAAAAAAGCATTGACAAAAAAATAATAAATGTTATTTTAAAAATCAAAATAAATCATTTTCTTTAAATTAAGGAAAAAAGGGAATAATTATGAAGCGTTGGCAACGGGAATATGATCCAACCAATGGCCCCAAATATTACAGGCATTGTGTCTCAGATAGCAATGGCCGCGCCCTTGGATGGGTGTCAAACAAACAAGATGCAAATCTTATGGCCGCTGCTCCTGAGTTGCTGCAAGCTTTAAAGTCATTAACAGTGCGGACAGGTACAGAAGAAGAAATTGAGGCCGTATGCGAACGAGCAAAAAAAATAATAAAAAAGATAAAATAAAAAAAACGAAAATTGACAATTATGAAAAGTTCAAAAAAAACAATAGCTTACTTACGTGTATCAAATAGCGACCAGGATCTTGAAAAAAACAAAGCCGACATCCTTAAACTTGCAAATGATAAGGACTTGGGAAAAGTCCATTTTATTGAAGAAAAAATTTCCGGCAAGGTTTCATGGAAAAAAAGAAAAATTGCCGATATTTTAAATGAGCTTACTGACAACGATAATATCATTGTCAGTGAGCTGTCACGCCTTGGCCGGTCCATGCTTGAGTGCATGGAAATCCTATCCATAGCCAGCCAGAAAGGGATCAATATTTACGCCGTAAAGGGCAATTGGCACCTAGACAAGACCATCCAAAGTAAGATTATTGCGATGGCGTTCTCAATGGCGGCAGAGATTGAGCGTGACCTGATTTCACAGCGCACTAAAGAGGCTCTACGGGCAAGAAAAGCGGCAGGTAAGCCTTTAGGAAGGCCCAAAGGTCCAGGAAAGAGCAAACTGGACAAATACCGTCCTGAAATTGAGGCGCTGCTGGCAAATGGCTCGACTCAAAAATTCATTGCAAATCGCTATAAAACAACCGAGGCCAATTTGCACAATTGGCTTAAAAAACATAACCTTAAGCGAGGGGACAAATGAGAATGAAAATTGACCGTAAAACGCTAATAAATGCCTTAATCGAGCTAAAAAGTACCGATAAAGACAAAAAAGAGTGGAGCAATTATGTTTTGGTTTACAATGGTTTAACAGGTAAATTTTTATTACAATTAGATCCTGGCGATATAGATTTGATGGCTGATGATGATTATATCATCACGAACGCTCTGAATATGTTGAACGAAGTAAAAGATGCAGAGTTAGGCAAAATAGAAAACGTTATTATGAAGGCAGATGGGAACGGGCTTCAAAACTATATACTGCGGTTATGTGAGCAGAGCGTTTGCGAAGAGATGTTTTTAAAGATGCATAAATTGCCTATCGTCTCATAGGAAAAAGGAGAATAATATGATTGAGGTTAAATATACTACAAAGTATCCATCGTTCCCGTGGCGCTGGAAAGTTCATTTTTCTGGCAAAACCTGGGTCGGCGTAGGCATTCAAAATTATTTTGAACGGCCAGATCAGGCAAAAAATAAAGCTGTGAAATTTCTTCGCGAATATTTTGTCTGTAATGAAACAGATAGGATGACTGCTCCCGGCAATAAATTGCCGGGCATCTAAACGCCTTGCGGCGTTAACGTATCCAGCCCGATACGCAAAACATTTCTCGCTGCGTTATGATCACGATTTGGGGTCTTTTGCCCAAACTCTCGAAAAGTCCGATAGGGCATTTTTTTCAAGATAATACGCTGAATGAAAAAACTTGCAACCAGTTAATTGAATACACACATAACAACTGCCGTGTATTTTTCCTTAATGCATGATATTGCAGGAATCGGTTCCGCACCTCAAAAGCCACGTTGGGCATAGTGGGGTATGGGAACTATTCGTGCAAAATTATGCCATAGTGCCCTCATCGCGAGCGTAATCCATTGATTTTATTGAATCTCAAAAATTAAAATCAATAGGAAAAGCTTGTAAGTTTTTTGAAGTTTATCTAACTGATTTTGTTATTAAATTTAAACCTTATGACACAATTTTACACGAATAGTCCCCGTACCCCAAGTTGGTGTTATTTTAATTTCTCTGGACATGCCCTTGTTTTTATCTGATGGGCAGACAGATTCGGTATGCATGTAACTCGAGGTCTATTATCGCATAGAAATTTAATTTCTTCTTGTGTCGGTTTGATTTTAGGAAATCCTAAAAGCTCCTTTGTCAAATGCTTGATGACAAAATCAGATATTTTCATATTGGCAAATATACCTGTCTTATCAGTATAACTTAACCTTTCTAAAATGCCACGATTACACAACCCCTCAACAGAGTCTTTACCTATAACTAATGTGATTGTATTTTTATCTTGTAAATAAAATTCTCTTAAAATCCCCTGCTCAAAGGGATCTAAATTTTGGAGAATTTTAATTATCTCGTTATTTTTTTTTCGCCAATCAATCTTATCACATATTTTTTTTCCTATATGGAATAAACCATCAACAACCAGATAAACAGAAATGCATAAAAAAGTTATACCGATATAAAGACCATATTTCTCTTTAAATTCCAATAAGCTAAGCTTGTTTAAAATATTTTGTGGGAAAAACAAAAAAGCTGCTGCAATCAAACAAATAGTAACAAAAAAGCTTTTTGACAATTTGGGTAGCAAATCAATAATTTTGTCAATCCCCGGCCACACTATTCTTTCCCTTCAATTTTATAATTCAAAATCCTTAACAAAAACTATTTCAAAAAAATGCCCTTTAAAAAATTTTTACCGATTCTCCAAAAAGCGATTGAATCTAACGATTATCATTATCTTTTGCAACTGATTATTCCTGATTAAAAATTGACCTCCTCCCCTAAAAAACATGAGAATAAAGGGTTTGCGCCAAGTTTTATTGGACAAAAAAACCATATTTGCGTGATATCGCAGGAATCGGTTCCGCACCTCGAAATTATTTTTTAAAAATTATGACAAATTGAAATTTTTATCTTGACAAAAATTTCAATTTGTCATAATTTATCTTCAGTTCTTTTGAAAAACAGATGGTTACTGTTGAAACCCGAAAACTTAACAGCCTTGACAACTTACCGGGAAGCACAA
>JAAERL010000644.1 GCA_024230435.1 Desulfobacteraceae bacterium
ATCTTTGTATTTACTGGCTTTGCGGCAAACTGTGTCATCGTAGCATCCTTTTTCATCGGTTCATTTTACGAACCGTAAAAAACACATATTTGCCATATTTTCAAGATAATACGCCGAATGGAAAAACTTGCAACCAGTTAATAGGCATCTCTTGGCCGGCCACCTTTCGGGTCTGCAATGTGGATACTTGCGTTTTGAAAATTGATATGGCCCCAAAGAAGCGAGAATATTTCGTTAGCCCTCATGCCGGTATGGAGGCTAAGCAGACTCATTTCCCATACTTGATGGCTCTTTTTTTTGACCGCTTCAAGGAGCTTATCAGCTTCTTCCTTGGTCAAAAAACGAACTCGTTTGTTGTTAAGTTTGGGCATCTTCAAGCCCTTAGTGGGGCTGTTTCCATTGTATAGCTTCCAGGCATTCATCTTGTTGTAAACCTGACGTATGATGACAAGCACATGCTTGGTTGTCGCCGGCGAAAGCTGCTTTTTAGTGAGCAAATCTTGTTTAAATTTTTCAAGATTGTCGGTGGTGATCTGGCTCAAGGATTTGGATCCGAACCTGCGCTTTATATGGTTTTTGTACCTGTTGCGGTCGTCATAGGTGTGTTTTCTGCCAGTCTCAAGCCATTGATCGTACCGTTTCCATGCTTGAGCGAAGGTCAGCTCTTTTTTTTTCCGGTCGGGTAGCTCTTTTCCATGCCGAATCTTTCTAAGACGTTCGAACCTGATGTGTGTTGCCATCTCGGCGCTGTAGCCTTCGCTGGCCCATCCCACCTTTTCCCGGACAAATTTGCCAGCCCCATTGCGGTATGACACATAGAAACATTTATCTGGTCTGCCGTTGTGTTTTTTTTTCAACGAATTCCTGTAATAGACCCCTGGATATTTCAGGACTTTAATCAATTCTGTTGGCATAATTGCTCCCAATGAAGCTCCCAAATTTTATTTATCTCAATAAATGCTTTATTGGTAAGGGTTTGTCAATTAAAAATTGGGAGCGTATTGGGAGCTTGGTGCGTGATTTTCGATGATTTTAGATGAAATTAAACACTGAGGGCATTCAATTTAAACTATTGTTTTATATGCTAAATTAAGCTAAATTACCGAGAGTGATTTTCAAGTCATTGGACTTCTAATCCGTAGGCCGCAGGTTCGAATCCTGCCAGGCGTACCAATAAAATCAGTCACTTACATCAATTAATCATCCCTTTTCAATTCTCCCATGAGGGACTTTGTGAGGGACTTTTTATTTTCTGACTCAAGAACACTAATTGCCTCACGCTCTGTTCCACTAATGCTATGCAAATAGATTTCAGTTGTTGTCCTAATCTCGTGTCCCAAAATTCTTTGAATCGATCCGATCGGAACATTTTTTGAATCCATCACAGAGGCACTTGCATGTCTAAGGGCGTGAAATCGAAAATATCTAACACCTGCTTTTTTGCATAATGTTTTCATAATTCTTTTGCGATCTGTGTAAGGACCAATCTTTTTTTCCCTTGTCTTGTTGGATGTGAATTCATGCCAGAAAACCCAGTGTGTATCCCGCCTCCGCTCAACATACCTTTTTAACTGGTTGCAAGTTTTTCCATTCGACGTATTATCTTGAAAATATGGCAAATATGTGTTTTTTACGGTTCGTAAAATGAA
>JAAERL010000645.1 GCA_024230435.1 Desulfobacteraceae bacterium
GCCCATCGATTATTGCATCCAATCATAACGATGACGGCCTTTGTCCTTTCGTCACACAGATGACTTGTTGCCTAAAATTGAGTAAATACGCAACATTTTGTCTCGTTCTACATATTGGTCAAAATTTTTTGATACACTTGTGTCAGACACTAACGCCGGCACACAATCACGCTACCGGCATACTTGCCTACGTAAAAAGCAAGTTCCTATCTATGAAGAGTGGTAACTTTACTTTTATCCAAAATCTTCAAAAGAGGAAAATAAAAAACTTTCCAAAACGGAAAGTTGATTCAAAACCATGCTGGGATTTATAACTGGCATGAATTAATCCGATGCATGCTTGAGAACGCTGCAAATAACCGGTGCAAATGGAGCGCAGCGGAATTTGCATCCGAGTTAATTTGCTTTGTTAGGCATTTTCAACGACCCCCTGCTCTAAAACTAATGGGATTAAATTTACTTGTTGGCTGAGAAGAATCTCTCGAAAAATATCCAGCGAGCGACATAGAGCAAAAAATATGTGACTCCAACTTGCGCATGAAACCCTTTCCCCATTCACAAACTCAAATTTTTCACCGTCTACGGTTATCAAACAAGAGGGACGGTTATGGACACATCCATTGTGAAGAGAATTTCGGATTTTAGCGAGAACTTGAAAGACTTTATGTTTATGTTCGGCCTGCTCTATATTACAACTAGATATTAAATCCTTGCTCTTTCCGAAGAAGGTACTTTGTCTTTGCTGATTTGGCATAGAATCTAATATATTTCCCATACAGGTTTCTAACGCAAACTGAACCATAGTGACAAAGCTAACTTTTGAATTTTTGTTTAAGTCTGTTAACAAACACTTAAGGTCATTTCTATCTTGAAGCCCTAGCATCATTGCTATAAGTTCCCTGTTGCTATTACTTAACTCGGCATTTTGTGTAAGCTTTATTGGAACAAGAGCCAAAGTGTTACAGAACTGCCTAATATGTATTACCCCTTGAGTGCGAGCATCTTCATTTGACTTATCAATTTCCTCAATTAATTTATTGCATATATCTTTCACGGACTGCATTTGTCGACTCCGTTCTTCCCAGCTATTAGCTATATGAAATGTCACTTTATCTCCATACTATATTGTTATTGCCTAACGTTTTAGGCTCATGTTGGATTCCAGGGTCTTATTTAACTATCACCTCAATCAAGGAATGCAATAAGGCTTTTCCTCGTTTACGCACATTATGAACATACTCAAAAAATCCGAGATAAAAAAGAAGTTTTTCCTGTGAGATGCCACTATGTGGATGTAGCCAGCTTCTTAAAGGAGACCAAAAACCTTCCATTGTATTGACGTGAACTTCACAGTGGCCGTCGCCATCCTCATCTCTTGCAAATTCATCAGACCCATGATTTACGCTCTTATGTTCGTAGCCCCAATCCTCCAGGCGGTTATAAATGGCGTATTCATCAGTATAGATCATGCTGCCAGGTTTTACAGTATTTTCTATCAAGGGCCAGATAGTGACCTGTTTGACATTGTCAAGCATCTTAATCACAACTTCTCCGCAACGTTGGATTATTCCGAATATAGGAGGCTTTTCTTTTTCCAGTGTACCTCGGCCACGAGCACCTTTTAGCCGGTTTCTGCGTCCTGATTGCCCCTGCCGGGTTCGACACTCCTTATTTTCATCATTTTGTTACCACCCCGCTGAAACTCATAATAAACAGGAATGATGGTCGCAAGATACCCCATGGAAGATAGGCTATCGATGACAACCTGGAGATGACGTGATATTTTTGACCCAAGTTCGAGCAGCGGGAAAATTCGCACCTCACTGGCGACGCGGCATAGTTCCCGGATTGACGCAACGTGAAAACTATCAGAGTATTGTTCGCTATACAGAAAGAGAAAATGCGAACATACAGCCAGATCAAATTCCTGATCAGCAAACGGTAGATGCGGCAGCTTTCCTTCTAAATAGCGCCCCTGCTCAAGGCCCTGCGGATAGTCGGCCAGAAATTTGTCCATCGCGGCCATGCGTATTTGCCCAAGTTTTTCCACCGACTTGATGCTTGTCCATATAAATTCATGCTTATTTTTTCGCATCTGCTCCATTACTTTCGCATATGTCTCGCTTATTCGATTGCGAATGTCTTCAGGTGAGAATCGATAAAGCGGGTCCGCGGATAAAATTTGTCCGCCCTGCATGGAAAGCAAAGCATTAAAAGATGCCGGCCCATCGCCGCAGCCTAATATTCTTTTGCGAAGATCAGCGCCTGATAGGGAAAACATAGCAACATACTCGTCAAACGACCTTCCCCAAGGAACTACATTTTTTAGTGTAAAACTCATTTTGGTTCACTTTAAGTCTAAGGGCCCCGGAAAAAATATTTTGTCCAATTGGCGCAGAAGACGAGCCCATAGACAATTCAGTTGGGACAAAACAATTTTTCCGCGACCCTAACGCCGGCAGATCCAGATTTAATAAACCCGATTCGATTTTGCTGCGCAGCTAATTGCGTTCATTTTCTCATTTGAGATACCTGCGCCATATTCTGAACCAATCAAAAAAGCCAATCGCCGATTGCGAGTCATCAATTATTTGGGTCTTTTGTTTTTTCTTTAACCGGGGCGCTTTCCGAGTATTGCGTCATTACCGGGTCCCGCAGGATCAGTTCCACAGCCTGCCGGGCGTTTGCCGACATCTGGGCAAATGTTTGCTTTAGCCAGGCCAGGTGGCGCAGATTATCAGCCGTGCGTAATATCAGCATGGCCAGATCTCCTTCGGCCATTTGGCTGTTCTGGACGACTTTTTCCCATGGCTGCCCGCTTGCCCAGGCCCATACGGTAAGAGCTGGTTTGTAATATATTGGTCTTACATCAAAGCCTCGGACTTGCATATATTTGGCAAAACCTCTTAATCCGCGCACGATTTTTTTAATGCAAGCAGTCAGCTGTTTTGGCAGATGCTTTTTTTCCAGGTGTTCGTCTGTTTCCTTTTCGTTGACAAAAGCCGCCATTACCGCAGCCAGCAGGGCCGGATCGGATTGTGGCAGTAGATCCTGGCGCAGACATTCGGCCACCAGCAAAGGTTGGTCGATTCTTAACTTGGAAGCCCACAATCCGTCTTCGGTCAGCTGGTTGTTGGGGCCCACAAATCCGGTAACGCGTAAAAATTCCAGGTGGCGCAGAAAGGCCTGCCAGAGAAAATCCTGGACCGTATCGCCATGGGAATCGGTTTTGGATTGGAACTGGAAAGCGGCAAAAGAGCGTTCGAGCAAATTTTTTACTTCTTTGGGAGTGTGGGAAAGCAGCAGATTCAGGCACATGGAAAAGTTAATTCTGATCTGGCTATAGATAGGCGCAGGCGCAGACTTGAACAACCGCGCAACATTGCGTACATCCATGTACTTGCCGGGCACAATCATGGCAAATCCGATTTTGTCTTTACCGCGGCGTC
The DNA here is from genome assembly GCA_024230435.1 of Desulfobacteraceae bacterium. Lineage (GTDB taxonomy): Bacteria > Desulfobacterota > Desulfobacteria > Desulfobacterales > Desulfosarcinaceae > UBA2230. The sequence goes on from JAAERL010000645.1 coordinate 3,450, forward strand.
CTGCGCGTCCTGTCATCTGAAGCAGTTCCGTGGTGTCCAGGGGAACAAATTCCCGGCCGTTGAAGCGGTCCGAGTTGAGAAAGCCAACCGTGCGCGCCGGAAAATCCACTCCCGCGGCAACTGTGGAAGTAGCGAAAATTGCATCCAGCAGTCCCTCGCTCATCAGGGTTTCGAGCACCAGTTTCCAGGCCGGCAGTTGTCCGCTGTGATGCGAGCCTATTGCCAGATGTTCAACCATCCAATGCTGGCGGTGACGCCGGATGTGAGGAAACTGTTCCGACAGCTCGGCCAGGCGGCGGTTGCGGGCAGCGTTGCGGTCCGGGTCCCTGCTTTTGTTTTCCTGGCAAAGTTGCAGGGCATAATCGCAATCAGCCCGTGATTTGAGAAAAAAGATGGACGGCAGCAGATGATATTTTCGCAGGATGGCAAGCAACTCGCCAAAGGGCGGCAACTTGCCGGGGGGTCCCAAGCGGGGCGCTTTTTTTGAGGTCAGGTATTCGTTTACTTTTTTAAATATCTTGTCTTTGGTTTGGGAGCCCGGCTTTGACAACAAGGGCAACAGCGTGCCGCTGGGATGTAAAAAAATAGGATGAAGCGGTACCGGTCTCTTGGTTTCACGCACCACCCGGCAGGGCCTTTTACGAATATGGGTCATCCAATCCGCAAGCTGTTGATCGTTACCAATGGTTGCAGAGAGCAACAGCAAGGGGATTCGATGTGGCAGATAGATGATCGTTTCTTCCCATACAACACCCCGGTCTTGATCGCCTAAATAGTGCACTTCATCGAGAACAACAAAATCAGTGTTGATTTTTTCACCCTTGTGCATGGCGTCGTAAAGCTGATTGCGAAGGATTTCCGTGGTGCCCACAATAATGGGCGCACCAGCGTTTTCCTTGCGGTCACCGGTAAGGATGCCAACCTGGCCGTTTCCGAAATGATTTGAAAATTCGGCCATTTTCGCATTGGTCAGGGCTTTGAGAGGGCTGGCATACCAGGCCCGGCCGCCTTGCCGGTGAATCCGGGTAATGGCCTGAAGCGCGATCCAGGTTTTGCCTGCGCCGGTGGGCGCGGAAACCAGGCAATCCGAATCAAGAACAACCTCAACAGCCTTGAGTTGAAAAGGGTCCGGGTTAAAAGGTTGCGGCTCTGGAGCGCCTATGCCTCCAAAAATTTTTTTCAGCGCAGCGTCTGCACCGGGGCGCAAAGCTGGCCGTTTCGTATTTGGTTTGAAAGAACGCCGGTGACGATACGCGCCGTGCCCGCCAAAGCGGCGGTGTGAGTTTGACATTAAAGCACCGCAAGAATCTGCCGGATGCGATCTTTGGCCGTAGAATCCACATCATAGGGCGATTGTCCGTTTAAGTCGGCTTCGACAAGTTCATCCGCGTAAGGTAAAAATCCTAAGATATCGAAATCGGACAAGTGTTTTCGCAAAAAGTCCTCATCCCGGCTGGAACGGATTTTATTGCCCACCACGGCGATGTTTTTCAGGTTGATTTCCGTGGCTAGGCGTCGAATACGTTCTGCGGTGTCAATGCTTCGCCGGCCGGGCTCGACCACCACTATAAGTTTGTCGACCGCTTTGGCGGTGGCGCGGCCAAGGTGCTCGATACCCGCTTCCATATCCATTACGACCACTTCGTCACGGGCCAGTACAATGTGCATCACCAGAGCTTTGAGCAGTGTACTTTCAGGACACAGGCATCCTGCTCCGCCTTTTTTAACGCTGCCCAGACGCATGAGTTTGATATTTCCTTTTTTTACCGAAGCTGTGTCAGGCAGGTCGTCTACCTTGGGATTGAGTTTGAAAAAGCCCCCAATGGAGCCGGGCTTGGCGCCTGTACGTTCGAAAATCATATCTTTCATTTCGGCAATGGCAATGATGTTTTCGGCGTCGTGAATTCCCAACGCAGTTGCCAAATTGGCATCGGGGTCGGCGTCGATGGCCAATACCTTTTTATTCATATCGCCAAAGGATCGGATTATCATGGATGAAAAAGTGGTTTTACCCACGCCGCCTTTACCGCTTATTGCTAATTTCATATGTTTTTTTCCTTTCGGTTCGGACCAGCTTGCCTTTTACCGGGGACAATCATTTATCGCCGTAAGAATCAATATACTAAACAACACTTGTTCAGCAAGCTTGGATAGGTTAGGAATGTGAAATTAATAAAGTGAACCTTGTTGCCTGTCTTTTGGAACGGCTGCTGTGTTGCATGAAAGACCGAATACTTATAACAAGTATGCAACCTGCTGACGAGCCTTGCTTAAGGAACCAGAATCTAAGCGCAATCTTCGTCTGCTTTATTTAATTCCCATTGCCAAGAATGTGAAATTACGGCTGACGTTGCAACGTTTAGGTTGACTAATCCTTGACGGGATCAACAACCGGGTATAGAAGTGGGCCGCAATAGATGAAAAATGGCCGTGGAAGATGCAAATCAACCAACCTTGTTTGAATTAATCTTATTTGTTCTTGAATCCGGTTTCGTCTGTAACGCCAATGGGCGCAGACAATCAGGATGCATCCAGTGATGCACCGTGGGAACGAGCCCAAATTACGGCGCAGTAATTGGATGATTTGCATCTTACATAAGTCTGAACAACGAGAAAGAATCACCATGAGCGAAAGGGTATTATGAAGCGCGTTGTTACACGAAAAGCCGGAAGTTTTCCGGGTCCGAAACCGGAGATCCTCGCGCCTGCAGGAAGCCGTGATGCATTCCTGGCGGCCCTGGCGGCAGGGGCCGATGCAATCTACTGTGGATTAAAAAAGTACTCAGCCCGCATGGCCGCTGTAAATTTTAGTTTAGAGGAGCTGATCCCGCTGGCTGAACTTGCGAAGAAAATGAGTGTGAAGCTGTACCTGACCTTCAACACACTGGTTAAACCGGATGAGCTGCAACCGTTGGGCCGCCAGTTGGACGTTATCAACAGGCATCTTCGTCCGGACGGATTGATTATACAGGACCTTGCCGTTGGCGCTCTGGCCCGGCAGGTGGGCTTTGAAGGCCAGCTTCACTTATCTACGCTTGCCAATGTGACCAATCCCCAGGCATTGAAGGGATTGGGTAAAACCTATGGGATTGAGCGGGTGGTTTTGCCCCGCGAGCTAAATGTTGATGAAATCAAACTCATGGCGCAAGCCTGCCCCCAGGATATGGGCTTGGAGCTCTTTGTCCACGGCGCTCTATGCTATGGTGTCTCTGGCAGGTGTTACTGGAGCAGTTTGCTGGGAGGCAAAAGCGGATTGCGGGGGCGCTGCGTACAGCCTTGCCGCCGTCGCTATGCACAGGAACAAGTGTCTGAGCGATATTTTTCCTGCCAGGACTTCAGTCTGGATGTTTTAGTAAAATCGCTGGCCCCCATACCAAGCATCCGGGCCTGGAAAATCGAGGGCCGGAAAAAAGGGCCTCATTATGTGTATTATACGGTGACGGCGTATAAAATGCTGCGTGATGAAGGCCGGGATCCCCAACTTAAAAAAGCCGCCGTACAGTTGCTGGAGCGTTCGCTTGGCAGGCTGGGAACCCATTATGGATTTTTGCCCCAGAGACCCCAGAAGGCCATTGACACCAGTGAGCACACCGGCTCCGGCCTTTTTGCAGGTGTTGTCCAAGGCTCTAAAGATAAACCCTATCTTGAGCCGCGTTTTGAATTGCTTGCCAGAGACAGACTGCGTATCGGGTATGAAGATGATGATGGGCACAAAACTGTAAAGCTTTCCAAATTTGTTCCCAAGCATGGCAAATATTATTTTGATCCCTCCTTGGGCCGTCTTCCCGGAAAAGGTACGTCTGTTTTTCTTGTAGACCGCCGGGAGCCTGCTTTAGATGAGAAGATTCAAAGCATGGCCAGCAAACTGGCGACTAACGGCGATTTATCTATCAATGATTCTTATTTCGCCCTGCGATTGCCTCCGGCCGCGGCAAGAAAACCCGATTACCGGTTAATGCATGTGTTGCGCAAGCCCGGTGAGCATATGCGTAAAACCAGCCTGGCCTTATGGCTGAATCCTGAGCTTGTCAAGCGGATGCCGGCCGCGGAGATGGAGCAAGCCTGGTGGTGGCTGCCGCCGGTAATCTGGCCTGAAGAAACAGAATTATGGCAAAAAACCATTATAATGCTCAGGGCTAAGGGAGCCCGCCGTTTTATGCTCAATGCACCCTGGCAAATGGTTTTTTTCAAGCGTTTGGGGCGCCTGAATTTATGGGGCGGGCCATTTTGTAATTTCAGCAACCCCATGGCTATCCGGGCTTTTAAACTTGCGGGCGGACGCGGGGTGATTGTCAGCCCCGAACTTGCCCGCGCTGATCTAAAAGCATTAGCGGCGAAAAGCGTTTTACCCTTAGGCGTTGTTGTATTCGGGAACTGGCCGTTTTGCGTATCCCGGACATTGGCGCACAACTTCAAGCTTGGTCAGCCTTTTACCAGTCCGCGCGGTGAAGCCGGATGGGTTCAAAAACACGGAAGCCTTTACTGGGCCTATCCAAACTGGCTCCTGGATCTTCGCAAAGTCCAGAATGACCTGATCAACATGGGCTACGGATTATTAATACATTTGGATGAACCCATACCAAGCGGCATTTCCATAAAAAAACGTCCCGGCGATTGGAATTGGGAGATTGGCCTGGATTAATGAACCACTGATATTGCAATGCTTTTGGACTCGCCTTGCCGGATCAGCCAATTGCCTGAAAAGGCTTTGACTGATCCTGAAAGGCCAATACCTAATGATACATGGGTAAGCGGTTTGGATTTGGGGGGACAATCCGAGCCGCTGTTGACGGCTTTGATTACAAGCTCGCCGCCGTATGCGGGAAGCGTGGCGGTAATGCTCTTGGGAGCCTTTTTGAGAGTATAACCTGATAAATACGTGTGCCCGTTGATGACTAAATCAATTTGGTCACCGTCTTCACATGAAGTGTCCCATATTTTCACAACAATAAAATTTTTGCTGGTTTTAAGCGTACCGAAAGACTTCACAGGCTCGGGAACCGGCGCTCTATCATCGGTTTGCGAAAACAATGCCAGAAGCCTTTCTTGCAGGGCTGCCGTGGACGCAAACGCTTTATGAAAGAGCGTTTGTATGGCTTGGCGGGCATCCGGTCCCTGTTTTTGTAAGCTTTGCGCCATGGCTTTGGACAAGGCTTGCCTGGAGGCGTTGGCAGCGTTTGTCAGCTCCGGCCAATCGGCTTTTTTCAGACGGCGGTTCATTTTATCCAAGGTTATCCGGTAGGCGCGATTAGTCCCTTTTTGTTGTTGCAGCGCATCGTGTATCAATGTGATTTCTTCAAATGCCCATCGCCGCACAATGGGTTTATAGTGAATAAAGGCTTTGTCTTGCAGGACCAGTGTCGGGTCTGCCAGTATTTGCAGGAAATGAACACAACGTCCCAAAAGTCTTGCCGCCTGAGTGTCCTTATTGTTGCTGCGGGCTTGAACGGCCGACTCAAAGGCGGCGTGGGCCAACAGGTCCGCGTCTTCAGCGGCGGGATAGGTCAGCCAGGACTTTTCATCCTGAATACGATTGGGTTCTTCAAGGCCGTCGATAAAATACGTGTAATAAGAAATCAGCACCGGATGGCGGCTGACATTGGTTAATTCAACCAGTTTTTTTTGCACGGGCATTTGCCAGGCAATTGCCCCAACAGCACCGGCATGCGAAAAGAGCAAAAAAGTCCCAAAAATCGCACACAGACGGTGTAAAAAATAAAGACGCATCTTTACTCCTTAGAGCTTGTTTGGGAAATAGAAAATTTAGCTTTTGCAGCCGATTTAATAATTCCCAAACAGGCTCTTAATGTCGTGGAAGATGTAAAAGAAAATACAATTTATTTTAAAATTATCTTTTGCCCCAAGCCCGGCTTTGAAATCAAGTTTAGAAATACTTGAGTATATCTGCTGTTTGAAAATTGACGCCGCTTTGATTTTGAACCCAAATCTTTATGAATCGCTTCTGTGCTATTTCAATATATTTGCTTACAGTATCAATTGACGCTTTTCTAATCGAACAATAAAAATATTCATCACTCCAAAATGTTCTTTCCTTCCAAAAATGCTTTTGGAGTTCATGGTGATCTTTCCAAATTCGAAATGTACTTTCCTGCTTCAATTTTCGAAATATTTGCAATGGCGGAAAGCTGGGTATGCTTTGCATTATAAGCGGATACTCTCAAGCCCCTCGGTCTTTAGCCCAGGGGTTGTTGACTTGTGATGGCTTGCAGTTTCAATTTCCAATTGACCCTAACAATAAATAATAGCCCGGCAAAACGCGAGAAAAAAAAGTTCATTCCGGACAAAACGTTTCAGATTAGCCGGTGAAGGTAAACTTTGCCCAGGCATATTTTTTCCAACTTGACGTCAAGGCAACTTACTGTTATCACTGGCATAATTTTTTAAAATCGCCGATGAACACTATTTAGAGCGTAATAATAGGCTGCATGGTGGCTGAACAACTTTCATTTGAAAAATTACCATTAGTTGGTTCCCATTCGAAGGAAAATAGTATCCGGCGCCCTCTTGTGCCTGCGGCAGCGGCTGCAATCAGCGGGATTGCATTTGGTGTGCAATTTCAGATCAGTTTTATTTGGGCATTGGCTTTGCTGGCCGGGATGTTTTTTTTGATTGTTTTGCACGTAAGGCGTCAACATCCGTGTTTGTGGCCGGTTTTATTTTTTTGTTTTGTTGTGGGTTATTTTACCATTCAGCCCTACCTGCCGGATGCATTGCCAGAAAACCACGTCTCAAGGTTTGTGAACCAGGGAAAATGGAAAATTACAGGTGTCGTTGATAACCAGCCCGAATACCGGGATGGAACACTTAGCTTTGTGCTCAACGTCAGTTCAATTACACAGGCTCAAAGGGATCATTTTGTGACCGGATTGGTCAAAGTGACAGTCCGGCTTCCTGCGCCCGGTTTGGAGCGTGGAGACAAGGCCGCCTTGAAAGGCCACTTGAGGGATATTCGCAATTTTGGAAATCCGGGCAGCTTTGATTATGTGCGTTTTATGGCATTTAAGCGTATTTATGCAACCGTTTACGCTTCAAAAGGCAGTCTTGAATGCTTGGCCCGAAGGTTTAAGCTGCCTGACATAAAACATGCCATCGATACCATGCGAATGAAATTGTCGGCATTGATGCAACACGCTTTGGCCGGCAGATCCGATGACACTGTCAGCGTTTTGAAGGCGCTGCTTATAGGTGACCGTGAACAGATGCCCGAAGCTTTGCGCCAAGCTTTTTCCAGGGCTGGGGTAGGGCATTTGCTGGCTATTTCAGGTCTTCATATCGGATTGATCGCCAATGTTGTTTTTTTACTTTCTTGCGCGTTTTTTGCATGGATTCCGTGGCTTACAAACCGCGGCTGGGTGCGCAAGGCGGCGTCTTTGCCTGCGCTGGCAGGGGCAATTGGCTACGGTGTTCTGGCCGGGTTGTCAGCTTCAACCCAGCGCAGTGTTGTCATGGTGCTGGTGTATTTGATGGCTTTTTGGATCGGCCGCCGTCAAAATGCAATTAATTCGGTTGCAGTGGCGGCTTTATTGATTGTCCTGGTATCGCCTGTCTCGGTGTTGAGCATATCCTTTCAGCTATCTTTTTGTGCGGTTCTTTTTATTTTGCTTGGATTAAATGCATTAATCACATCTGCGCCTGAAGATGCCCCGGAGCAAAAGAGCTGGTTGATTTGGGTAAAACAACACGTTTTTACGCTTTTTAAAATTTCGATGCTGGCTATGGCTGCAACTTTGCCTATTGCGGCCCATTATTTCAACCAGATCTCTCTTGTGGGGCCTATAGCCAATATCGTGGTGGTGCCCCTGGCCGGTTCTTTTGCAGTTCCCTGCGGTTTGCTTGGAGTCGCAGGTTCGTTTTTCAATCAAGCCATTGCGCAATTTTTCTGGCAGGTGGCTGCATACGCTATCGACATTGTTTTGTATTTTGTGCGAGCTGTTGCCCATTGGCCCTGGGCGGCAGTTAAGATCATAACGCCGGGCGTGTTTGAAATGGTGCTCTATTATGGTGTGCTCGCTGTTATTGCCGGTTGGCGGCGCTGTGCGTATCGGATTTGGGTGATCAGCTTCTTGTTTTTTTTAATCAGTATGGATGCAGCGTATTGGTGGAGCCAGCGCTACAGCGGCAAAGACTTGCAGGTGGTCACGCTGGATGCGGGATCCTCCAGCGCCAATGTTTTAACATTACCCGGCGGTTTTACAGTATTGATAGACGGCGCAGGGTTAAGCGGTTTTTCATCATTTGATGCAACACAGCGCATTGTTGCGCCATTTTTATGGCATCAAAAAATAAAAACGGTGGATCTGGTTATTTTATCCAATCCTGACACTGAGCGTTTAAAAGGGCTGTTCTATATTTTCGAACACTTTCAGGTTAATGAAGTCTGGAGCAGCCGTCACACGGTTCAAAATGAAGACTATCGGATTTTGCGCAGGATGATCAACCAGGGCAATATCGATCATCAACATTTTGAAACATTGGGCGTGAATGTTGTTCGCAATGGTGTCATGTTCGAATTTTTTTCATCACCTGATGACTCTTTTGGCTATAGTAAGCATAAATGGCCAGCTTCTAAAAAGAATTTACCTGTTTTGCGTGTGTGTTATGGGCGGGTTTCATTTTTATTTTCAAACACTATCGGCACGGTTGCCGAAAAAAATTTGGTGGCGCAACTTGAACAAGGATCGCTGAAAAGTACGGTTTTATATGTCCCCAATTCCGGGAGCAGAAGCTCCGGTTGTTCCCGATTTCTTGAGGCCGTGGGAGCCAGGGAGGCAATCATTGCCGTAAGGCGCCGGTATCAAATCGGATTTTCCCATCAAAAGACTCTTAAGCGCTTGGCCGATACCGGCAGCAGGATTTGGCGCACGGATTTACATGGCGCCATATCCGTTTGGACGAACGGAGAGCACTATCGGGTAACGCCTTTCAGGGATGCAAGGCAGCAATATTGAACCTTGCGGCCGCACTTTTGATATGTTAACTTAATTGATACTATTAATAATAATTATTATTATATTGTACTGATGGCGGCGTTAAAAACTAAAAATAGAATTAAAATTTATACAGTACCTGAAGTGTTTTAGGGCTGGTTGTTACATTAAACCATGAATCAGAACTCTAATTCTCCAAATACTGGTATGGATGCCGTCCAAAAGGGCGAGGCCCGCCTGGATTTGTCAAAAAATTTCATTACGCAATTGAATGCGGCCAGAAAAAGCATTCGCATTTATCCTATCCACCACGAACAAGTGCAGATAAACATTAAAAAAGCCTTCATTTCATTAAACGGCATTTTAAAAAAACAATCCGAATTTATCCTTTCTACAGGACAACATTGCCTTATGGCCGATGACCATGAGTTGGATGACAAGAACATCGCCTGTAAGGAAATATTCAACTTTTTTGATAACAATGAAATTGCGTCTATATCCTTTTTTAGCGGTATTGAGCAGGAGGAATTATTTCAATTTTTGGTTAGTCTTTCTGATAGCGGGGGTGAGCAGTCAGCTAATGGATTGAAACATGAAAACAAATTGGAATTCGATCATATCTGTATCCGGTTTTTGGATTACAGTTGTTTGAGCACTACCATCGAGTGTCAGATCAACCGTCAAGATATTTCCGGCCAAGTCCAGAATATTTGGAGCAAAATAAACAATGCAATGTCCACGGGTCAGATTAAAAAAGATCAACTGGATCTTTCGTTTGTAACTGATCCCGCCATGCTGTCCGAGGTTTTGAATCAAATTGAGCAAATCAGCGATGATACCGGCAGCGACGGAGATGCTGAACCGGAGGACAGCGCAAATTGCGATGTGCCGGTTTTTCAATCAAGTATGGCTTTTTTTGATTTGTTGATCAAAGAGTTTAGTCCTGAGCAGAGAAAACAATTTTTATCAACTACTTTTGACGTAGCATGTGATCAAAAAAACAATGAAGCCGTAACAAAGTTATTTAATGAGTTGGGGCAGGAAGTTGCGCTTGATATGTTGCAATATGCAAAAAACGACGGTAAGGAAATTTCACCGTCCCTGCTCGCTTTGATGGAAAATATCGGTGACTTGGCGAAATCAGGAACTCAAGATAAAGAGACGGATAAGAGTTCCAATGGATTTGGCAAGGGTATTCTTCAAAAATTGCTCGATAGGGAAGCATATGAAACTTATGTAGATCAACCCTATGATTCTGTACTGAGAAAAGGCGTCCCCGCATCTGATAAACAGGCTGCTGCGCAAGGCCGGATTTCAAAAATAGCAAAGCATCTGGATGATAAAAAAATTACGTGTCATACCTGTCTGGCGTTAGTTCATCTTATGACCGCGAGCAAGGATCAGCAGGATTATCGTATCTGGGCGCGCCAACTCACTATTATTAAAGATGAATTGATCAATGAAAAATCTTTTGATTGCTTACATACAATTTTGCAAATCAGTCAAAAAGAGTTTCTTAACCAATCTGATCCTGATAAAAAAAAGATCCTGGCGCTGGTTTTGAAAAGCTTTACAGAGTCTGAATTTATTAGCGCGTTTATCAAGTCACTTTTGGATCAAGATCAGGAAATTTGCAAAAGAGCGCAGAATTTGCTTAAAAGTTTGGGAAAACCCGCGGCCGGAGAGATTTTGGATAGCTTGGAAGACGATGAATCCTCCGGAATCAGGCGCAAGAAATTGACCTTGTTGGAAAATTTTGGCATGAATGCCGCAAAGGAGGCTTTGGTGCGCATCAATGATCCGCGGAGCGATTATGTTTGCCTGATGCTTAAAATCATACGTGAAATGGGAAACGAAGAGTTTTGCAAAGATCTTTATGCGCTGTTGGATCATTGGGACAACAACATCGCCCTGGCGGCCCTGGAGGCGCTTTTAGAATTTAGAAATCATATGGGAATCGAATATATAGACAGGATGATCAGCAGTCCATGGTCATATGATACAAGCCATTACTTTTTTTTGGCGGGAAAATACAAAGTCAGAGAGGTAATACCCGTTCTGCGGGAGCACTTATCGCGGAGATGGTCAAAAGGCGCTAATTATCAATGCAAGATAGCGGCTTTAAAAACGTTAGGCCAGATTGGCGATCCGTGCTGTATGCCCGAATTGAAAAAAATAGCCGGCAAGCGGTTTTCTTTTTTCCATAAGCATCACATCAATCTTAAACGGACGTTGTTTGAAACTCTGGCGGGGTACCGGTTTCAGGATGTAAAAGATTTAATCTTTATAGGTGCAAAAAATCATGACAATCATATACGCAACAGCTGTTTGAAGTTGTTGAAAAAAAATACAAAAACCGCTACTGATCAAGCTGCATGAGGCAGCGGGATTTGCAAGTGACCATCAAGGATTAGGCACAAACCCCGCCGATAACAAGATCGGAATCAGGATAAGTCTAATGGAAGTGCTTTCAGTCATAAATCATATCAATGCAGCAATTGCAAACAAGCTTCTTTACTCGTCAAATCACCCCCAAGTCGCTGATAACATAAAACGCGCTTTTAAAGCCTTAAAAGAAATTTTAAATCAACGATCTGAGCTAAAATTTATTTTTTTGGAAGATAAGACCATCCTGGACAATAAAATCATAGTATCCAAAACACCTCATTTAAAGCAATTTTCCAAAACCATGCGTTCGGCCGCCGTTGATAGCATTTGTTTTTTGCCATCGCTTACCATCAATGAATTAAAAAAAATCATTGAAGATTTGGCAAGCGTTGAAAAAGATGTTTTGCACAGCAGCAGTGGTATTATTCTTGGCAAAATAGACATAGGCAAGGATGAAAACGATGCCTCATCACCTATTGACAGTGAAAATAGCATAATTGAAAATTATAAAAAAATCAAAAAAAAGGGGATGCTTGACGGCGTTGGCTTAACTGAAATGAAAGGCATTCTTAAAAGTATAAAAAGCAAACAAAAATTTTCCGTTAATGATCTTAAACAAGTTATTCAGAGCTTTATCAGCGGAATGCTGGTTAACATCAAACCTCTGGAAATGCTGGCTTCTTTGAAAGATTCCGATGAGTACACATTTACTCATGCCATCAATGTCTGCATTCTTACAATGATGCAAGCGGAAAGTCTCGGAGTGCAAGGAAAAAAACTCTATGAAGTTGGTTTGGCCGCAGCTATGCATGATGTTGGTAAAATGTTTATCCCTGATGAAATTCTTAACAAAACCGGGAAACTTACCGGTGATGAGCGGTCCCTTTTATGCGATCACGCGTTGCGGGGGGCTCAATATATTCTCAAAGTAAAAGGTATGCCCAAACTGGTTTTCATCGCAGCCTTGGAACATCATATCTGTTACAACGGCAAGAGAGGTTATCCTATTTTGAACAAAAAAAATACTTGGAAGCCCCACATCGTCAGCCAGATGATTGCCGTCTCAGATGTATTCGATGCAATGCGCAGCCGCCGCCCCTATCAAGCTCCTCAATCCGAGGATAGCATAATTGAAGTTTTACTAAATAAAAGGGGATCGGTTTATAATCCATTCCTGGTAGATAATTTTTTACATCTTATTCAACCAAAAAGATTTGCCAGACCTGACCCCGGCAACATATGATCAACTGCGATTATTTCAGTTTGTGGAAGATAGTTTTTGTTCTCGTTTTTTACTCAAAGGAGATGCAACTATGACAAAATTCGCCTTTCAAACCTTATTTCCGTTAGGCGAGGATCAGACAACCTATCGGAAATTGACGGATCGATACGTATCAACAGGTACCTTTGAAGGCAGCCAGATTATTAAAATCGATCCCATGGGACTTACTGTGCTGGCTCAACAGGCGTTTAAAGATGTTGCCCATCTTTACAGGCCTGAGCACCTGAAACAGCTTGTCAATATTTTGAACGATCCTGAAAGTTCAGCCAATGATCGTTTTGTGGCCCTGGAAATGCTAAAAAATGCAGTTATTTCGGCTGAAATGGTTTTCCCCATGTGTCAGGATACAGGCACTGCAATTATCATCGGTAAAAAGGGGCAAAGGGTCTGGACCGGCAATAATGACGAAAAGGCCCTGTCCAAAGGCGTCTTTGAGGCTTATGCCAATAATAATTTGAGGTATTCTCAAAATGCTCCTTTAACCATGTACGAAGAAAAGAACACCGGCTGCAACCTGCCTGCCCAAATTGAACTGTACGCCACCGATTCAGATACCTATAATTTTTTAATGCTGGCCAAGGGCGGTGGATCGGGTAATAAAACTTACCTTTACCAGGAAACCAAGGCCGTCCTGAATCCGGGTACGCTGGTGGATTTTCTTGTTGCCAAGATGAAAGGGCTGGGAACGGCAGCTTGTCCGCCCTATCATTTGGCCGTTGCGGTTGGCGGCACATCTGCTGAAATGACATTAAAAACCGTCAAATTGGCTTCAGCCAAATATCTCGACCAGCTTGCCGTCAGTGGAAGCATAACCGGACATGGTTTCCGTGACTTAGAGCTCGAGGAGCAATTGCTCAAACGCTCTCGTGAACTTGGCCTCGGTGCTCAATTCGGCGGTAAGTATTTTTGCCACGATGTGCGTGTTATTCGTTTGCCACGCCATGGCGCCTCATGCCCTATAGGAATCGGAGTAAGTTGCAGTGCCGACCGCAACATCAAAGCCAAGATTACAAGTGAGGGAATATTTCTGGAAAAACTGGAAACCAATCCTGCCCAATATTTGCCTGAGCCCGTGGAAGATGGCGCCGAGACAGTGAATATTGATCTGAATCAACCCATGGATAAAATCCGTTCGATCCTGACGCAGTATCCTGTGTCCACCCGTTTGCTTTTAAACGGTAAAATCATTGTGGCCCGTGATATCGCCCATGCAAAACTTAAAGAACGCTTAGATAGCGGTCAACCATTACCGCAGTATTTTAAAGATCACATTGTCTATTACGCCGGTCCTGCCAAAACCCCGGACGGACATCCTTCCGGCTCATTTGGCCCCACCACTGCCGGGCGTATGGACCCTTATGTGCCCATTTTTCAGGAGCAGGGCGGCTCAATGGTAATGCTGGCCAAGGGAAACCGCTCATCCGTTGTAACTGAATCGTGTAAAACCTATGGTGGTTTTTACCTCGGCTCCATCGGCGGCCCTGCCGCCCGATTGGGCAAAGATTGTATCACTCATGTAGAATTGTTGGAGTATCCCGAACTGGGGATGGAGGCCATTTACCGGATTAGCGTAAAAGATTTCCCGGCTTTTATATTGGTAGACGATAAGGGTAACGATTTTTTCACTACGTTATAGCAGCATCTGTGATTGGCCCCGTACAAAAAAAGTGCGGGCGCCGTCACCGGATATATGCATTTTGGGCATACTTTTTGCAGAATTTTTCGTAAGCTCAAACGATTTGTTGCGCGTGCGGCCCGGTTGAAGATAAATTCCTTTAATTGTGATGTTTTTTACCAAAATGGAATTTATTTCCTGTTTGTTTTTATGAAAAGTAAAATTTTGCTTATGGTTTATTAATTTATGGTAAAGTTTTTTTGTTGCAAAATAGTCTTTCAAATATTAACCTAATAATAATACAGACTAAATAAGTATGGATTTATGAGTAGCACCACTTACTCGACATTGATGTAGATTTCACCTCCCATATTTGCTCCCCTGAGATGGTTCAGTTTGGCATCACCGATTTTGTGACTAATTTCGAGATTAATTTTGTGATTGGTTTTTAGCATTAATGTGTTGGAAACCCTATGCCATGGAAAGGGATTTATTGAGTTCCTATTCCTCGAGAACCGACGTATCATGATCGAAAAAAGAAAATTAACCCGCCAGTGTCTGCTGTATCATTTACGTGTTTTTGATATTAGCAATTACAAATTAATTGGGCATGTCGCTGATATACATACAGAAGGTATGATGGTGCTCAGCGAGCAGCCCCAGAAAGTTGACGCCATTCATGATCTTCGGGTGGTTCTGCCTGAAGTGCTTGATGGCAAAGAGGATGTGCGCTTTAGAGGCATAGTGGTTTGGAGCGGTCTACATCCGAATACCATTTTTTACAGCTCAGGGTTTCGTGTTCAGCATATCAGTCAAGTTCATGTTGAGATCATTAAAATGTTGATAGATCGATATGGCTTCAAAGATATCTTTAACAATGCGGCTGTTGGTTTTTACCGGGGCATCGAAGGTTATAATTGTGCTCAATCGATTATGAGGGCATATCATAAACTCTTTGATTATAAAAAAGACGTGGTGGAAGAGTTTGCGGCTCACGGCTCCGGCAATGCTCCCGGAGGAATGTGCGGCGCCTTGTATGCAACCCTTCGCCTGGTCAACGATCCCATCATTGAAAAGCGCATCATTTCGACATTCATGAAGGAGGTCGGGGCAACCTTGTGTGATGAAATTTTCGCTTTGGGGCGTCTATCCTGCGCCGGGTGCATATATACCGCATCATCTATTTTACAGAGTTTTTTGCAGTGGCAACACCAATATTGATTGTTCAAGGCAT
Organism: Desulfobacteraceae bacterium; assembly: GCA_024230435.1. Lineage (GTDB taxonomy): Bacteria > Desulfobacterota > Desulfobacteria > Desulfobacterales > Desulfosarcinaceae > UBA2230. The sequence goes on from JAAERL010000645.1 coordinate 18,917, forward strand.
GCAAATCGGTCTGCTGGCCGCCTGACACGGGGGTCAGGCCCGCTTTACCGCGATAAGCCGTTTTCCGATCCGATAGGATTTGGTCTGGGCTAATACTTTGCTGATCAAGTCTTTTGGAATGTCCACGAGGGTATGCCTGCCCTGAATGCTGATTTTACCGAAACAGCGGCCAGGTATGCCAGTATGGCGCGAGAGGCTGCCAACGACATGGTTAACTTGCACGCCGTCCGTCTTGCCGGTGTTCAAAGAAAGTCTCACCATATCCTTTTCATGAGAATTTTTTTCATATTTTTGCCCCACTTGTTTTTTCCGCCATTTATTGTCTGAATACTCTTTTTTTATTCTTTTTTGTTTTTTGCCTGATAGTTTTATTTCGCCAATGGGGGCAATGGGACGTTGCTTTTCATCAATCCGGGCCAGTTTTAAGGCTACGGCGGCAATTTCAGTCAAATCGTGCCCTTGATCCAAAAGCTTGCTGATCATCTCACGCTCCAAGTTGCACCTGCCGCGCCGCAGCCAAACCATCAGTTGGTCTGTGAACCGGTTTTGGCGGTGAAGCAGAATTTCCTGCTCGGTAGGTAATGTGCAAGAGGTGAGTTTTTGCTTGATATAGGATTCAATTTTACGCAATTGCCAACGTTCACTGGGACAAATTAAAGAAATGGCAATTCCCTTTTTGCCCGCCCGTCCGGTTCTGCCGATGCGGTGAACATAAATTTCAGGGTCCTGGGGCAGGCTGTAGTTAAAAACGTGGGAAATGTCATCTATGTCAATGCCCCTTGCCGCGACATCCGTAGCCACAAGTACCTTGATCTGGTTGGAGCGAAAACGTTCCAGTACTTGTATGCGGGCATTCTGGTTCATATCTCCGTTAAGCGCTTCGGCCGTAAAGCCGCGTTCGGTCAATTCAGCGGCTAATTCACTGGTGGCGATGCGGGTGCGGGTGAAAATCAGGGCGCTGGTGATCTGTTCCGTCTCGAAAAGGCGGGTAAGAGCGGCGCATTTATCCGATTCATTGACCATGTAATAGCGTTGTTCAACAGAATCCGCAGTGCTTTGTTTTCGTCCGATGGTAATGGTTTTCGGATTTTGCATGTAGCGTTGGGATAAACTGTGAATGGATTTGGGCAGGGTCGCGGAAAAAAAACCGGTCTGCCGCTGGGCCGGAGTTTTGCTAAGAATGGCTTCAATGTCGTCGATGAATCCCATGCTGAGCATCTCATCGGCTTCATCCAGGATAACGCTGGACAGGTTGCTGAAGTCAAGGGTCTTACGGCGCATAAGATCTAACAGGCGGCCGGGAGTTCCCACCACAATGTCCAAGCCTTGTTTGATTCTATTGATTTGATGACTGTAGGGCTGTCCGCCGTAAACGGCCAGGCAGCGGACATTAGATCGAAATCCATATTGGCTGATAACCTCAGCCACCTGAATGGACAATTCCCGTGTAGGGGCGACTATCAGGGCTTGTATGTGAGGCCGGCCCGGTTTGAGCCGTTGCAGGATAGGCAACGCATACGCCGCTGTTTTGCCTGATCCGGTTTGAGATTGGCCAAGAATATCGTGTCCGTCCAGCATGACCGGAATGATGGCCGATTGAATGGGGGTTGGGGTTTCGTAGCCTTTTTTACAAAGGGTTTCCACCAGCCCGGGCTCGAGGCACAGCTGGTCAAAGGTATCTGTCATGAGATGCTCCTGCTTGCATAATAATAAAATTTAATGGGTAAGTTACACCCGATTCGGGTTGAGACTGTTGTTTGTCAACAGGCCAACCCGCATTTGCAGGCATGAGCATATCTGTTGCAACTTCCACGTCCCTAAACTAATCGTCATTAATAATTTGGCCGATTCAAAATTAAATCGGTCAAACCGGTTTAACACACTGGCAGTTTATGTCAAAAAGAAAATATGATTGTAATCCGGCAAAATTTTTAAGCAGTATTATTTTCTCCCAACCCAAAGGCCCGCGCAAAGCGGACTTTTGGGTTGAATTTCAGCGTTATATTAAAGGTCGCCGCCTGTTTCAATTTCCTGAAATCGTTGAGCATCTATTTTTTCACCACGGTGGTGATAGTAATCACCTGCGCTGGCGACCGATACGGCAAAAATTGCTGTTATGGCGAAAATGATGCTTATTTTTTTGAGTAAATTTTTCATGGCGTCCCCCCTGAGTAAAAAGTTTTATTTTTATAGTTTTTGTTGGACTTGCTTCAAGAGTCGCCAGCAGGCGATGATCCTTACAGTCGAAAAAAAAAATGATGATTATTTGTCTTTCGCTTAAGATTATCCAGCGAAAACGCCTGGTAAGGGGGCAGTCACCGGTAGTCTATAGAGTTCCTGGAAAGAGTCCTGGAAGCATGAAATCCGGCACAATAACGGTATATTCGAATCTTCCAAGACCCTTACATTAATTCGGCCACCGAAACCGTTCGGTCGCCAAGTATGTTGACGTAGCTTCCCATTTCATTGTCATACCAGCCATAAATCACCGCCTGGGTCACCTGGGGGCGAATGATGGTGCTTTTCAAATGTGTTAAAAGCGATTCGTCAATGGCGGGTACGTTGGCAAGATCAATGGTCAGCTCTGCGGTTCGTGTGTGAGTCTCATGAGCCTCAATGATGGCGGCGGATTTCGGGTAGCCGATAATATCGAAAGATACATTTTGCTCTGCACTGCAGACCAGGTAACCGTTGGGATCATTGGCAGCGGCTTCGGAGTAAATACTGTTGATTGCCTCACGGGTCACGGACCGTCCAGAAGGACCTTCCTGTATGCTTAAAACCAGGATAATCAGAGAACCGGTACTAACCGGAACCCGTACTGATTCGGCGATAAAACCGATATGAGACATTTGCGGAATGACCAGGGCCAGCGCTTTGGCAGCACCTGTTGTTGTCAGGATGATGTTGTTCATGATGCTGCGGTTTTTACGTAAATCCTTTTTTCCGGCTTTTGGCAGCCGGTCAAGGACTTGTTGGGAACCTGTCGCAGCGTGGACAGTCGCCATCGATGCGGACAAGATACGCTGGCCGCCAAAGGCGTTTAATAAGGGCTTGAACATATGGGCCAGGCAGGTGGTGGTGCAGGAAGCATTGGAAATAAATTTATGTTTTCGGGGATCAAAGTCGTTTTCATTAATACCCATCACAGTTGTTACAGCATTCTCGGGCATTGAAAGGTCTTCATGTTTGATTTTAAACGGCGCTGATACAATGATTTTTTCCGCCCCGGCGACTATGTGTCCCCTTAATGTGTTTTTTGAGTTCTGTGCAAAATCGGTTGGGTCAAGAAATTGACCGGTGGTTTCCACCACCAGCCGGACGTGGTGTCCGCGCCAATCAATGGTTTCCGGATTGCGGGAATCTTGAAGGAAATAGACCTTGATGCCGTTGATAAACATGCTGTTTTCATCATAATTGATATTTTCTACCACCGGGCTGGCGCAGTATCCGTGTAAAAACGTGTGCAGTTGACCGTAAGTTGAGTCGCGTTGGAGATAATGGGCGATATCGGCTAAGCTGGTTCCTGTTTGCCGCCCGATGTTAACGACAATTTGTTTGAAATATTTGCGGCCTACATGATGCCATAAGGTCAGTTTGCCAATTCTTCCAAATCCGTTTATTCCTAATACTCGGATAGTGTTTTGAGGCATAAGGCGCTCCTTTATCTTTTATACCGGCAAAGACTCCTTGCTTCGCGTAGCGAAAGCGGCGGAGCAGTCGCTGGAATAGATCAAATAGCTTCCTCTATTTTCAGTTGTCCTTCATAAACAGATCCTTCCCTTCCGTCTATACTGATATAATGGCCTGAAGATAAACGTTTATTGGCAAAAACAACAGTTCGGTTGGCTTCATCGCAGATCAGGTTCGCGCAGCCCACCACGCAGGTTTTGCCCAGCTGGTGGGCTACAACTGAAGCATGGGAGGTAACCCCGCCCCGCGCCGTCAAAAGTCCGTCGGTTGCAAAAATTTCTTTGATATCATCGGGCACCGTGTCTCCGCGTACAAGAATCAGTGGGATTTTTGGCTCTTGTGTACGCCAGTAATCCACTTCATCAAGACCAAAGACCAGGCGGCCGCTCATGGCGCCTCCGCTGACGCCTATACCGTGCCCGAGATAGTTGGCTTGTTTTTTCTGTACAGGATCAAATGCAAGGACGCGTTTGCTTTCCCGGATGGACATATCCCTGGTTTGCAGCAAATAAAGGTCGTTGACTCTGGGGCTCTCAAAGGTGAATTCCAGCTCCTGGGGACTCCAGCCTTTATGATAAACAAGGGTTTGGGCAAATTCGAGTAAGGCGTGATAGATGTTGGGAAAGTGTGTTTCCAGTGTAATGTCGGTTTCCCGCGTTTCAATTTCCTGTTGTTTAATTGAAATGGGCAGGGTCTGCACCAGGCCGGCAACGACGTCTTCTCCTTGATTGCCCAAAGTAAAATCGCCCCACAGGCTCAAGCTTTCACCGGACCAGCGCGGGTTGTGGGTAAAGATCACACCCGAACCCGAAAGTTGGGAAAGATTTCCAAAGACCATCACTTGTATGGTGACTGCGGTTCCCCAATCGTCGGATATACCCATAATTGTCCGGTAGGTTTTTGCTTTGGATGAATGCCAGGAGTTCATTACCGAATTAATGGTTTGATAGAGCTGTTGTCTCGGATCGGAGGGAATCTGGTGTCCATCGTCCTGAATACGTTTTTTATAGGTCAGGGCAACCTGCTTCATCTGGTCCCCGGAAAATCCTCTTTTTAACGGGATACCCAGCTTTTGTTTGAAATCGCCTATGATGGCGTCGAAATCATCACGTTTAAGGTCTAATGACATGCCATAACATTGTAAAAAACGACGGTAATTATCCCAGGCAAACCAAGTATTGGCGCTTTTACCGGCTAATCCCTGGGCAATGGATTCATTCATACCTACATTTAAAAAGCTATCCATCATGCCCGGTTGAGAAATCGATGATCCGCTGCGCACGGAAAAGATCAAAGGGTTGCCCGGATCGCCAAAACGCTTGCCGGTGATTTGCTCCAGCTCTTTGATGTGCTGCTCTAACTTTTCCCTGAAATTTTCATTGGCTGGCGGAAACGAGTCGATGATCTCGCGGCATCGGAATACTTCCGTTGTAATGATGAAAGCGGGCGGTATGCTCATATTAAGTTCTTTGAGCTTGAGCATGTTCAAGCCTTTGTTTCCCAGGTAGATTATGCCGCCTGTCAGAGTATTTGGTTTTTGCAGGGACATAATTGCCCGCTGGGGATCATAATTGAGCAAAAGCAGTAATTTTTGCTTTGGCAGTTTGCTGGATTGATTATACAAGGTGTTTTGAATACGGCTCAAGTACAGGTCCAGTTGCTGCAAACCCAAAGCGGTGGCCAAACGGTCACGGAAGAAAATTTCCAATGTCCTGTGGCGCAGTTTTTCCGTTTCAATGGGGCCGTTGGCCGGATGAAATTTTTCGCTGATCCGGTCAGCGGGAAGCTGAGCCAGGATGCGGGTTAAATGATCACCGTGTATATTGCTAAAAAAGTCAGTGATGATATTTTTTACACTTTGTGAAAAACCTTTAAAAATATCAAGATATTGGGTAAAGCTGAATCCACGGATTTCAAGCGAAATGGACAGCATGTCCAGTTGAAGCTGCATTTCAGCCGAATTAATTCCATCGATTTGCAGAGCTTTATTAAAGATAGCCAGATGATTATAGATCTGGTTACAGGTGGCTTTGGTGATCAGGCTAAGGTCAATGCTGTTGACCAAATCTTCCAGCATTACATTGACCAGGGCTTCGAGCCGCAAGGTAAGGCCCATGGCATCGAATTTGAGTTCCTGGTAGCTGCCGTACATAGAAGGGATGTCCACCGTAAAATGACGTTTTTTATAAATATCTTCGCGTATTTCATAGGTGTGGTCAGACAAAATGATAGCTTTTAATAACTCAAGATAATCTAGCAATTTATGCAGTTTCGTGTTCGAATCGGTTTCATCCAGGATCTGGATTAAACGGTCAAGTTCAGGAAACGAGTCTGGCGAAAGATTTTCAATATAGTGCCGCAAATTCAGAAAATTTAAATTATATTTGATGTTTAATTGCTTGTAGAATTCGGCAAAAAGCGCCACGCGGCGGCGGTCTGTTTCATCACCGGCCTTTGCTTGCTCAATGCAGTTTTCAAGCTCTTTTTCAGGTAAATTTAATAAATCCTGAGGCAAATTCATTCCGTTATTGTGCAAGGAATGAATCACGTTATGAACACCATCGATGAAAGGGCCATGTTGCTCGACCTGTTCATAAATATCAGGGGGCAGGAAAGGGGCCAGGCGGTTTTTATCCTTGGTGGACCAGAAATGCAGGACCGCTTCCATAAAGTGAAGAACGCGGTTGCTGCCTTCTACATGGCTTTGCTTGCGCAGAAAATGAATCAGGACATCCCGCCGATAGCAAATTTCATCTATCCCGGTTGAAATTTCACGCAATTGCCCCTCGGCGCCGATGTCATTGAAATATACAGGCAGCAGACGCGCCAATTGTTTTGTCAGGTTATATACGGGGGCGATATCGCCGTTAAGAAACCGAGTGATATCGCGGCCGAAAAGATCCGTATCACGGATGAAAACCCCGCTGACCGACAAATGAATAATCAGATTTGAAAGCAATCGGGTTGAGCGTTTAGGGCCTAGCTCAATCAGCTTCATCCAGGTACGGATATTGTGGATATGAGCGTTGTTGAGCTTTATCTGCCAATCGTTGCCTATTCCGGTGATCATGGGCGCTTGAAATTCTATGTTGATTACCGCATTGATGAATTTATCGATAAGCGGACCGTTATTGGTTTTATAGATTCCCTGGCCCATGGTGTGAACGCACATAAGGGCTGTACAGGGATATTTGCTTACTCTTCGTTTAAGAAAAGAAAAGGTTCTATGAACCAGGGCGCCCACCTGGCGGGGGGCCTGATTGGCAATCAGCCATTGCATCGCACGGTTAATTCTCCTGAGCGTGTCTTCGTGGATGATACTCAGCGCGTCCAGATGCATAAGGTGAAACAAAAACAAAATTTTCCACTGGTGGCCAAGGGCATTTTCACCGCCGATTTCCAGTAGTTTTTGTGGCAAGTGACGATAGTGCTCCACCATATCGTCATGGTGGGTCAGTTCCAACAAGCATCGAACCGTATCAATGGATTCTGATTTTTTTTTCTCTTCGATTTCTTTGGTCTGTTTGTATTGTTCCCGGAGCGTTTTATGGACAACCGATGAAAAAATGTGTTGCATGCCTGGCGGGATTTCTTCTATTGACGCCTCGGCCACAAACCAGAGCAATGGGTCTGTTTGTTCCAGCCAATAAATATGGCTGTATTTTAAACTGCGAATCAGAAACCGGTTCAGGGCTTTAAAGTTCGTTATCGTTTCTGCGTGCAATTCAACGGTATCTGCAGCCAGGCGTTTAACCGAATAATAACTTCTCACAAACAAGCTAAAGGTTTTATCCGGCTGTTTATTGATCCAATCAAGGCGGGAATTAACCAGAGGAATAAATTCGGGAATTTTATCTTCCGCTGTTTTGACGATTTTCTGCAAAAACACAATGAGGTTATCGGCTGCATCTATTTTAATCTGGGGATCAGCCGTATCGGTCAGAGCCAGGGCAAACAAATCCATGAGCCGGGCCGCGGCTTCCGGGCCGCGGGGATGCTGTTTCATCATGTGAAAGTAGCCTAAGGCATAGCCGCGTGCGCCTTCGACAATGACGCGCCAGTTTTTAAATGGGTGGGAAACTTCTTTAAGAAATGTCTCCAATCCGGATAGCAGACCATAGTATCCCGACATAACTTCTTGTAAACAGGAATATTTCGGATCGATATCCACATCAACCCGGGTTGTTGCCAGATTGACTTCAAGGGCAGTGGATTTAATCATAATTGGCTCCTGCCGGGTAAATCAGTTCACATCTGGCCCATTGCGCAACGAACCGTTTTCAAAACTTCAAACCGTAGGCAAACAGGTCTAATCATACTGTCCACGAGTTATCCGCTCAGAGTTGACAAATTTAATGATTTGTTGACGCTCCTGTTCCCGGAGATCAATAAATTCGCACCCCACATAGATGTATCTCGTGTTATCCGAAAATTTAATCCAGGAAATTTTCGATTGAATATCATTTAAAAATTTAAGTGAGGCAGCGCCGATAATGCTCATTAACAATAATTGCTGACCAGCTTGTATTTTATCTTTTGAAATCGAAGCAACAGCCATATTCAGACCTCCGGCGCTAAGATTCATAATAGGAGCAGCTATATTTTCATTTTCGGACAATTTAAAATTGCCGAAAAAGCCGTCCTTGATTGTTAAAAGTAATCGGGGATATTTTCTTTTTTCATTTAAAGCCATTCTTTAATTCCTTTTTGGAGAAAAAATAAACCTGACTTGCATCAGTATTTGAAAAAAATGAACACAATGCATAACCTTTTACAATATCCGGAACAGTTAGCTTCTTGTAGTCTCAAGCGCTTGAATCATAGGAGAAAAACTGTCATCTGATTAATCACAAAGAAGCGCATTTTGAATTAAGTTTGAAGAGTGTGACAATAAACGGCTTTATAAAATGATGAGGCGAGAAAACCCCAAGGTCTTTAGCTTTGGGGATGAATCGTCTCTGTGCTATTATCCTGTGATTCAATATATTTGCTTTCAGTATCAATTGACGCTTTTCCAATCGAACAACAAAAATATCCATCACTCCAAATCGAATAACCGATATTTGAATATCCGGCATCGATTCTTAATTCCTGCTTTGTTTGCCCAGTAGGGTATTTGAATTGAATGGTAAACGGACTGTGGCAGGCAAGCACCGCTTTGCCTTGTTTCAACAATAATCGAGCTTTTCGGCAATTTGTAGGCATCAACGGTCTGCCTCTCATATTTTTAACACATGCACCCAATTCGATTTCCTTTTTGAATTTTGGCGGATACTCTCAAGTTCCGCCCTGTCTTTACAAGACAGTGATCCACTTCGCCAACGTTACAAAGGGTTTTTGCCGGCAACACTTACTCTTGCCCTCAGGTATGTTTAATCACCGGCCTCAGTGCCTGGAACATGTGGAGTATTCCAGGGTGACTATATATTCCAGCGTAACGTAGCTCTCAAAGAGCTTAGGCGATTTCTGTTAATATACCATCTTGTATGTTTTTTTTCCCGTCTTGTGCGTTATGCCAAAGGTGCGAATACTTTAAGTATGCAAACTGATCAGCAAAACTTTGGCGCGCCTTGAATACGAAAAAAAATTCTGCTCAATCTGGTATATTCTTTTCCGCCAATCGCCTTAGGCTAATCAACCGGGCTTAAGAGTTGCCTCTCAAGCCCCTCGGTCTTTAGCCGAGGGGTTGTTGACAAGCTACCACCGGTCTGATTTGTAATCATTTTGTGCTAAAAGCGTTATTGTGTCAACATTTACAGACTTTTTTCGCACTTGCACTAAGGGGCGTGCAAGATGCGAATATATCACTGTTACTTGTCCTTGAATTCGTTTGGCTAATGTTGGATTCCGGGGCTTTATTGCTTTGAGAGCGATAACTAAATGAATTTATATATAATATAGTTCAAGAATAGAAACTACGCCCTTGGTTAAAAACAATTAGTTATCTTGCATGACGAATTTACAAGATCCTGAAACACAACATGAGCCTTTCTTAAAACGTCCCCAAAATTTTTAGAAAATCAGTTGCCTGGCTGATTTCATCAAGAAAATGTTCAGCCTCTTTGGCGCAGATATCCGTTTCAAGGTCTGCATAAAACATGTATTGCCACGGTTTACCATGGATGGGGCGCGATTCGAGCTTGACCATGTTTACCTGATGCTTTGCAATGATTTTCATAATTTCAAATAATGCGCCCGCTTCATTCGGAGTTGAAAAGACAATGGAGGATTTATTTTTGAGGGCGTCTTTGTTTGATTTGCGGCCTATTATGACAAATCTCGTGTAATTGCGCGGGTTTGTTTCAATGCCCTTTGCCACGATTTCCAGGTTATGAATGTCTGCGGCTTCACGGCTTGCAATGGCCGCATCGCCGGGCTGTCCGTTTTCAATAATTTTTTTGACCGCATTCGTTGTATTATTTACAGCAATTGTTTCCCAATTTGGATAACGGTCTATAAACTGGCGGCATTGCTGGATGGCCGGATGGGCCGATAATACTCTGCGGATATCTTCAATTCTGGCGCCGGCAGCAGCAACCAGATTATGAATAATTCGTACATAAAGCTCACCGGTAATTTTTAAATCATAATCCAGCAATAAGTCATAGTTTTCATGGATACTGCCCGTAAGAGTATTTTCCAGTGGAATGATGCCATAGGCGGCCTGTTTTTGTGAAACAGCGTCAAAAATAGCCCTGAATGATGGTTGGGGCAGTGTTTCGATGTCTGTTCCGAAATATTGACAGCATGCGATATGGCTGAAGCTTCCGGGTTCGCCAAAATATGCGGCAACAGCGCTATGGCCGTTTTCACTGGTCAATTCGGCCTGTTGAACGGATGCGGAAAGATAGTCAAAATCAAGTTGTTTGCCTACGACAGGAGAAATAACGTAAATATCTCTGGCCAACTGGCCGAATTGTTCGGGATACAGGCTTTGGGGCCCATCTGATAAGGCATTTGCCGGATCATGATGCACTTCGATCATCAGGCCGTCAGCTCCTGCGGCAACAGCGGCTCTTGCCATGGGAGCTACTTTTTCACGAATACCGGTGGCATGGCTCGGGTCTACGACCACGGGCAGGTGGGTGAGGTTTTTGAGAACAGGGATAGCGGACAAATCCAGGGTGTTGCGCGTATACGGCTCATAGGTTCGAATGCCTCGTTCGCAAAGAACAACATGATCATTACCTTCAGCGAGTATATATTCGGCAGACATCAGCCATTCCTCGATCGTTGATGCCAAACCACGTTTCAAAAGAACCGGTTTTCCCATACGGCCTACGCATTTGAGAAGTTCGAAATTTTGCATATTGCGTGCACCAACCTGGACCATATCCACATATTTGAGCATAAGATCCGCCTGAGCCGGAGATGTGATTTCCGTTACAACCGGCATTCCGGTTTCCTGGCGAACCTGGGCAAGAATTTTTAATCCCTCTTCTTCAAGCCCTTGAAAAGAGTAGGGTGACGTTCGCGGTTTGAAAGCTCCGCCGCGGAAAAGGGTTGCGCCATAACGTTTGGCTTCATGAGCAATCGTCAAAGCCTGTTCGGCGCTTTCTATGGCGCACGGCCCGGCAATCAGGACCAGACGCTGTCCGCCTATAGTAACAGGGCCTGCCTTAACCCTTGAATTTTCCGGATGCCATTGCCGGCTTACCAATTTAAACTTGCTTTTAATGGGGATGATTTCCGCTACTCCATCGAGTGCTTTAAGCGTATCGGGGTCAAGATCCTCTCGACCTAACGCGCCGATCACATTTTGTCCCGCCGAGTGCAGCTCCCGGACAATACAGCCCATTTTGAACAATTGGGCGCGAATGCGTTTTTTTGTCTCTTCTCCAGCCTCATTTTTTAATACAAGTATCATGCGGGTTCCTTTCAAAAAAAAAGCCTCCTGAAGGGGGATCCCCTCAGGAGGCTTAAAATAAATAACCCCGGGGGAGGCTGATCTCCACCCGGGGTTTTAGTTACTGCAATTGCCGCTACACCACCGGATGGACGCTTCTAAAGCTAAAAAAGAAGCATCCAAAAAAAGTACTGAAAAATGAAAACTGGTTAAGCGGCATGTTTATAATTCCTGTCTTTTTCTGTAAAAAGCCTACTACAGCGGTTTTCAGAATGTCAAGATTTAATATTTTCCAGCGAGAATCCCCGGTAATTTATTGCCGGGAGCAGTCACAAAAGTATGATTTTACGATGCTGCGAATTTAGAAATTCTGTCAATATTCTTGTTCGCATGATATAAATACGCTCGAGTTGAAAAACGGAATTTAAAACCTTTTATCAATGGAATGGAGTTTACGTTCATACCGCAGAATTTTAAGAGGATTAATCATTATGGCACGCCGCACTTTTTATGAAGTTGCTATGGTTTTACTGGTATCTGTTTTGTTGTCCTTTAGTGCCTACCTGATACGGCCCGATGCATTACCGCTGATCTCGTCCGGGCAAGAAAAGCCCGTGGAAGAGGAGCTTGACGGTATTGCCATAATATCATTTAAAAAAGCACGGGAGATGCATCAGCAAAAACAGGCTGTTTTTATCGATGCCAGGACGTTGGATTCGTATGAGAAAGGGCATATTGAAGGCTCCATAAATTTGGTTCCCGGCGAATTTGAAGAATGGTCCGAACAAATCATTGAGAAATTTCAGTTGGATCAGACGTTCATTACCTATTGTGACGGTCCCAAATGCCCCTTGGCCCGGGATTTGGCTGAAAAGCTCACCTGGTTAGGGTTTGAGCTGGTTTTTTATATTAGCGATGGCTGGGCGAAATGGGAAAAGGCGAAGCTGCCAACAACTACGGGCGGTTCCGAATAATCAGAGCCTTGGAAGCTGTAAATTACTCAATCTTAAGATGACAACACTGACCATAGAGCAAATGCTCCACATTGACCGGGAGAATATATGGCATCCTTATTCTTCATTGCCCGCTGCTTACCCGGCTTACCCGGTAGCCGCGGCTAAGGGCGTAAGGCTTACACTCGCAGACGGACGCGAATTGATTGACGGAATGTCCTCCTGGTGGTGCGCACTGCATGGCTATAATCATCCCCGCTTAAACGCAGCCATAGAGTCACAGCTAAAAAAAATGTCTCACGTCATGTTTGGCGGTTTAACTCATGAACCGGCGGTAAAACTTACCAAACTGCTCATTGACATTACACCGGATAATATAACCAAGGTTTTTTTCGCAGATTCAGGTTCTGTAGCGATAGAAGTTGCTATCAAGATGGCCCTTCAATATTGGTATTGCTCAAAAAACAAACAAAAAACCCGGTTACTTACGGTAAGGTCCGGGTATCACGGCGATACTCTGGCCGCCATGTCGGTGTGTGACCCGGTAACTGGTATGCATCACTTATTCAGCGGCGTAACACCGGAGCAGTTTTTCGCCGAGGCTCCTGCTTGCAGGTTTGCGGATACTTGGAACGAAAGCTATATCACAGATTTTAAGTCCCTTGTTGAAAAACATCACAAACAAATCGCAGCAGTTATCTTGGAACCTATCGTCCAAGGCGCCGGGGGAATGCGTTTTTATTCACCGGACTATTTACGCAGGGTCCGGCAGTTATGCGATCAATATGATATATTATTGATTTTGGACGAAATTGCCACAGGTTTTGGACGAACCGGCAAATTACTTGGCTGTTACCATGCCGGAATCAGACCCGATATTATGTGTCTGGGCAAATCATTGACCGGCGGTTATATGACTTTGGCGGCTACCTTGTGCAGTGAAAAAATCAGCAGCCGGATAAGCAAAGGCGAGGCAGGCGTTTTTATGCACGGGCCTACATTTATGGCTAATCCGTTAGCCTGTGCCGTCTCGATAGCCAGTATCGAACTTTTGTTGTCATCTTGTTGGCAATCACGGGTCGCGTCCATTGAATCTCAACTTGCTGAAGAACTCAGCCCCTGCAAATTGATGGAACATGTAGAAGATGTGCGTGCACTGGGCGCTATTGGCGTCGTTGAGCTCAAACAAGGTGTGGATATGGCAACCATTCAGCCAAAATTTGTCAGCCGTGGCGTATGGGTGCGCCCTTTTGGTAAATTGATTTATCTCATGCCGCCGTTTATCATTGAGCCGAATGATTTGCGTAAATTAACAGCAGCGGTGGTGGACATCGCAGGTGAACTTTAGGTGCTTGCAGCCTCTCCCAAATCATTAGGCGATTTCTGTTAAAGAATATACCATCTTGTATGTCTTTTTTCCCGTCTTCTGCGTTATGCCAAAGCCCGAATACGTAAAGTATGCAAACTTTGGCACGCCTTGAATACGAAAAAAAATTCTGCTCAATCTGGTATATTCTTTTCCGGCAATCGCCTAAGGAAAATAAAAGATTACAGTTTCAGCCAAGAATCTGAATAGAGCGTTTTACCCATAATAACATTAAAGGTTTTTGCATAATCCTGCATCTCTTTTGACAATGATCCAATATCCGGGGTGTTGCCATCCATCATACCGTAAATCAGGTCAGTGATATCCTTACGCTGCCCTTTTGCAATTGCGATTAGCTGATCATCGCGCGGATCAGCGATCACTGATGCCATGCCGCATTTTTCCAATATTACCATATAAGTCTGGTTTAGGATTGGGCGCAGATGTTCAGGCGGGCCGTTAGAGATGTTGGACAATCCGCAAGTGCTGCGTGCGCCGGGGCACATATCGGGGATCATTTGTTGGAATTCCATCAGACTCATAAGCTGAGGTTGCTGGATATTTACAGGGGTCACAATGCCGTCTATCCAGATTTTTTCGTTGGGGATACCTGCTTCGTTAGCAAAATAAAGCAGCTCAACGCACAATGCGGCACGTTCGTTTTCATCGCGGGGTAAACCTTCCGGCCCCCACATCAAAGCGATGAAATCCGCGTTGTATTCGGCAACCATGGGCACCATGCGCTCATATCTTTCCGGCCGGACCATGATGGAGTTGACGATATGCGGTGCGCCGCTGGGAACTTGCTTTATGACTTTCAAGGAAGCTTCAATAGCATCAATGTTGGAGGTGTCAAGGGCAAGGGGAATATCCGGCACAACATCCTGAACAATTTGTACAACCCATGGCATGAGTTCGTGACCCTCTTTTTTGGCGGGGCCCAGGTTAATATCAATATAATCCATGCCCTTTTCTTTTTGAAACAGGGCTTCTTCCTGGATCGGTTTTGAATCGCGCTCCTTGAACGCTTTACCGATTTTTTTAGAAATTACATTTAGACTTTCGCCGATAAGTAGCATGCGACCTCCCTTGCAATAATGCGTTGTTTAGACTGATTAGTGCCCATCCGTTAAATGGCCAATTTGCCTGCTTCGCGGATGGGCACTGATTAAGAGCCGGATCGTGCGGTCGTACTCACCGGCTTTGTTTCAATTTCTCTTTCGTTATTACGAATCTAAATTGCGCGTTTAGCCTTTTTTAGAGTAAAGCTCTAATAATTATCCGGCGCAGCAAGACGCGTTTAAGACGATTTGCAGTCAAAAAAATATACCATCTATCTTGATAGCATCAATTTTGTTTATCTTTTTTTCCGCCAATCGATTGAACCTATTTTTTTTCTTTTAAAAATCCTGGAATATGAGCTGCTTCACGCGGTCCGACAATGATATTCCAGTCGGGCAGTTCTTCTTCAACATCGCCCACGATGGCGGCGGCATAACCGGGGATGACCAGATCCTTGTGTTTGACCTTGTCCATGATACCGCTTTTCTTAATGAACATTCCCACATCATCACCGGCGAACTTTCCTGCGGCCCAGGCGGTCAGAACCGACAGTCCTTCGGAGTCCTTGATCAACAGCCAGCTGGGAACGCGGCTGCCTTCAATTTCACCTGAGACAATGAAGTATGTCAGGGCGAAGTTGGTGGTTACAAGCACTGGTGAGTTCTCATCAGGATTACCGATTTCGTAGATGCCTTCCGTTACAGTCATAGGACGCTGCGGGTCTGTAAAAATATTCAAGCGTTCCAGCAACAAGGGAAACAGGCTTTCACCTGCGAAATCACTAATCACCACAATACCTGAGTATTTTGCAATATGCATGGCTGCGAGCATGGTTTCAAAATCCAGGTTGGAAGCCATTTCGCAAGGGAAGGTAATGGTGGGAAATCCCATAGCGCGGTTGCTGTCCTTGAGAGCTGATCTTCGGATAGCGATCATATCCGAATTGGACTGTTTAGGTTCGCGGCTGCCGGGATCAAGCACAAGATCCTTAAGGCCCATGCCGGTAAGTTTTTCGCTAAGCGCTCCCAAACTTTCCACATTTTCCGCTTTTATAGCCAACGGAAGATTATTTTCCTTGGCCAGCTCACCCATCGCATCGGCATTGCCGGCTGTTGCGGCATACATCAAGGGGCGTTTGAAACCGGCTGCTTCAATACCGGCTTTCATAACGTCCACATTTTCGGTCATTAAAATAATATTAAATTCTGAGGTTTCGGCGATTTGTTTTGCAGCCGCGCTAAAAGCGGATGCATCGCCGTTAACATCTTTCAGGGCGACCAATTCAGGGCGCAGGTTTAAACCAACCCGTTCAAATTGAAGCGCATTCCAGCTTTTGAGTTTGGCTCCCAGGTCATCGGGCAAGATGTCCGATGGGACCAGCGCAGCTAACAGGGACTGGTTATAAAAGGTTTTTTCATGCCTGTACTGGACTGTTTCACCTCCGGAAGTAGCTTTTCTTACACCTTTACCAACAACTACCGGACGAATGGGGGGCGCTGACGCTTCGGCCAGTTGCTCACGGGCTTCGTCCGATACATAGGGGCAGGCATCCAATTCAGCCTTACCGGAAGCCAGGTTCATGGCGAAGGCAAGACAGGTGGGGACACCGCACTCCTTACAGTTTGTTTTAGGAAGGAGTTTGAATATCTGAATACCGGTTAATGCCATTTAAGTTCTCCTTAATCCTCTATGGTTAGATACGCAAACAACCCTTTAGAGCTGTTTGCGTATAAACTTAAGCCCGTATCAGCCTACCAGTGGATCCATGCTCAGGGCCGGGTGTCCTTTTTCCTGCAGAAAAGGCAGGATTTCTTCTTCGGTGATGCCTACGGTTTCATCTGCAATCATGTCAATCAGGTTGGGGCATCCTAACTCTTTTCCGCGTTTTTCCAGTCGTTCTTTAAGTTCTTCTTTCAGGGATTTTGGCATCCAGACCATGCGTAGCAACCCGCCATCGCCAACAATGAACTTTCTTTGGGTGATGTTGAATTTACTATGCCCTACAAAACCGGGTGAAGAAGCGCCGCCTCCCATAACTCCGGCCAAGGTCGTGAATTTCATGCCGCACGGTGTTTCTCCGGCATATTCCCTGTGCACGGTCATAATGCCGTTACAAGAAGGAAGCATGGCGGCGATACACTCGCAGCAACCGCAGGTGGTCATAGGATCGTTGACCATGGAGTAAAAGTTGTAGTGATCAATGGCGCCGCGTGAAGCTTTTCTGATAAAATCATTAACACCGGCAAACTGGCCCAAGACAGGATCAAGCACTTCACCCTTTTCAATGGGCTGATTGGGACCGGTAGGATTGATTTCAAAAGAAGCTTTGCAGTCCATCCAGTTATATGCGCCGCAAAGGCCTGTGCGCTCAGGGCTGACCGTACAAACATGAGTTGGAGCAAAACTTTGGCACAAGGTGCATGAATAGTAAGTTTCAACATCTTCGTCCGTCATGTTCTCCACGCGTTCATCCCTGTGCTTGTAAGCTGCGCGGGCTTGTTTAGTAAGCTTGTCCACGTCTTGCTTTTTGGTGAAAAGAGTCACCTGAACTTTATCCAGAATTTTGCTAAAGTCCTGGTGAAACTTTGCGTGCAGTACAACACCGATATCTTTCATGGTAAAGCCTTTGTCCACGGCGGCTTTGCTGATGCGCACCCAGGCAATGTCGCGTTGTCCGATGTGCATGATTCCCTGGATGTAGTTAATCAAGTGATGGGTCTGACGTTCCAGGATCGGTTCGAAGTCTTCCTGCATTTCCCGTCCGGCCACCTGCATGAAGATGCCCAGCGGAAAGGTTTCGCCTTCTTTCAGATCGGTAACATCCGGGCCTTCGACAATAACCTTGCCGTCTTCGATTTCGTTCATATCAGCCATTTTCAGGTACTCGGCGCACTGGGTCTTGCCACCGCCCGCCTGGGAGTGCAGGTCGGCGCCGCGCACACGTTCACCTTCGTATGCCGGTCCAAAAGCGCAAGGGATTTCTATCTGGCTGACGGTGGTTTTCAGGCCGCGAACTTCCACGGATTTTTGAACCATCTCTTCATGAGAGATATTGGAGACAACATGCTCATAGGTGCAAATACCCGTGGGCAGTACTTCAGGTATGTCCGTATCGGCGATGGTGGGAAATCCCCAGTTGATACAGCCGGCCGCTGCTGCGGCCCATTCGGCGTTTACATCGCCAAGCGCGTTGACAAAAGCAAAAATACGGTCCTTGTTGTATTTGAGGATGGTTTTGTAATCACCTGGCTTGACACCGCCGAAGGCCATGGCCGCACGGTTGGCAAAACCAAGGGCGAAGATCGCTGATGAGATGTCGGGGCCAAAGGGAATTATACGGGTGTTCCAGCCGACCTGTACGTCAGCCTCACGCAGCTGGTCGATAACCGTGGTGCCGTTCTGGTTGGCGGCGCAAAAGATATAAAGACTGCGGCGCTGATACTCTTCCACGATCATTTTGGCTTTTTCCGGGTCAGGGGCCGCGCCCACAATGGCAGCGAAACCGGGGGCCGAACCATCCACGAATTCAACGCCGCGTTTACGCATGACCGTATCGTCGGCGGCGCCCAGCCAGATTTTACCAGCGTCTTCATCAACTTCCTCGGAGGGAAGATAAAAGTCGGGTTCCTCAAGGTAGCGCAGTGCTTCTTCTATTTCAAATGCGAAAAGTGAAGCCATCCCGGCGTCCAAAAGGGGTCCCAGGTAAGGTAGGTGGTTGTGGCCTTTTACATGGGGAGGCAGCAGATTGCGGGCAAAATCCAGGGGTTTTTTTACGTCCTCAAGGGTTTCAACTTTGATACCCAACAGGGAGTAAATGACAGGAAGATAGTAGGCCGTATTGGGGAATCCCACCTTTGTATCGGCGTTGTATGTTTCCAGAGCTTTTTTATATTTACCTTCGACCTTGGAGACAATGTTATAGCCGCCTTGAATGGCGGCAAATGCTACTAAACGTGACATGTAGTCCTCCTTCGTTGAGGATGCTTAAAATTTAAAACTTACCGTTCTATAGCCTGACGGTCTTCCATGGTCATCAAAACGCGTTCCCTGGCTTTGTCGATCCCCATTTCCTTACGTTTTTTGTCGATATGGGCAATCATTAGCTGAGCATGTTTAATAGGATCCGGTTCGATATCCCATTTGCCGCCGTAAAGTTTTTCCATGTCTTTGGTTATAAAATTATGGAAAACCGGCGCTCCGGTTGTCGGCAGAGTTACACCGAAAACCGTGTAAACACCGGATGAAACGAAATATTGGCCTATGCTGATGGCTTTTTCGCTCATCCATTCAGGTGCGGAACCTGCTGCGGGGATATCGCAAAGATCCTTCCAGGGTCCGCCTGCCTTGATGACTTCAGTGGCAGCCAGCAGGATACGGCTGTTATCCACGCAGGAGCCAAGGTGAAGGACAGGAGGAATACCCACGGTTTCACAAACTTCCTTGAGCCCCGGACCGCAGTAAATACCGGCGCTTTCAGGGGTCAGAAGGCCTTCCATGGCGCAGGCGATGCCATTACAGCCTGTAGTCAGTACCAGGACATCGTTTTTAATCAGCTCTTTAACCACTGCGATATGGGCTTCGTTGTGACGGGTGCGGGCGTTGTTACAACCCACAACACCGGCTAAACCACGGATACGGCCGTTGATGATGTTGTCATTCAAAGTGTAATAAGTACCGCGAAATGTTCCGCCCAGGTGATACTGGATGGATTCTACGCCGAAACCGGCGATTTGGGTGGCTTTCTGGCGTGGAATCATTACTTCCGATCCGCGGTTGGTAAAATTATCAATGGCCATTTTTACAATACGTTCTGCATCTTCAAGTGCATGGTGTTCATCAAACTCGATATGCATAACGTTTTCTTGCTCCATCTTTGCAATGGGATGGGTAGTGATCAGCTTGGTGTGGAAACACTTGGCTACATTGGCCAGATTTTGGAAAACACACTGTATATCCACTATCATGGCGTCGCATGCGCCAGTTATGATGGCAAGCTCTTGCTGGAGGAAGGTTCCCGCCGATGGAACGCCGTGGCGTTGCAGAATTTCATTGGCTGTACAGCAGATGCCGCCCAATTGAATGCCCCTGGCTCCTTTGCTTTTTGCATACTTGAGTATATCCGGGCGCTGAGACACGGCTACGATAATCTCTGAAAGTACGGGTTCATGACCATGAATGATGATATTGACATGATCTTCTTTCATAATGCCCAGGTTGGCTTCGCTTTGCAGAGGATAAGGCGTGCCGAACATAATGTCCTGCAAATCGGTGGCCAGCATGGAGCCGCCCCAGCCGTCGGCCAGAGCGCAACGGGCGCCCTGTTTCATCAGGTTTTTGTAGTCCTGGTCAACGCCTATATGGGTCCTGTGCATGATTTCCACAATTTCACGGTCTATATTGCGGGGTTTAACACCGGCCTTGGTCCACTTTTCATAAAGTGGTTGTGGAGCGCGGCTCAGATAGATCAGTTCGCCCTCTGGTTTACCCCATTCATTAAGGGCTTTGTGAGCTACTTCCAGAGCGATTTCGTCAATATCGCGGTCTTTGGTTTCCCCATCTACTTCAACTGTGGCGCTCACACCAAGTTTTTCAGCGACGGCAATCAGCTTGTTAG
This sequence comes from Desulfobacteraceae bacterium, assembly GCA_024230435.1. Classification (GTDB taxonomy): domain Bacteria; phylum Desulfobacterota; class Desulfobacteria; order Desulfobacterales; family Desulfosarcinaceae; genus UBA2230. The sequence continues at coordinate 39,451 of JAAERL010000645.1, forward strand.
TATCTTTGATCTGATAGGCATCGGTTTCTTTGCGGGCCGCTGACATGAAAACTTCAGCTACGCAGCGGCCGTGGTCGGAGTGAGCCGCAGCGCCGCTGGCAATCATGCGCAAAAAGTTACGAGCCGCAATTGTATTGGCGGTGGCGCCGCACAGACCCTTCCGCTTATCTTCGCCTTCAATGCCGCCTTTGGGAAGCGGCAAGCGGCAAGGGCCCATGGCGCAGTTTTTACAGCACGTGCCCTGTAGGCCTATGTTACAGGGTTTCATTTGAGCTGCGCGGTCAAATACTGTATCAATGCCGAGCTGCTGAGCCCTGACAATCATTTGCTGGGTGGCGGTATCGATGGTGGCTGCAATAGGATCGGCCAATTTTGGCGCCTTCGCGGCAACCTTTAGTTTTGCTTTTTTTTCTTCTGTCATCAGAGGTTCCTCCTGACTGATGCTAATTCATTGGATGATGATTCGTACCATGCGGGCACATGGAATCAGCCTGTGCGGCGGTGAATCCGGTCAAGCTGACTGGCCATTTTTTCCAGTGCATCCATCTGAACGGCTGCCGCGGTTTTGGTAACGTGTTCTTCGTATTCCTTTTCGCGTTGAGTCATGAGTTTATCGCGTTCAGCAGCCCGTTTTTGCCGTAAAGCCTTTTCTTCGGTTTCACGTTTTTCAATTTCAGCTTTTCGTTTGGCTTCCGCTTGCGCTTTGGCCTTGGCTTCGGCCTCGGCTTGAGCTTTTGCCTGAGCCTCTTGTTTAGCCCTCGCATCAGCCTCCGCTTTGGCTTTAGCATCGGCATCGGCTTTGGCTTTAGCTTCAGCACCCGCTTGCGCCTTGGCTTTAGCATCAGCATCGGCTTTGACTTTAGCTTCAGCATCGGCTTTGGCATCCGCTTGTGCTTTTACGGGTTCGGCTTTTACAGGTTTGGCCGCCATTTTTTTAGGGGCTGGAGCAGTTTTTTTCGCTTCGGGTTTTGGTGCGGCCTTCTTGGCCGGTGCGGGTTTTGCGGCTTTTTCCTCTTCAATGGTCAAATCGGGTTCAGGAGCCAAGGCAGCCAGATCAATGGGACGGGCTTCCAATTTTTTTGAAACGGCTGCAATATCGGTAGCCGATCCGCCATTATTCATTAAATCAATATATGCATTTACCAGCCTGATGGCTTCCGGATGCCGCATAATCAGAATATCGCTGCCGGCCAGCAGATAGGTGACAGCAGTAACGGCTTCCATCAAAATACCGCGTTTTTCAGGATCTCCCAATGTAGGCGCTTCATCAACAGTTTGTTTAGCCTCCTTGCATTTCCAGACTTCATTGCCTAGATTGTTGATAACCGGCAATTGTAATTTGTCGTCTCCCTGCGCCAGGGCGGCCATTCGAAGGCGCTCCATAACCGAGTAAGTGTATTCCAGGCCGTAGCCTAATCCTCCGGTGGTGGGGTCGATAATGATTTTTTGCATGGGCAGGCCCAGGTTTTCCAGAAGAATATTGACTTGTTTGGCAAGGTTTACGTCGATGGGCGATGATGAAATTAAGATGTGGCCGTAAGCCATGGCGGATGCGCCGATGCCTTTGTGGTTTTTGTCTTCAACCGGGCCGAGAATCAGGTTTTTTCCCTGGTGATCTTCGGAAATTTGCTTCAGAACCTCCTCATCCTTTTCCGGATTTCCGCTTGCCCATACAATGAGCGGTACATCAACGGCGTCCAGAACCTTTTTTACAGTGGCTGAGGCATCCTGAGGACTTGCATTTTTTCCATTGGGATCGGTGCTTTTGAGCTGAAGCACGATCAGTTCGGCGCCATAGTCGGAAACACATTTACCGGCCAATGCAGCCGGGTCGTCAAGCACGCCTTTAAACGGTTCCACGGCGGCATCGGGCCAATCCTCGGGTTTGATGTCCCAAATTTCCATGGCGATTTTTGGTTTATGGGGCATTTCGCCTTCGAAATGGTAAAATGGGTAGCTGGTTTCACCGCCAACAGTCAAGGCATTGCCCCCGCTGCCAAGGACTACTTCCTGGACGCTGCCGGTGTAACTTTCTTTATAGAATTCGAAAGCCAATGTAACCTCCTTACTCCTATACCGGTTATTAGTTGCCGTTCAGCATGAACAGTTATGTAATAAACATTCATCAGGTAACTTTTGTTATATTTGGCAAGCCTCCTTTCACGCTTGTTTTTTTATTTACAATCTACAACGGTAGATATCATCGATAGATAAATGTGAAGAGTGAGGTTTAACCGGGCCGTGTAGCAATTTGGAAGTGTCATGGCTTTTTTAATCGCAATCAAAAAATCAATTCGTTGCCTTTTGACCGCTGGTGAACCTCTTTACGTCACCGTTGCCGGAGGGGTTTTCCGAAATTTCAAAGACCGGTAAAACGCTAATTTTATATAAGATATCAATAGTTTAAAACATAATGACAGACTTATAAAAATTAACTATACATCTTAATATAGAGTTGTTTTTTTTGTCAATAGATTATAGGTATGATTGAATGTCAATTTAATATTAAATGATATTCAATAATTAGAAGGTATTGTTCAGATCAAAATGCAGAACACATACTATTGCCCCGATCCTTCATAATGGATCAAGATACAAATTTGGGTGATATACCCGGTAAGGCGGTTGGCGGAAAAAATATAGCATCTTTTAGCATCTTTTAGCATCTTAGGGGCGTGGGAGATGCGGATGCGCCACTTATGCTTGTCCTTAAATTCGTTTTCGTTATATTGCGTCAATATGCACAGACAATGAGTATGCACCCATACGCGCCTTGAAAACGAATCCAAATCCGGCGCAATAACGTCTATATCGGCATCTTCCAAGCCCCTTAATGGGGGTTTTTTTTGTCTTCAAGGCATGCCAAAGTTTGCATACTTAACGTATTCGCACCTTTGGCAACACACAAGACGGGAAAAAAGACATGCAAGACGGTATATTATTTAACTCAAATCGTCTAAAAGCGTTTAATGCTATTTTTTGTTGATGCCTTTAATCCGGAAACATCCAAAGCTGTAACGATCGTGAAAGCCAAACATTAAGTTGACCATTAATTGATAAACATATAGTATCCGTCGTGCAGTTCAAGCTTATTGGCGCAACATTACCTTCGCCTGCCGTTTGTCATTAAAAAGTGGTTATGTTAAAAATTTTTGGATCTTTTTCTTTTTTTTAGTCCGGTGGCTGCGGTTTTACGCTGCCAGCAGCGTAAATGCAATTGGCCGAAGTCGCATGCCCCGTGATCTTATCTAACAAACTGAAATTGAGGTAGAACAATGATACTTTTAAGGCGGGTCTGTCTTTGGATTGACACTCTTAATATCTGGGTTGGCCGATTTGTGGCCTGGACAGTGGCAGTTCTTATTCTGGTTGTTTTTACCGATGTGGTGATGCGCTACGCATTTAACACCAGTTTCGTGTTTGCTCAACAACTCGAATGGCATTTGTTTGCATTTATTTTCCTTATGGGCGCCGGCTACACTCTTTTGAAGGATGGTCATGTCCGGGTCGACATTATATATCAGCAATTGAAGCCTGTTCAGAAGGCATGGATTAATTTGGCAGGAGTATTGCTATTGTTATTGCCCGGGTGCCTTCTAATAATTTTTACATCTCTGAAATTCGTTTCGAGAAGTTTTGCGATAATGGAAGGCTCGGCCGATCCCGGCGGCATTCCCTATCGATGGGTTATTAAATCCTGTGTACCTCTTGGTTTTTCTCTGGTTTTGCTTCAAGGTATTTCTTTGGGTATCAAAAGCTTTCTGACGATTATAGGCTTTGAAGTAAAAGACGGCAGTAAACCGGAAGACAAGGGGGCCTAATGGAATATCTGCCTGCGTTGATGTTTTTAGCGTTGACAATTTTGTTAATGGCCGGATTTCCCGTTACGTTTACATTGATGGGAACATCACTGGTTTTCGGATTTATCGGTTTCGGCTGGACCATGTTCAACCTGCTGCCCATGCGCATATGGGGGGTGATGACCAATGTCACCTTGTTGGCGGTCCCTTTGTTTGTATTTATGGGGGTAATGCTCGAGCGCTCCGGGCTGGCTGAAGAGCTGCTCGATACCATGGGGCTGTTATTCGGACGCATTCGCGGCGGCTTGGCGGTATCCGTTGTTATTGTCGGCGCATTGCTTGGAGCCTCCACCGGTATTGTGGGGGCCACGGTGGTTACCATGGGCTTGCTTTCGGTGCCCACCATGCTTAAACGCAATTATAATAAAGCGCTGGCTACCGGTACGGTATCGGCTTCCGGCACCCTGGGACAGATTATCCCCCCTAGTATCGTACTGGTTTTAATTGGCGATATTGTAGGCGTGCCAGTGGGCGATTTGTTTTTAGGCGCGGTATTTCCGGGGCTCCTTCTGGTGGGGCTTTATATCTGTTATATTTTAACCGTTTGTTTAATCAATCCCAAGATGGCGCCTGCCATTGACCAGCAAGAGATGGCCGCTTTGACCCCCAAAATAATTCTGGTCAAGTTTTTGCGGGCGCTTTTCCCGCCGCTTTTTTTGATGGTGTCGGTTTTGGGATCTATTTTTGCCGGAATTGCTTCGCCCACCGAAGCGGCTGCGGTAGGAGCCGTCGGCGCCACGCTATTGACAATTGCCAATGGGAAATTCAATTTGAAAATCCTCAGGCAGGTAATGCACACAACCACTCAGCTTACAAGTATGGTTTTTATCATCTTAGTGGGCGCTGCGGCTTTTGGGCTGGTGTTCCGCGCAACAGGCGGTGATGAATTGGTTCGCGAATTCCTGGGAGGCGTGGCTCAAAGCCAGGGCAAGTGGTTTGTGTTGATGATTGTGATGGCGCTGATTTTTATAATCGGGTTTTTTCTTGATTTTATTGAAATTACATTTATTCATGTGCCTGTTTTGGCGCCGATTATGATTGATTTTGGTTTTGATCCATTGTGGTTTTGTATTCTAATTGCCATTAATCTTCAAACGTCTTTTATGACTCCGCCTTTTGGATTTTCGCTTTTCTACCTCAAGGCGGTTACTCCCCCACAGATCAAGACCGGTCATATTTACCGGGGCATTATTCCTTTTGTGTTTTTCCAATTGGTGGGTTTGCTGATCGTAATCTTTTTTCCAAAGTTGGTGACATGGTTGCCAAATTTAGCTTTTACGGTTCAATAATCAACAAATTCAGAAATCAGAGAAAGAGGGGTAGACAGTATGGAACGACGTAATTTTTTAAAAAAAACAGGTTTGGTAGCTGCCGGGGCTGCAGCATTGGCTACAGGGCTTGCCGGTTGCGGCGACAAAAAAGAAGAGGTTCAAAGCCTATCGCCTGAAACGGATGGGAAAAAAGCGTTTGCGGCAATTACAGATCAGAAATTCGAGTGGCAAATGGTTACCACCTGGCCGCCTAATCTGCCGGTTTTGCAAACAGGCGCCGAGCGGTTTGCAAAACGTGTTAATGAAGCCAGCGGCGGCAGATTGAAAATCAAGATTTTTGCCGGAGGGGAGCTGGTCCCGGCCATGGAGGTTTTCGACGCTGTTTCCGATGGAACCGTGCAGTGCGGCAGTGGGGCATCTTATTATTGGGCGGGTAAAATACCTGCAGCCCAGTGGTTTTCTGCAGTTCCTTTTGGATTCAATGCTCAGGGGATCAACGCCTGGTTTTACAGCGGCGGCGGACTTGAATTATGGGAGGAAATCTATGCTCCCCATAATGTCATACCGCGTCCTCAGGGAAATACCGGTGTACAGATGGGCGGCTGGTTCCGCAAGGAAATGAAGAGCATTGAGGACTTTAAAGGGTTAAAAATGCGTATTCCCGGCCTGGGTGGAAAAGTTGTTGCCAAGGCTGGCGGAACCGTAGTTTTGCTGCCCGGCGCCGAGATTTTTACTTCTCTTGAAAGGGGTGTGATCGATGCTACGGAATGGGTCGGTCCAATGCATGATAAGCGGATGGGGTTTTATAAGGCTGCAAAATACTATTACTACCCCGGTTGGCACGAACCCGGAACCGCCTTGGAAGTGATTTTTAACAAAAAAGCCTATGAAGATTTGCCCAAGGACTTGCAGATGATTCTGGATTCTGTTTCCGTTGAAATGAATATGTGGACTTTGACCGAATTTGAAGCCGGAAACGGGACAGCGCTGCAGGAACTGATTAACAATCATAGAGTTAATCTGAAACGTTTTCCGGAACCTTTACTGGAAGAATTGCGTAAATTGGCCAATGAAACACTGGAGCAAGAGGCTAAAAAAGACCCCCAATCCACAATGGTTCACGAAGCCTATAAGAAATTTAAAGAGAAAGTCGGCATATGGGGAGTGGCATCGGAAAAGGCCTACTATAACGTGATTGCGGACAAATACAAAATCAGCGGGTAGCTGTTCATGAGTAAAAAACACCCGCTGGGCGGAATATGTTAAATTAAGGCGCTTTTTGTCAAAGAATATAACCCTTTGTTTGTCTTTTATTTGCGTTTTCCAGGGGGTTTGGCGGCTGTATATATAGCGTTATTGCATCGAATTTGGATTTGTTTTCAAGAAGCAAAGATGAGTGCATGCTCAAAGTCTTTGCCCATCGGCGCAACAGACGAAGAAGAATTAAAAAGGCCATATGAATAAAAAGTCATATGAATAAAGATAAGCTAGAGAGCGATATTTACAGCTTCCGTGGCCCTAAGTCTGTTCCAGAGCCTCGCGGGCAGCTTCTTTGACTTGTTCTGTATAGGTTCCCGCTATGATTTTATTCAGGTATGTTTTTGCCTGTTGCGAGCGGATCAGACCGAGAATGTGGGCCACATCTCCCTGAACCTGGGAATCAAGACGATCAAATCGCTGCCATAACATGTCAGCCAACTGCTGCGATAGCTGTGGCGCACCGTCGATAAGATATTCCACGGTAACCATGGCTCCCAGCCGAACGGACCATCTCAGATGCGTTAATAACTCGATAAGAGCCGGAAAAAGGGCATCGCGCTGTATCATCATAGATGCTAAGCGGTCTGCCTGACCTGCTTCAATGGTGCGGCGCAAAGACATGGCCGACATCAAACAAGGATCGCGTTGAATGCTGACTTGAAGAACTTCCTGAATATTGATTTGACCCGTCCAGCGCAGTTGCCCGTCGAAAATAAGAGTGGGAACGCTGCTGACATCGTTTGATGCCGCTTTTTTTATAAAAAGCTCTGCATCAATGATGCTCAGACGGATATTTTCATTCATTGCCGCTACGGGCAGCAATTGCCGCACAACAAGTGGGCAATGGGGACAGTGTCCGGCAATATAAAGGGCGAATTGAATTGGCAGATCGATTTTTTTTAGATGGTTTTCGATGCTTGCGGCCGGCCGGGGCGGATTGCCCGTACTCTGCGAAAGCCCATCAAGAAAAAACTGCAACACTTTACCTGTGGGCGATGCCTGGAATGCGATATTTTGATGCCGTCCGATAATAATTGCCGGCGCCTCAAAGGGATCATCGGTTTGCTTTTCAATATGCAATCCACTTATTTCTCCGCCAAGGTGTTCACAAAAGGAAAACAAGGAATCACTTTTTTGGCCGCCGCTGCCCGGGGCGAAAAAAATGCTGTCCGGTGCTTTATGAGAGCCTGACCATTGGTGAATAAGTTGTTTATCTTCAGTTTTCATCGGCAGTTCCTTTTTGACATTGAAAAAAACAATTATTATGCTCGCCTTGGAGCATCGTCAAGACTTTTTGTGTTTAGACCCGGGTGGTTTTAGGTATGAAGACGGCTTTGTCTAAATCCCAAGCCCCCTAAACCATACACAGCACATCGCCGCTTTTGTGCAAGCATATAGAAGCCATAAGCCGGAGGCCTGAATGAATAAAATGATCATCAAGTGCAATTTGTTATTATTTGCCGTACTTTTTTCTATGATCCTGGTTATATCCGGTCCCGGGCCGGTCCGGGCGGATTTAAAAATTAAAATGATGCTCAAATCAATTGAATTGCCGCCGGGTTTTCAAATCGAACTCTATTCCAGCGCGGTGCCCAATGCACGCAATATGGCGTTGAGTCCGTCGGGAGTGCTTTTTGTAGGCACGCGCAAAGCCGGGCGTGTTTATGCGGTTGTGGACCAGAACGCGGATTTTAAGGCCGACAAGGTGATTACGGTAGCCAAAGGATTGGATACGCCTAACGGCGTGGCGCTGTGGCACGGAGATCTTTATGTGGCCGAAGTAAGTCGGATTTTACGCTTTGCGGACATTGAGTCGAAGCTGCAAAATCCCGGGGCCCCGGAGGTTGTTTACAAAAATTTGCCCAAAAACCGGATTCATGGATTCAAGTTTATACGTTTCGGGCCGGATGGACTTTTGTACGTACCGGTCGGAGCGCCGTGCAATGTCTGTTTGAAGAATGATCCCATTTACTCAACAATCATCAAAATCCCCCGCAATGGAGACAATTTTAAAATTATGGCCAATGGTGTGCGAAATTGCGCCGGATTTGACTGGCACCCCAGGACCAATAAGTTGTGGTTTACCGACAATGGCCGTGATTGGTTAAGCGATGATGAGCCGCTGGATGAATTGAATTACGCGCCTATCCAAGGCCTGCACTTTGGTTTTCCGTTTTGCCATGGTAAAAATATATCTGATCCGCAGTTTGGCGCCCAGCGCTCCTGCAGGCAGTTTAATCCTCCGGTAATCGAGCTTGGGCCGCATGCGGCTGCTTTGGGAATGAGATTTTATACCGGAAGCATGTTCCCTGAGCATTACCGGAATCAAATATTTATTGCCGAACACGGATCATCACGGAACCGCAGGAAAAAAACCGGATACAGGATCAGCTTTGTCAGGCTCGATGGTGACAATGCGGTAAGCTATGCGCCTTTTGCCCGGGGCTGGCAGATCCGGGACATGGTTTGGGGAAGACCCGTAGATATTGAAAATATGCCTGATGGCAGCCTGCTGGTCTCTGACGATAAAAATGGGGCCATATACCGTATAACCTATCGCAAAGACAAAGATGAACTGGATGAATACTTGGATGTGATTTGGTAGGATTGCAAACCTGTTTTCGTTAAACTTTGTTTTTGTCTGTTTCAATGGCGTCCACAATTACCGTATCATCTATAGCGGTGAAACGAATATTGGTATTGAACAGTCTCATACCGTAGGATCGCCGGCCCTTGCTGGTTTGATACCCCGGACGCGGATCAAGTGATAAAAGTTTTTCAACTGTGCGTTTGAAATTTGGATACAGATGCTGTTCAATATCGGAGCATGTTTTGCTGGCCGTGTCCGAGAAGGTGACCTTGAGCACCCTTTCCGGAGGTGTTCCGGCGTAACCCGGCCGGGCATGGGGAACCTGATCTGCATAGGGCAGATAGGGTTTAATGTCCAATACAGGCGTATTATCCATCATGTCTATGCCTTGGAGATGAAGTTTAAGAATGTTTTTTTGTTTTTCAATGGAAATTAGCTCCACCACCGACTGACCAATGGGATTAGGGCGAAATCCAGACCGGCTTGCAAATACGCCCACCCTTTGATTGCCGCCTAGCCTTGGCGGCCGGACCGTAGGTTTCCAATCCTCGCGCATGCATTCATGAAATATAAAAATAATCCATAGGTGTGAAAATGTTTCCAGTCTCCTGAAGGCTTCAAAGCGCCTGAAAAAAGGTGCAATTTCAAGTATTGCCGTTGCTTCCGAAACCAATCCGGGTTGTCGTGGGATACCGAATTTTTCCGGAAAGCACGAACGAATATAGCCGATGGGGTTGAATGTGACGTGTTCCATATTTTATTATCCTTGACACGCGGCCCACTTCATTTGAACATGAGTGAACCGGTTTTTTGCTTAGTTTTGCAATATTGCAATACACCAATAGATGGTACACATACAACCGGAATCGGAAAAGGATGATTCATATGTTAGATGCAAAAAAAATGTTAAAGCGATCTATGTTAAATAATATGCCATCTAGCATGTCTTTTTTCCCGTCTTTTGTGTTATGCTAAAGACTGAGTAGGTTAAGCATGCAAACTTTGGCATGCTTTGAATACAAAAAAATACGTCCGGTCATAAGGCGCCGCCGCGGAAAGGGTCTGTCAAAAATGAATCCCATCCGCTGCCCCAGCCGCCGCCAATGCCGATGGCGTTATTGACCCCGAAGAAAGCGTCCGGGCCATGGATTAGTTGCATGCGGCCGGACTTAACCTGAAGGAACAGGCATTTATAACCCGTGAGTTATTAATGTCCCAGCCCATCGAAAAGCTGATAGAAGCGGTAAAATCGTCCGAAACAGCTAAACACGTCTATATGTCCCCTGTTTTAGCAATTGACCTGGACACTCAAGCCGGCCATTTTTATCTAAAGAAGCTTTCCCAAGAGCTTGGGTTGGATTCGGAAACTATCAACAGAATTCACCGCCAGTTGAGCGTTGATTCATTATAAAAAAGGAGTTAGCACAATGAGCCAGTGGTATTTGAGCTATGATGGCAATCAAATAGGACCTTTTGATCTGTCTGAGGCAGTTGCACAAGCCAAGAAAAATCCCAAGGGTTATGCCTGGCGGGATGGTTATACGGACTGGCTGCCCATATCCCAGATTGCTGAGTTATCTTCCATGCCGGTTTCGGTTACAGCCCCGCCGCCTGCAACGGAAAGGACAACATCAGATGAAATCGATTTTAAAATTTTCGGGGCGGAGATGCAATTCGTAGAAATCGAGCTTGACCCGGGAGAAAGCGTTGTAGCCGAAGCTGGCGCCATGATGTATAAGGACAGTTCGATCCAGATGACCACTATTTTTGGAGACGGTTCGGGCAATTCCGGCAGCGGTTTCATGGATAAACTTCTTGGAGCGGGTAAACGTTTGCTTACCGGGGAAAGCCTTTTTATGACAGTGTTCAGCCACACGGGCAAGGGTAAGGGCCGTGCGGCCTTTGGCGCACCCTATCCGGGCAACCTGATTCCCGTTCATTTGAAAAATATCGGCGGGACACTCATTTGCCAGAAAGACAGTTTCTTATGCGCGGCTAAAGGCGTCAGTGTCGGTATTCACTTTCAGCGTAAAATCCTGACTGGCTTGTTCGGCGGCGAGGGATTCATTATGCAAAAGCTGGAAGGCGATGGAATGGCATTTATGCACGCTGGCGGTTCGGTGATAGACCGGCAATTGAAATCAGGTGAAGTCCTGCATGTAGATACCGGCTGTATTGTCGCTTTTGAACCCAGTGTGGGTTTCAATATCCAGCAGGCCGGGGGAATAAAGACCTCCCTGTTTGGCGGAGAAGGCCTTTTCTTTGCCACCTTGAAGGGCCCCGGTAAGATCTGGCTTCAATCTTTGCCGTTTTCCAGGCTGGCGGGCCGCATGCTCCAGGCTGCGCCTCAAAACGGCGGAAGCAAAGGCGAAGGCTCTATCTTAGGCCCCCTTGGCGGAATTTTAAGTGGTGACTAATAAATCAGAACAGCGGCTAACCTAACCTATCGCTGTACTTCGAAAGTGGAAAGTGAGCTATCTGTTTTTTGTTTAATTGAACCCCGATGGTTCCTGATCCGTTTTTAGGATCGTGGAAGCAGCAAATCATTCAGTCTTTATAATAAAAGATAAAAAGATATGGCTCATGTTGTGTTTCGGGGTCTAATTTCACAAGCACCTCAATTAAGGAATGCCATAAGGCTATGGAATGCAATAAGGCTTTTGCCCGTTTACGCGCATTATGAACATACTCAAGAATCCGGGATAAAAAGGAAGCTTTTCCTGTGAGATGCCAAGATGTTGACGTAGCCAGCTTTTAAAGCCTTCCATCGTATTGAAGTGAACTTTCAGCAGTGGCCGTCACCATCCTCATCTTGTGCAAATTCACCAGAGCCATGATTTACGCTCTTATGTTCGTAGCCCCAATTCTCCAGCCGGTCATAAATGGCGTATTGATCAGTATAGATCAAGCTGCCAGGTTTTACAGTATTTTCTATCAAAGGCTTGATAGTTGCCTGTTTGAACATTGGCAAGCATTCTAATCACTGCCTTTGCAGCAGCGTTGGATTATTCCGGATACCGGTATCATCAAAGCCTCGTCTAAATAATACGCCCGGATTCACAAAGCTTCACACAGCCAGCCTTCTGGTTGTTCAAAACACATATAGATCAGTCTTTTTTAGAAAATACTGTATATATATTAGGAAATAATTGAATTATTAGTTTTTAAAAACGTGTAAGAAGCAATAATTAATAGTAGACTAATAACAAATAATGGTTGAGGTATTATAAAAAATACAGATAATATCCAGATTAAGCTAAAAATTCCAGTTGCCAATATTCCTGATATGCTTTGATTTATCAAAGATAAAACAATAATACTAAAAAAAGATATAATTATACCATAAAACCAAATATAATCGCCTTTTGATGGAATTGAGACATTTCCCCCAGCTTCGGCTAATTCTTTTATCCCAATCATCATTCTTCTTTCCATTATAAAATGAGATGCTTCTATAATAATATTTTTTATTAAATCTTTAATATTTTGATTTTTTCGCCCATGTGTACGAATTATTAAACGAGTAGTATTTTCATCAATAGGTTTTAAAACGAATGCCCCCCAGTTTTCTAAAACAAATGCTCTTCCCGGATCAACCGCTGTTACCTGCCACCCTTCATTCGATGATCGTGGAATAAATCGTTTTGTACTCATGCTTTGATATTCGGGTACTATTTTATCAACATGGCGGACTTCATAACCAAATAGTTTTTCTATAAATGTATAACTATAAAACCCTGCTCTATCGGGGCCAATCTGTACTATCCACTTCCAAATCTCATTTGCTGGTTTATTAATTGTTATTGATCTTGTTGAACTATAAGGAATATCCTTATTGTCACATAGAAGAGGCATATTTAACTCATCTTCTGTCGCCCCCCATGATTGAATAAATGATTGAATGAAGATTAGATATGCAGCAAATAGTAATGTAAAGATTAATAATATAATTGTCATTGGTTTTAAAATTTTAAAAAAAAAATTTTTGATCATATGAAACGCTCTTTCGGTTAGCAGGCACTGTATCTTCTGTCTTCTCGCATACGGTTAGAGCCCTTCTTTGTTGATTTCGCCTCTAACTATATAAAATTATCAGTAAAAAGCATGCCTTCGTATTTGCTATATAATCAATAGCTTATGAGGTCATCTCAACAATTTGATGGTTCTGAATTTAACCCCCCAAAAAAATAATCTTTAATAATCAAAATCTTGGTAATTGTCAATGGACTGTGTATGCGTTGACCCGCTGGTTTATACGCTTTGCGGGCCGGCTGGAATTGGCTTTGCGTGACTAACTGACTGTACAAGAATCTGGTCTGCACGATCGTTTTGATAAAGGTCGAATGGGAGTCAAATCCGCTATTGACTCTTTCTGTAAATCAATAAGAGTCAAGGGAGGGGTTGACCATTAAAGTGGTTTGCATCAGTGCCCTGAACCCCTTGGCCCTTGGGCCTGTTTTGTCATTCCTTACGATTAATCGCTGTGGTGGGCGCCTGATAGAGCATTACCAGGCGCCGCATTATCCTTTTTTTTAGGTGTGCATTTGAAATTGATACGTCATCGTATACTTGACGTATTGTCTACCTGCTAAATTCTTCTTTTTCTATCAAATTATTATTCCTGGACGGGCATTACTAAAAAGTCATCCCAACTTATTCGTTCCGCCCTGTATACATTGTTGCTAACGATAAGTTCCCACAATACTGTGGCGGATTCATCTGCGGAGACTTCTACAATATGAGCTTCAACAATCGGCAATGTTTCTGGTTTGGGGCCGCTGGGGCCGCCCGCGCACATCAAAACGTTGCCATTGGGCAATTCATCAACGTCTCCTAAAGCAAAGGTGTAAACCGGCGCAATCGCCTCCCACGTTTGAACGGCAGTCATGGCTGACTCATCAAGCGCATATTTCACAGCACGGCTGTTAAGGATCGGCCCGCCGGATTCATTTCGGTTGTCGTAAATCAGAATCTTTCCGTCTGAGGTTATCGTAGAGGCATGTTGAGCGGTCATCCAGGCGCCGCTGCCATCAAGTGTGAAGAACGCTTCGTCAAAGTCATTGGCAATATGGGCGTCGTCTCCCAAGATCCAGGAGATATAGCCTGTGTTGTGATCAATTTTGATTACCCAGCTTTGGGAGCGCGAAGATAAAAGAATCGCTTGTTCGTCCTTTATATAAAAAAGCGCATTACAATGTGTCCAATCAAGCGCATTTTGTCCTCCCAGAGCCGGAGATTGCGACAACTGACCAGGAAATCGGGAGGTATCAAGATGATCAAAGCTGGACCACTCCCATACAACGTTTCCATCGGGGTCTATTTCATAAATTTTGTCACCGGCAAGGGTTTTGCCATTAAAAGAACCTCTTTCATTGGCAAGCACCATTATATTCGCATTAGGTAAGAGGATAGCCTCATGGTGGTAGTTGCCAATGGAAGACAAATCGTAATCGGCAATAGTTTCTCCAGTGGGAGTAATGGTTCGCACCGAATTTTTAAAAAATACCATCAATACACCGGGCTCGATCTTACGCAGATTCAAGCTCGATGTTACAGCTTCGGCTCCGTGTAAATACCATACAATTTCACCTTCTTCATCTACGCCATAATATGCAGGCTCATTTTTAACTTTTCCGGATAGTTTAATTCTATTTCCAAAAAACGTAATGCCGCCAAAGCTTCGCTTGTCCGATGTCACAACCTGTGTCTCAGGCGCCGTGCTTGGCAATGAACCTGTTGTAAAATCCACTTGTTCGCTTTGTGCTGTGGAGCCGTTATCAAAAATAGCAATGGCCTGCATGCTATATGTGGTTTCAGCCCGCATACCGAAGACAACGATTTGATGGAGCATCGCGTTTTCGTAAACCGCCGTATACCTGGTTTTTACAGAATCTGCCGTAAATTCAATGTAAACGGATGCATTTGAACTTACATCAACTGTGGCAATGGCCATAAGCGTGTTTTGCAAATGCGCTGCTACAGTGAGGGAAACAGTGTTATTAGCGCCTGTGTCCGCTGCTTTTTTTTCGCCGCTATTAATATGGCTGTAACCCGAATCGTAAGCAACCAGCGCTATTATGAGCATCGAAAGTGTCAAAATCCCAAAATTTTTGATCAGAGAAAAATTTTTCATATAGACTTCTCCCTATTCATAATATTATGCTACTAATGGAAATTTGAGATTGAAAGTAGATAATTGGAACTTTTTCCTATTTTGTCGAAGAAATTTTTAACCATTAAAATCAATTGCGGTAAATTGACGATGACGCTGCGCACTATAAAAGCAGAATATGGAGCAAACAACAAGAAAATAGTGATTGCTCCCGACAATAAACTATTGGGAATCCTCGCTGGATAATCGATAATCTTAAGAAATTAAATCGGTAAATGCCTCTTGAGGTTGGGGCCTTGAGTTTTACTTTTGGCGTTACTGTGGTCCATTTTTGTATATTTTTGTATATTTTCGTATATTTTTGTGAGTCAATGAGTTGTCCCGTGTGCAATTTTTTTTCGTTTTTTTCGATCCAGCAAAGGCATATAATTTTATTTTTTCGCCTCTCTATTATCGTTAATAAATTGTATTTTATCGTTTTTATCGTTTTTATTTTTTAGAATGACAGGTTCATTACCGCCGGTTTTAAAGTGATGAATTATCTGGCGCAATATTTGCATATTGTGTAACAGGCTTTTTATAAATTTCAAACCTCATGTTGCATGTTTGGGTTTTGCTGTCAATCAGCGCTTATTACACACAAGCGCAAGTTTTATCAAATAACTATTTCAATTTAACCATGAATTAGCAAGACTCCGAAACACAATATGAGCCTTAATCTTTTAAGCGCAAAACCGGACAATGAAAAAAATAACAAACTGATTTTACAGGCCCTTGAAAGAGAGGTGGCGAGTGAGTTTGGCTAACGTGAAAAAAAGCGCATCGAACATGTGGCTGTTTCTAATTATCTGCACTATGGCGCTGTTTATTTTGCCAAACAAGGCTATGGCTGATGATCTTGGTAAATCAAAGTTCAAAGTCGCTCTCTCAATTAAAGATGAAGCCGGACAAAAAACGCGTGTATTTGATTATCAAGAGAAAATATATGTTTTTCTAAGTGTGACTAATCAAACTGATGAAGAGCAAATTATTGCAGCATCAGGCACAGGTTTTCAATATATAGAGATATACGATATTAACGATAATTTAGTTTACTGTTTCCCAAATGCAATGACAACTGACCTGGTAAATTATAATTTTAATCCTAAAGAAACAAAAAAGTATCGCATAGAGTGGGATCAGGTAGCAAATAATTCTACTATGCAACAGGCTCCATCAGGAAAATATTATATATATGCATTTTCCGCGAATGCACCGTTACAAGGGCCTTGCGAAATAGAAATCAAACCTGATTGGTCCGGCCCCGCAACCTCTAATCCGGTAGATACAGGAAGTCATGATTTGATACAAAGCTTGATCGAAGAATCTAGTAAATTAAAGGAATTTTACGCCTTATCGCCAAATATGAAAATCATCAAAGCAACCAGCGACTATCAGGGAGTAAGTTTTAACGGGGTTCATGAAAACAAGGTTTGGTCTTTCACAATAACAGGTAAAACAGGTGGTAAGCTATCTCAATCCGATGATAAAGCAGATCATTATGTTACTTTGATAATTACCTCTACTTTTTTCATCAATACAGAAAATCCGGAAGAATTTGGTCATTACTACTCATCCCAGATCGTTGATCCGGCAAATCCGCCCCAAGCGCAAGACTCCACCAATGGCAATGTGTCTGTTGAATGTTTCGATATGGTATCAACCCTTGCTGCAAATGCTGTTGAACTTACCGGCGATGTTAAAGAAATAGTTTCATCGTATGATATTATTGTATCAAGTGCAATCATCGAAGAAATTGAGGCAAATCAATTCAAATACTGCATCAAAGGAAAAAAATTAGAAGGAGATATTGCTGAAAATTTTACTTTGATTATCACTAAGGCGATAGCCGAAGACGGTTCTGTGTCAGATCAATCCGTAGATCTTGTTGATGGAAATCATTGCCAATAATTCTAAATAATAACTTGAAAATTTGTTCGCGCAGCTTGTTTAAATTTTACTGCCAATGGCCTAAACGGCTTGTCTTTGCGTTTTACCCGGAATTTTGAACGCCCGGATAAAACTATACCTGACCAAAGCGGATCACCTCCAAAATGGCATCATTGTTTCTTGTACGGCGGCCAATATTAAAATCAAGTCCAAAATCATATCCCAAAATCTGCAATTGATTCTGCCGAGTTAGTGCATTAGGCTAAATCGTGTAAAAAAAGTTGCCGCAGGTTTATGAATTTGACATCGAAGGCGATTGGCGGGAAAGAATATACCAGATTGAGCTTCGATTTTTTTTCGTATTCAAGGCGTGCCAAAGTTTGCATACTTAACGTATTCGCACCTTTGGCATAACACACAAGACGGAAAAAAAGACATACAAGATGGTATATTCTTTAACACAAATCGCCTAAGCGCCTGCAAGTGGTGTAATCTGATCTTTTGTTTCTTCGAGCTTGAATGGCAACACAGCTTGTTTTACCATTGCATCTCATCTCGCTGGTTCGGTAGTTATGATGTTATGGTAACTCCTATCTGATTGAATCAACGAGATTTTTCAATGCTTATCGTTCAAAA
>JAAERL010000646.1 GCA_024230435.1 Desulfobacteraceae bacterium
CCCTCCAAATGGAAGCGTTTCCACATAGGATCTAATACAACATACGTAGGAATTAAAAATATAAAGGGAATAACCTAAGGGGGTGCATCTTTTACTTCATAACACCTAAGTGAGACTACTAGTTCTTAGAAAAAAAGCAAACAAAACAACAACCCCAGCATGAATTACTAGGGGGACGAACATCAGCCGTACAGACTAGCACGGTGGTATTTTGAAAGGAGTTAGGGAAGAGCTCTCTCTCCTTCGGAGTTCGGATTGGCATCCAAATCAAACTCCTCAAGTACAAACGTGAGGAAAAACCTAAACCAACACTTTGAGAGTTGAATGATGTTATGTAATGTTTGTTAAAATGTAGGCACTCTACTTGTCAAAACTTTTTACAGTTTGTAAAATTAATATTAGATTTTTTTACATAATGTAAAAATAATATGCTGTAGCAACATTGCCTACAATCCATCTCCTACACAGTCGCTTACCAAATATTGTGTCCTTTGCGTCTCAATAAGCACAAAACTTGTTGAATTAAATTATGTAATGCGCCCGAGGGGCACCATCGAATTGATTTGAATCTGCAGCAACAGCAAGGCGGCGACGGGATTTTTTCAATTAGAAATATTGGACAGAGTTGGACACCTCATTTCTACGTAGGAACACTACGTTTTGGCTTGATTGCATGTTTGGGCCTTGTGAGGGCTGTAGACCGCATGTAGGTGTAG
>JAAERL010000647.1 GCA_024230435.1 Desulfobacteraceae bacterium
ATTTTACCATGCTGTTGTGCAAAGCGTCCTGCTTTATGGCAGCGAGTTGTGGGCGCTTCGCCCAGCACTGCTTCAACGTCTCGAGAAGTTTCATGTTCGCGCAGCGTGGGGAATGGCCAAGGAACACCAGTCTAGAAGGGAGACCAATGTAGTGTGGCACTATCCAACAATGGCAGATGTGCTGGAGGAGGTTGGCCTCCAGCCCATGGAGGAGTACATATGCTGGCGGCACAACACTATTGCAGAGTGGATTGTGATGCGGCCGCTATTTGCAAAATGTTGGGAGGGAAAACGGAAGCAAGGCTTGCCCCGCCATATTTTTTGGTGGGAGCAGGAGTTTGACCTGGACCTGGATACAGATATTTGTCCCTACAGGAGTGACGGTTCGGCTACCTTGGCAGAGACTGGCTGTCTGTGGGGGAGCAACCGGGGTGGCTAAGTGAAATGCGGGATGGTGTGCTTGCGTAGATCTTTTAATTTCCTAGTAACCAAGAAGCTAGGAAGGGGAACACGTCCTTGCATTCGTGGATTGACCCACGAGGCAATTTCACACGCAATATTAAGGAAACGGCTTTCTCCTACAGAGCTCGAGTTAACACACATATGATCTCTCACAAAAAATACAAATTTTTATAGGTAGATTTGAATGTGTGGTGCCGTGAAAATACAGAGGTCAAAGTACTCCACAAAGTCCCAATTTTGTCTGTGAATAAGCATTTTGGGTCAAAGAACTGTATCCTTTGTCTAAATGAAAGGATGCAGCTTTACCGTTATTTTTTGTACGAATCTTGCAAAAATCCAAAACTCACAATCTTCTAAATGCTTGAAATGTAATGTATTATGCATGCAACTGTTATACACAGGTTCAATGACTAAGATCCATTGGGAACAAGGGACTGATGAGGCATAGAAGGCACACCAAAAACAGTCAGAATAGATTGAACCTGACTATCGGTTGGGCAGTCTGAAGCAAACTAACCAAGGAAAGAGGACATAGGGCCAGATCCATGCTTTTGGAGGGTGGTTTACATGTTTGTACGATGTGGATTAGATAACTTTTGCCCATACCTTTTCTCAAAAACTGCATGGGTTTTAGTCACTAGCCAGAAACTTTCCTCGTCTTGTCAAAGATTTCACCTTCTGTTTGTGGAAAATGCCCCTCCCCAACCACTTTATGGTAGCTTTATAAAAAATCTCCTAATCTCTCACTGTTTTAACCCAACAGCAATTTAAAATGGATTTGATTGCCTTACACACCCTGATTTCCATTCTATGGCCATTTCAACTTTTTGTGCATTGAAAATCCCAAAATG
>JAAERL010000648.1 GCA_024230435.1 Desulfobacteraceae bacterium
ACGCCAATGACGCCGGACGCCGCGACCTTCGGCACCTGGTCGCCACGCAAATGACTTTCGCCCGCGATTGTCGCAATGATCACGTTGTCGCTCTCCGCTGTGGCGCAGGAAGGAAATCTTGAGGACGACGGCGACCCACCTGTTGCTCGTCGTTGGCATCCTGGAGCATCGCTATGGACGATGCGAGCGCACCTCGCGCTCGTTTCCGAGACTATTCTTGGAAACATCGGAGATGGGGGCTGTAATGCCTCTTTGCAGCTGATGGTGAATGGGTTGGCGTTTCGGATCGGAATCGGATAGTTTTTTTTGCAGTTAAAATTTGGGGAAAAACACAACCACCTGGAGATGGAAATGATGAAACTTTGATGTTTTCGGTTTTTGGAGCGAGCAAAATTCAACAAAATGGGCTACTTTTGGACGAAAATACAACAAAATGGACCACTTTTTTGGAGAAGTACAATTTTACGGAAAATTAGTAGCATTCTATCTAAGTTTTAGAGTTTCGGTTGACGGTCACTCAGTTGGTTATGATTATTTGGGAGTATATTTGGAAAATTTCAGTCATTTTTCTTAATCTTGCAACTGAAAATTACTACAGCTCTCGCAGTTTGTAATTTTCTGGTCGCAAGATTCGGATCGAGTTCATATTATTTGGGGTTCA
>JAAERL010000649.1 GCA_024230435.1 Desulfobacteraceae bacterium
GGAATCCAACCTGAGGCTGTTTTCACTTTACAGTCGAAAGCTATAACATTGCCATTAGGGTAGGTTATGACGATATACTTATTAGCGGTGCTTGAGAGTTTTGTGCCCTCTTGGGTGCGGCTATTCGTTTTCAATCCGAATTCGCCATTTTTTTTAAATAAATTTTGGCGTAATAAACTTACCTTTGGCGTGATAAATGAGACTTTATCCTAGTACATTATTGTACCTGTTCCTCTGTTGCCTGTTGAGTTTTTTTCTGGTGATTTCACCATTTTTGTTTTTCTTAATGAAATTTGGCGTGATAAATTTTTCTATGGTTTTCGTATATAGCAGTATTAAAATCTACCTGTTCCTGTCAACCTGGGAGATAGCCTGTAAGGTTATCCCAGACTTGAGCATTTTCACATTTATCACGAAACATTTTGCAAATTCATTGTGGTGATGGACAGATGCCTTGATCTTTGGGACTCTCCATCCCACTTTGGTTACAAGTGGAAGCTTTGACGCGGAAACCAAGAGCTTATTCTTCCCTAAGTACTCA
>JAAERL010000650.1 GCA_024230435.1 Desulfobacteraceae bacterium
AGCGGCTTGAGCTTGATTAACTACTGCGGTCACGGTTCGTCAAATTCATGGGGCACCAGCGGTTTTAGCTCTTCTGATGTTAATGATCTTCGAAATGGCGATATGCTGCCGGTTATTATTTCAGTGGCATGTGTTAACGGTGCGTTTCACAAAGGAACTTGCTTTGCCGAGGCATGGCTGCGCAAACAGGACGGCGGCGCGGTTGCGGCTCTGATGTCAACAATAAATCAGCCCTGGACCCCGCCCATGAGAGGCCAGGACTACATGAATGATTTGCTGATTGGAGGTTATGACTATCAAGCCAATCCAGGTAACGGAACAAGCACTACCTCCGGGCGCAACATATTTGGTTCCATCGTGCTCAACGGTTTGGTTTTGATGTATGCCGAGTCTAGCGGTTCACAAGATTTAGAGACTATTTCAACCTGGACTACTTTTGGCGATGCGTCACTTCAGGTGAGAACGCAAGCTCAGATACAAATCGATATTTCGAATATCGTTGTTAGAAGTGGCGATAGTTTTTCCACTCAAATCAGTGATGGGGTAGAAGCTGTTTCAGGAGCAATGGTTGTATTAAAACAAAACGATTTGATTTTTAAAGGAATTACAGACGATTCCGGGCACGTGACCATTGAGCATGAGCTGGAAGCCGGAACAGCCACGCTGGTGGTTTCAGGCAGTAATCTGGAAACGATTTATCAAGAAATTCAGGTTGAAAACTGATCAATCCGATAATCTGATTGATAGTCTGACAGCAGTTTCAGCGGCGCTGCCGCCTTTTGGCGGAGTGCCGCTATAATTTGTGACTGCTCCCGGCAATAAATTACCGGGAATTCTCACTGGATAATCTTAAATACCATTTTCCTGGTTGCCATTTTCCTGATTGCCTTAAATTCCGAATCATTATTGTTTTTTAGGCCCTAAAAGAGTATAGGAACCTCTTGTACGAGAGGTTTTGCCGCCGTAGGGGCTTTTGGGGATGAAAAATTTGTTTTAATTGATCTGTAGCGGGTTTGGTTATGAAGGGGAATAGCTTTTTTGCAGGTTTTGGCAGTGCTGTGGGAGCGTATCTTATTTGGGGATTCAGCGCGGTTTTTTTTAAATTATTAAACGCTGTGCCGCCTTTTGAGATTTTGATGCATCGAATGATCTGGTCTTTTTTGCTGTTGGGTGTATTGATTCTTATTTTCAAACGCGGGAGCAGTTTTTTTAAGGCATTACGAAGTCTTCGCACGTTGGGTATTTTGACGGCTTCAACCCTGCTGGTGACAATGAATTGGTTTTTATTTATCTGGTCCATCAGCAACAACAGGATCCTTGACGCAAGCTTGGGCTATTATATTTGCCCATTGGTTAATGTTTTGCTTGGGGCTCTTTTCTTGAAAGAAAAACTGCGGCCACTGCAATGGGCGGCGGTTGCGCTGGCTGCTGCAGCTGTAACCTATCTAACCGGTTTTTTAGGCCATTTTCCATGGGTTGCCATGATACTTGCCTTCAGTTTCGGTTTCTATGGACTGATACGCAAGGTTGCTCCAGTCGAGGCTTTGGAAGGCTTGACCATTGAAACCATGTTATTGTGCATTCCGGCTTTGGTGTACATTTATTGGTTGGATGTAAAAGGCGCCGGTACTATTTTCCGGGTGGACATGCGTACAGATTTTTTATTGATGGGGACCGCTTTGGTAACTGCAGTCCCTTTATTGTTGTTTAACCTGGGCGCACGGCGTTTGAGCCTGACCACTATTGGTTTTTTGCAATATATTGCACCCACTTGCACTTTTATACTGGCGGTTTTTGTATACAGTGAGCCGTTTCAGGCAGTTCAGGGCTGGTGTTTTGCTGCAATTTGGACGGCGCTGGTTATTTATTCGATTGATGGGCTTAAAAGTTTTCAATATGCTAAAAGGCTTACAAACAAGATCTAACCGGCTTACATCGGCGAAATTGAAAAATTCGCTCCAGATCTAGGCATGCGCTAAATTTTCCCGCAGGCATCTGGTTGATAAGCCCGAGGGGTGATATTGCGAGGATAAAATTTTTCAGCACAACTTAGGCGATTTTTGTTAAAGAATATAACATCTTGTATGTCTTTTTTCCCGTCTTGTGCGTTATGCTAAAGGTGCGAATACGTATAGTATGCAAACTGATCAGTAAAACTTTGGCGCACCTTGAAGACGAAAAAAAATCGAAGCTCAATCTGATATATTCTTTTGCGCCAATCGCCTTATGATATCGGGCGAATTGGCAATTTACCGATGGCGCTGACTGACAAAGTTCAATTAGCAGTCTTGTTTTTATTAACCGGATACAAGAGATGGCTTCAAAGAAAAGATCCCGAAACCTGCATTTTTTTATTTCCGTTATGCTTACCGCTTTTATCCTTGCCTGCGGCCTTATTGGAGTCGAATCTGTGCATCCCCGCATGCTTGTCTCCGGGTTGGCGCTCCCGCTGGCGCGTTTGATGGGGTTTATTTTGCTTGGGCTGGCCGCGGGACAAATGATTGAGGCATCGGGCTGGACAAAGCATGTGGCAAACCTGTGCGGGCCGCTGTTTCGCTTTGCCCGTCTGGGGCCACGCTGTGGCGCGGCTTTTGTCACTGCGTTTTTTTCAGGCGCCGCCGCCAATGCAATGCTCTATGATTTTTTTCAGGAGGGTAAAATAAGCAAATTCCAATTGATTTTATCCAATCTTGTGAATCAGTTTCCAGCCTATTTTCTTCATTTGCCTACTACCGTATTTATCGTTTTGCCCCTGACCGGCAGAGCCGGGGCCTTATATTTTCTTCTTACCTTCTTGGCGGCCGTTTTAAGGACCGTCTTTTTTTTGTCCATCGGGCATCTGTTTTTAGAAGATTGCGCCTGGCAAACAGATAATGACCTGAAGACAGGTTTAAAAAAAAACGGTTTGCATTGGTCAACACTACGCCAAACATTCAGCCGCCGTCTTGGCAATAGGATTGTGGGTATCGCCACCTATGTAGTGCCTGTCTATTGCTTTGTGTTTATTGTGAATAAAGCAGGTTTCTTTAAGGCTGCTCAAACCTTTCTGGCGCAATTTGTGGTTACTTCTTTTATTCCTGTCGAATCCCTTTCTTTTATTGTTATCAGTTTCGCAGCCGAATTCACCTCTGGTTTTGCCGCTGCCGGAGCATTGATGGATGCTGGTGTTATAAGCGTGAAACAAACCGTGGCAGCCTTAATTATTGGAAATATTGTGGCTTTTCCCATACGGGCTTTGCGTCATCAATTACCTCGTTATGCCGGTATCTTCAATCCAAAGCTGGGTTCCCAGATATTGTTTTTAGGGCAAGGATTTCGGGTTTTTAGTTTAATTTTGGTTTTGACCGGCTATTACAGTGTCACCTGACAAGCGGGATTGATTTTTTACTTGTGTATTCTCTTTAATGATATAACAATCTGATTTTTAAAATTATTCAATACGGCAGATGATGGCCGGCGCTTTCAAAGAAGTGTTGGCCATTCAATTTTTTAGTGAATCGGCGCTGATTTACATAAACATTTATTCATTACAAATAGCTAAAGTTTACCGGGGCCTTGACGATAATAAAAACGTAAAAGCTATCGAGCTTACAGGTGCAAGGACTGCTCAAGCCAGCATGAGCGGTAAAATCTAGTTTAATTGAATTAAGGGAGATTTGAAATGTTTAAAAATGCCTATTTGTTAGCGTTGGTCTTATTTGTCATGTGTTTTGCGTGCGTTACAAATGCAGTGGCTGATGAAGGAGCTCTGGCCTCTGAATCCGAAGCGTATTGCAAATCTACGGCAACCGGTTCACCAACATCTCCAGCAACAATCAAAAGCAAAGTGGATGCAGCGTGCGGCTTGCTAACCTCTGAAGCAGGGGCGGCTTTTTCTAAATTTAAAGGAAATGGCAGCGACTTTATTTTTGAAGGAACCTATATCTGGATTCATACGCTGGAAGGGGCAAAAATGCTAATGCATCCCATCAAGCACAAGATGCAAGGTAAAAACCTTATGGGACTTAAAGACAAAAAGGGTAAACGTTTTTTTGTCACCATGAACAATGTTGTTAAAGAAAAAGGCTCCGGATGGGTTGAATATTATTGGCCCCAACCCGGTGGCGGCGTTACGCGTAAAATTTCTTACGTTAAAGGATGCACTATGGCCGACGGCACACGGGTTGTGATCGGCTGCGGCATGTATGGTGCAACTAAAACTACAACGGCTGGGTTGGAAATCAGATAAATTCCCAAACCTTACCTTGTAATATAATGGTGTGTCCAGGCTTTTTGTAATCAATGTCTGAGCTATGTCTGTGTCCGGTTAAGATAGCGCTGAAATGAGTTGGGAATTTAGGATGGTTTTTTAGAAATGGTAAATGTGATCATGCTTGTGGCACACCTTTAAACCATAATTTGTGGTTTATCATTATTGTGGATGCGAAGGATCGAAAGGTCACAAGGTGCTCATAATGAACGGGAAAAAGTCTTCTTTTGATTTTGTAAAGTTTAGCAATATCAAGATCAGGTATAAGCTTTTCAGCTTTGTCGTAATGGCGATGATGCTGGCCCTGACTATGGTTGGCGTTGGAAAGCATTACTATACAAATATTGAAAACGCATATTTGCAAAAAGAACAATTTAACCAGATTGTAAAAAAAAACCAGGATGCCAGGATAGCTGAAAAAAGCTATCACCAATTCTATAAACAGCAATTCAAAGAAGAGTTCCTTTCCTTGAACCAGTCGATCCAGCTAAAGATCAAACAAATACTTGAAGAACAGTCCAATCAAAAACTGCAAAATAAAACCAAAAACTCTGCTGATGAAGTTGAAAATTATCGTAAAACCTTTTCGAATATTGTTAAGGTTTATGATGAGCACTACCAGCTTAAAAACCGGATGGCCGAGCCTTTAAATGAATCTTTGAAAGTTTTGCATTCAATGCAGCTTGTCCAGGAAGAAAAACAGTTTGAGAAGCAAATGATGGGTGAAGTCCTCGAAGGCGATGAAATGGAACTTATGAACGTCATTCGGGATG
This sequence comes from Desulfobacteraceae bacterium, assembly GCA_024230435.1. Classification (GTDB taxonomy): domain Bacteria; phylum Desulfobacterota; class Desulfobacteria; order Desulfobacterales; family Desulfosarcinaceae; genus UBA2230. The sequence continues at coordinate 5,023 of JAAERL010000650.1, forward strand.
TGAAAATCAATCTGCTTACGCTTCAAACCATTCAGCAAAATTATCTGGCGACCAGGGATGTTGCTTACCTGGACAATTTTAAAAAAGTGCTTGAAGGCGACTTTAGCGATGATAATAATGCTTTGAAAAATTTTGCTATAGGTTTAAATAACAAAACGTTTATTGCAACTTCTGAAAAAATTAAAAATACGGTAGATCTATTCCTAGAGCTGGTTACACGTTCCCAGGAACTTGGGGCTATGGAAGATAATCTGGTTCTCAGGCTCGATGAAATCGGCAATGAGTTATTTGCAATTATTGATGATATACTAAATGATACCAACAAGATAATTGCATCAGAACGCAATTCCGCCGTTACCGCCATCATTACAATTATCGGGGCCGGGCTTTTGGGTTTTTTGCTGGTTTCAGTCGTTTTGGTAAGAATGATTATAAAGCCCCTGGATCAAGTGGTGCATGGACTAAAAGACATTGCCGAAGGCGAAGGGGATCTGGCCACTCGATTGAATGTTAAAACCCATGATGAAATGGGTGAGCTGGCCAAGTGGTTCAACGTTTTTATCGGTAACATCCAGTTGATAATCAAAGAGTTGGCCGGCAATGCAGAATTGCTGAACAACTCTTCCAAAAACCTGATGGCTATTTCCGATCATGTATCTGTTGGCTCGGAGCAGGCTTCCTCTAAAGCCCACACTGTGGCGGCGGCTGGTGAGCAAATGAGCTCGAACATGATTTCGGTTTCTGCCGCCATGGAACAGGCCTCTACCAATATCGATCAGGTGGCGGCGGCTGCCGAGGAGATGACCGTAACCATTACCGAAATAGCCCAAAGCACTGAAAAGGCGCGCAACGTTACTTCCGATGCTGTGGAGCAGGCCAGTTCTGCATCGAATCGGGTGCAGGAACTGGGTAATTCAGCTCAGGATATTGGAAAAGTGGTTGAAACAATAACGGAAATTTCCGAACAGGTGAACCTGTTGGCTCTAAATGCCACCATAGAGGCGGCCAGAGCCGGAGACGCGGGCAAAGGTTTTGCTGTTGTCGCTAACGAGATCAAAGAGTTGGCTAAGCAAACAGCGGAAGCTACCGGTGAAATTAAGCAAAAAGTTCAAGGCATCCAGAGATCGACTGGTAATACCGTTACAGAGATAAAAACCATTACAAAAGTTGTTAACGATGTGAATGATATTGTCAGCACTATCGCAAGCGCGGTTGGGGAGCAGTCCTCCACTACCCGTGAAATAGCCTCTAACGTAGCCCAGGCGTCCCAGGGGATTAGCGAAGTGAATTTCAACGTGGCCCAGTGTTCAACCGTGGCCCAGGAAATCGCAGGTGATATTGCAGCGGTCACCCAAGCATCAAACGAAATCTCCACAAGCAGCTCCCAGGTGAATATAAGTTCATCCGAGCTTTCCGAGCTTGCAAATAAACTGGATACTATGGTGGGACGGTTTAAAACATAGCGTTTTTTAAAGATACCTTATTGGGCTTAGAGTTTTTTTCGTATTCAAGGCGCGCCAAAGTTTTGCTGATCAGTTTGCATACTTAACGTATTCGCACCTTTGGCATAATGCAGAAGACGGGAAAAAAGACATGCAAGATGGTATATTCTTTAACTGTAAATCGCCTTAGACGTGAGCTCATTTTTTCATACATAGTGTCCATTGGACAAATTTGATCATTTATGGATGGACACAATCCGCGGATAATGATAAGGCGATTGTTTTCTAAAAACATAACATCTTACCAGATAACATCTTACCAGATAACATCTTACCAGATAACATCTTAACAGATAACATCTTAACAGATACCGCCTTGTTTGTTTTTTCGTCTGATTTAGTTATGCCAACGCTGCGAATACATTAAGTATGCAAGCTTTGGCGCAACTTGAAGCCGAATCCAAATCTAAGCGCAACAACGGTATATTCACAGCCTTCTAAACCCCTAGCGTTTGTCTGTATAATTGCATAAAAAATAATGCAAAAAATTGCATTTGCGCATTAATCGTAATTTTGTTTGTACCAAATTTTCCCATTGACTCCGGCAAAGCTTTTACCGCAACGGCTGAATTTACTTTCACCCGCGTGCTCTTGAAAAGCGGTTTTTATTTGCCGGATGCCTGTAATTTCAAAATGTTGAAATAACATTTCTGCTATTGCCCAGCGTTACCGGCCTTCAAATAAAAACTGTCTATAATCTGTTTTGAATAGTGTTGGTACGTTACGTGCATTTATTTGCGTAACATAAATAGGGTGACCTTTGCCTAATTCTTGCAATATCAAAATAGGGTGACCTTTGCCTAATTCTTGCAATATCAAAGGAGCCGGACATTTGAAAGTCAGACTATATTTAGAAACCGGCGCCCCCTAACCAAAATAGTGAGCATCATGCTCATGATCAGCTTGAATAAATTATCTTAGTGTGGGTAGTGCAAATTTTTCCGAATACGTCATATGCAATAGCATTTTGACTTTAAAAACAATTGCGATGTGTTTTTTAAAAGAGTGGGATTTTTATGAAAAAAGAACTTAATAAAATTTTCAGTCAAATTGGTTGCCGGCTCAGGACCGCAAAACCTTCGGATGCAAGCGTTTTAAATGACGCATTATTATATACCTATGCCAGTGGAGATTTTTTATCGGTTCTGGAAAATATGCGAACCGAAAAAACTCCTGATTTTTCTGACTTTACTGCCTTAGGGTAAAATCAGAATAAATAAACGCGGATTTTGATCAGATTTTACCGGAGTGATGTGTTTTGATCTTCATTGCTCAGTTTTGAGTTTGCATTTTTTCTTCTTAAAAGAAAAAAAGTAAGCTAATTTTTGCTGGAAAGGATGGATGGATGAAAAAGTTATTTTTGGTTATTGTTTCGGCTATTGTGCTGGTGTTTGCCACAGGACAGTTGGTGATGTCCCAAGGGACAACGGATACATCTGAAGAAGATGCCAGTTTTAATGATGCTGAAGAAAGTGATGATGCTGAAAAGCTGGTAAAGCAAGTAAAGGAAAAATACAATATCAAGCTTTACCTTGATTTTATGTACGAACAAACCTTAGGTGATGGTGATTCATCCTTGAGTGATGCCAAAGAACCCTCTTTCAGTTCTAATCATAGTTATCTGCTTGTCAGCGCCACTCCCACAGAAAAACTCAGGGTTGGATTCGATATCCAATTCAGGGACTATTATGAGATAGAGTATTTCCCTATTCCAAGCTTGTCTTTTAAAGTGGGAAAAATATTCCTTCCATTTGGGGACTTTAGATACCATAGCATATACGGTGGTAAGGTTTACAGTATAGATAATGACCTGTTTCCCAATTGGTTTACCGATTACGGTATTGCCGCCGGACATAAAGCGCTGGATACGGATAATTTCAGCCTGGGCTATGACGTGTTTGTCTCTAACGGATTCCGCGACAATTCAGATGGTAGTGATGTGAACATGAACACCATTGGTTACAGCAGTGATAATAATAATGAAAAAGCATACGGTGCGCGGCTGAAAACAAGTTTTTTCGGCAACTATAACTTTACTGCATCAGGCATGAATGATCATTGGTCCGATCAGGGCGATGCTTCACTTTATTTGTGGGGCCTGGATTTTTCCACCAGCGCAGGGCTTTGTAATCTTCCGCTTTTGGACAAAATTAACATGAGGCTGGGCTATCTTGGTAAATATGTTAAAAATGATGATGCCGCTACCAGCCAATTGCAGGACTACGACGGTTTCGGTTCCCACCTGGAACTTTCCACAAAGCCCGTGAACTGGATGAAATTTATCGTCCGGCTGGGCGAGGTCGACCCCAATGAAAAGGTCGATGACAAAATGGACCAAAGGAACTATAATTTTCAGACGATTTTCTATCTCGATGAATATCTTGAATTGTGGACAATGTATCAACGCAACGAAGAAAAATATGTAGATGAAATTGAAAATGATTATCTTGCGTTTAAAATTGTGCTGAACTACTGATCCATGCCCTTTCAAAAGGTAGTGTGTTGATATGATACGCTTTTCAATATGCTGCGAAGAGGAGAAAATTTATAATGATCTGGAATCTAACTCGAAAGCAATTAAAATTAATAATAGAATTGATATGCGCCTGCGCCGTTTTTTTGATTCTATGCGGCTCTTTCACCCTATACGCTGGCGAGCCCGTGACCTATCCGGTTCCTAGCGTTTCCGATGCGCTGGTAAAACCCGGGCAAACAAAAGCATCACCTAAAGCGCCATCTTCCGGACAGACGGGAGCGAAGCAAGACAACGCTGTCTTTGATGATGAGCAGTCAAAAGAGGAAAAAGCTATTTTTGATGACTCTGAGTCTGATGACGCTGTTTTCGAAGAAGAGGATGCTGATTTTGTTCAAGACGGTCCGGGTGAAGCTTCGGTGACACAATCCGGTTCCGTTAAACTTTTACATAGCAGCCATTTTTCCGATGCCCAATTTTTCCCCGATAGAACACAACGATTCATTGAAAAATCTCTGGTCGTGCGTTTGATGCCTTTCGGGCTGATCCTTTGTTTTGCCTTTATGATAACACCTGTATCAGGATGGAAAAGACAAAGAAAGATTTCTGGCCGAAAGGAAATATCCAAGAAAAAAACTGCAGTTGCAGTAGCGGTTGCAGTTGCTTTGTTTATTTTAATGGTTTTTCTAACGTCAACCGTATCTTATGCTTTGCAGTATAGTTCGGTCAAAGAGGCGGTAACTGATTTTTTAGGCAAAGATAAAAAACCTTATCAAACCTATATCGATCTTACTCCCGATAAAAAAGTGCTGTTTAAAAAGGAAATTTCCTGGATCCCTGCTAAGGATCGCTATAAAGTATACTACTCGAAAGCGGACAACGGAAAGCCGGCGGATTATGTTTATGTGTTGAGCGATAAGCTGAAAATCTGCGGTGGTTTGCATAAGTATTGCGTTAAGGTGAGCACTGAGGGTAAGGTTGAGGGAGTAAAGATTACCGATCTGACCTGCGAGCGTTCGTATTGCATTAACTCCAAATCTTTTTTAAGCCAGTTCAAGAACTTTGACATTACCAACTCTAAACAAAAAGCTAAGAGTTATGATGCAATTTCCGGTGCGACACAATCGACTGATTTGACACGTGATGTCGTGCAGCGCGCTTTGATGTTTCACCGTATTTTAAAACAAAAGGCAGTTGGTGAGTAGATCGGTTTCTATACTGGCGAAGGCGAGATTTATAAGCCAGGTTTTTTTTGCCACGCTGTTTTGCGGCGGCATCCTCATGGGGGGAAAAAACTTTTGGCCGTTGCCTGAAGATTTTTTCTTCAGGCTTGATCCGCTCGTAGCCATTATTACCACTTCCGCGGCCGGCGTCATGATTGACAGCTTGCTGTTAAGCGGCTCAATTGTGCTGTTGACTATGATTGCAGGCCGTTTTTTTTGCGGCTGGATTTGTCCCCTGGGCGCTTTTATCGATTTTTTTGAGTGGATTACTCAAGGATTTAAAAGCAAGCAACACCAGGTTATCTGGATGAAACAATTCCATGTAATCAAATACGGGGTTTTGATTTTCGTTCTTGCCGCAGCCGGATTTTCCTCCCAGTTTATCTATTTTTTCGATCCTATCGTCATTATGACCCGCTTTATGGGCATGATTTTAATCCCTTTGAAAAAAGGGATGCTAGGTCAATCGCCCTTTGTGGTTCAGCATGCTTTTGATTTTATATTTTTCGTTTTTTTTATTTTGTTGTTGTCTTTTTTAGCCAGGCGGTTTTGGTGCCGCACACTGTGCCCTTTAGGGGCGTTATTAGGGCTATTGGGGTCTTTTTCCAGGTTTGGTTTTTCCCAAGACGCGTGTAAACGTTGTCCTGCTTGTCAGAAAAAATGCAGGACAGGAGCCATTGAAGACCCCCAAAAGCAGATTGAACGAATCCAAGAGTGCATTCGCTGTTTTGATTGTCTGGATATCTGCCCCTCAGATAACCGGCAGTTTGGTTTTACGTCCGGGTTGGGTTTGCGTCCTCAAATGGTGCAACGCAAACCGAATTTGTCCAGAAGGTCGTTTATTGCCTGGTGCGGCAGCGGTGTGGCGGCGGCTGTGGCATTTGCGCCAAAAGCGGCTGCAATGCCAGGCAATAAATTTTTATTGCGCCCTCCCCACGCACCGGAAGAGGAGGCGTTTTTGGATTTATGCCTGCGCTGTCAAGCATGCGTAAATGTTTGCCCAACCAATGGGCTTCAACCGATTTTCATGCAATCAGGCCTTTATGGATTGTGGAGTCCGGGCCTTTTACCCTCTATGGGAGCGTGCAAGGTTGATTGTAACGCATGCGCGACGGTTTGCCCCACTGGCGCAATTGGCAAGTTCAATCACCTGACCAAGTATCAACTCAAGATTGGTACAGCGGTCTTAAAAAAGGATAAGTGTTTGCCCTACGATGAAAACAAAGCGTGCGGCAAGTGCCTGCCCGAATGCCCCACCGGCGCCATTGCCTTTACCCGGCAAAATAAGATGGAAAAGCCAGTGCAGATTGACTTCATGCTATGTGTGGGATGCGGCATTTGTGAGTATGTCTGCAACAAGCAAACATTAGGTCCTCCGGCGCTGATTGTCACCTCAAGCGGGCGCAATCAGCCAAGCGGTGTGAAACCTGAAACGATAAAGGCTTTTTTGAAATCACGAGTTGAAAACAAAGACGGCAAGATAAGGAGATTTTCCCATGAAGATGTTTAAAATTTTAGTTATAGCTGGTGCTCTTGTTCTATTTATAAGCTTTGGCGCCCTGGCTAATCAATTTCAGTACGGAACTTATTGCATCGGATGTCATGCAGTAGATGAAATTACCGGCGAAATTAATTCCCTTGACGGCCTCTGCGGAGATGAAGGAGATATAATAGAGTCGGTGGATGAAGCGATTATCTGCTATAATCAAATCAGTGACCACCTTGATCCACTTTTAGAAGACTGTGATCAAGATTGCATTGAGAGCACCAACGAATATGTTTACGATGAACTTTTAGCTGATTATGGTGAATCCCAATATGGCGACTATTGCGTGGACTGTCACGGCTATGATGGTATGAGTCCTTATCCTATAGATGGCGACCCTTGTGATATTTCTTCTATTGAAGCATTGGAAGCCTGCTATCCGACAATTAACGCACACTCTGATGATTCTTTAGACAACTGTGGTGATGCCTGTGTCTGGAATACCAACAGGTATATTTATGAGGGCATCTTGAACGATTCGGAAGACGATAATGAAACAAACGCAGATGAGGATAATTTTCAGTGGGTAAGTTGTTTTATTGAAACACTGATAAAGTAAGTCCCGCTCTTAAGGCGATTGGCGGAAAAGAATATACCAGATTGAGCTTCGATTTTTTTTCGTATTCAAGGCGCGCCAAAGTTTTGCTGATCAGTTTGCATACTTTACGTATTCGCACCTTTGGCATAACGCACAAGACGGGAAAAAAGA
>JAAERL010000651.1 GCA_024230435.1 Desulfobacteraceae bacterium
TGCCACTGGTTTGTTTTCTTGCGTTATTATTGCTCCCATTTGTAGGTCACTCGCGTTGGTATAAATAACAAACGGCTTATTGTGATTAGGGTAAACACACAGTCCATCTGTGGCCATTAATGCTTTCGTTTTTGAAATGCTGCATCCATTTCTGGCGTCCAGTTATATTTTCTTACTGTGGTAGTTCCTTTTTTGTTTGAGCCAGTTTTGGCGGTTAAAGGTGCTTGTATATGGGACCGATGTGGCCACATATTGCAATAATAATTGACTAAGCCAATGAAACCTCTTAATTCTTTTAGATTTTTGGGTTTCGTTAATTTCAAAAAGGCGTCAATTTTCTTTTTCCGTGGCTTTAAACCAGTAGGGAGAAGCCAGTAGCCTAACCAGTCCGTTTCTTGAACGGCCCATTCGCATTTTAGCGGATTAACTGTGAATCCGTTGTCTTTTAGTTGGCCAAGTACCTTATCTAAAAGTGTCATGTGATGTTCCCAGGTATCGCTGAAGATTCCTACGTCATCAATGTAAATATCTGTTTCTTCGATGTCAGTGAGTATATTCTCCATCACTTCCTGCACAAAGTCAGTTGAACACTTGAGTCCCATAGGTAGGCGATTGTACTTATACTTGCCAAAAGGGATATTATGGTACATAAATCTGTGGATTCTTTGTCCAATTCGAACGTATAGTACTGCATGGAGATGTCTAGTTTGGTAAAAA
>JAAERL010000652.1 GCA_024230435.1 Desulfobacteraceae bacterium
ACCAACCATTCCGGCCGGACCGACCGGAGAATGATTGGGGGATGTGTGTGTATGGTAATCATATCGCCCTATGGGCACAATAATTACCGTTTTTTATGCTTTGCCATTTCATGACAAATGGAGTTCAGATAACATGGGAAGATGTTTTAAAAAGCTCTAAACAGATCTGGGTTGCACGTTTAATTTTTATTTCATGAAATTATTTTACCACTCGGCACGGTGCCGTTTTAAACACATCACATTTGGCAAAAACTTGCCGCCGGCCTAATTGTGCCCGTTTTCCATCAGGGCCATTCTATGGGCTACAATGCAGTCATAACACAAGATCCAGCTAGGGTTACAATCACAGAAGGTCCTCAACCTCTTGTGGCAAGTCTCATCATTATCCAACCTGCCCTGGTAGTGATATTTCTGATACTATTCTTGTTGACACTACTCATCGATCCGGCCTCCGGGGAATCCTTCCTTGCCAGATCCCACTCGTAATAACCAGCTGGATTAGTCTTTGTATCACAATTGGACTA
>JAAERL010000653.1 GCA_024230435.1 Desulfobacteraceae bacterium
ACCGGCTTTTGTGGTCAAAAATGAACGTATTTGGTCAAAAATACGTACCAGAACTCAAACGGAAGTAGTCGGGATCGGGACGAATCGATCTCACTTTTTAAATAAAACTAAGTTTACAGAGTCTAAGTGTGATTGCTAATATAATCCCGACCATGTGGGTTTAGTCCAAACCATGATGTTTGCGATAATAATCCGGGCTATTTTAGTATTATCTTCAACATTTTATTTAAAAAGGTGTGTAATATCAAATCTTGAGCTGATAGACACGGTGGAATGCCCGCTGGGAACCATGTTGGGAGCGAAAGGGAGGTATCAACTCTCCAACAACAGAGGTGAAAACTGCTCATCTGAACCAAAGTTTAAGGGCGGCACACCCGGTTTTGAACATGTAGTGTTTACCTAAGGAAAAGGAATGAAACAGAGCGACTGGAAGGAACACCTACAGTCTCTGTCGGCGATCGCCGCGAGCTCTACAAAGTACGGCGGAGCTCAACTTGCTCAGGCCATCAGGAAGATGGGGTTCAAGGCTAATCCCGAACCGAGCAAGCCGGGGGAAAATGCTACGACGCTAGTGACGAAAAATTATGAGAGAGCATGCAAGAAATGGGTCAAAGTAGAGGAGGAGATGGAGGAAAACTAC
>JAAERL010000654.1 GCA_024230435.1 Desulfobacteraceae bacterium
GAGGCGAAAAATTCAAGCTTCCATCCTCGACAAAAGGCTAGCTTTTTAGTGACAACAACTTTACCAATCTCCTGCGTTGTATTATTTTGTGACGTAACGCAAAGCGGGACGCGCTGAAGCAAACTACCGCGGGCGCGCGGGAGGGGGTTAATAATAGGGATAATAAAAGGCCTACCTTACTTGCGACAGATATCTTTTCGATTTGCGACGTATGCTTTATTGGGAACGGAGGTTCCGCGGAAGGTTGAGGAAGCGAAGTGATACAACAACATAAGTAGTGTCGCCCTTGAAGCGCGCAGCGCACATTTATTTATTACAAGAAGTTGAATCGCCGCTCGAACTAGCTACTGGCGGGAAACAAATCGTACCGTCGCCGCGGTACGATTTATCAAATTTTACGCACGAAACACTAACAACATGAAAAGAGTCATAAATTTGGCCATTGTAATCGACGAAAATACATTGAGCAGCCTAAACATAGAATCCCAAACTGTATATATACATTATCTGATGCA
>JAAERL010000655.1 GCA_024230435.1 Desulfobacteraceae bacterium
GCAACCAGTTGCCCGTGCATGCACCACAACCAACAAAAAGAAGACCATGGCGAACATCGATGTCAAACGCCTCCCTGCGCGCAGGCCGTAATACCGCCGTAGCTCCGCGACGAACTTCATCTAGCCGGAGAAACTTCAACGGCGTCACCGTCTACTGCCCCCGCCGCCGCGACCCAACTTGAACAGTCGTGCGGGCCCCGCTACAGCCGTCGTTTCAACATTTTGAGCTCTAGCGACATCAAATAATTGCGCACACGAACTTCAAAGCCATCCGTGTCCGCCTTTCCCCCTCTCGCAGTCCGTTGCACCCGACAGCATATGACAACACCGCGCGAGCGCTCTTGACGCCATTTCTGAGCGCCCGCGTTTGTACGCAGCCGGAAAAGTGGAAACGTTTTTGCCCGGAGGTGAGTTATTTTATTGCAATTCATTTTGATGCAATCCAAGCTACTCTCACCTTTATATGCCTCCCCCATCAAATATTATACAGACTAGATCCGTCCGACTGCACACACACGCGCGGGGGAACGGCTGACGAAAGCTCCTTTGATTTTCGGAATTGGAAAGTGAGTGAAATATCATAAAATCATTTTGTTTTTTATTGCAATTAATTTTGATGCAAACCAAGCTAATCTCACTGTTCTATTCCTCCCAAATCAAATATCATAGAGACTAGCCCCATCCGACTGTACACGCGCGCGGAAAGGCTTGACGGAAGCTTCCTTGGATTCACGGATTTGGAAAGTGAGTGTAATCTGAAAAAAATATTTTGTTCATTTGCAATTAATTTTGATACAATCCGAGCCAAGCTCACCGTTTTATCCACCCCCTTCAAGTATTAGAATATCACACAGACTAGATCCGTCCGTCTGCACACGCGGCTCGAGGGAAGCTCTTTTACATTGGCGGAATTGCAAAGTAAGTGTAAAATCAAGAAATATTTGTTGTCAAGGTGTTTTTGGTCGGGGATATTCACTGGGAGCATTTTGTTGGCCACGAGGGATGGGAGCAGTAGACCGATGGCGCCCGTGGAGAGTTGGAGCAGTTTGTCGGAGTCCCCGTCAGTTACTAAAGCAGTCTGTTGGCGCCGTGGGGGGGGAGCCGACCGCCGGCGCCCGCGGAGAGTTGGAGGACTTAGTCCGCCATATTTCTTTCACTGTCTATTTAAGAACTCTCTCTCCCATCTATTTCCTTTGCCTCACTCTATTCTTTCATCGTCCTCCCGATCAGAATAAGTCAAAAGCAATAAGTGAGTAAATTATTCTATGTTTTTTCACGTTGCAATAAAATCACTCTCACATTTCCTTCCGTCCCACATTCTCTCCAACAGGCAAAACAACACACCATGCCAAGAAGTGTATCAACTAATCCCCCCCCCCCGGAAGAAGAAGAAGCAGTCCAATCTTTTCGGGGGGGACGCCGAGAAGGGGGGGAAGGGAGGTGGCAAGCAGGGGGACAAGTGGGTTCAGGCCTTCAGGTGGGAAAGTTTCAGGGCGAAGAGAAGGGAAATGAGGA
>JAAERL010000656.1 GCA_024230435.1 Desulfobacteraceae bacterium
AATATGCTCGGGCCTACTGCCGTATTTCAAGTTATCTGCAAACTATGTCAAGCCAAGGTGTAAACCCGCTTGTTGCAATTCAAATGGCATTAGCCGGTTCACAATTCCCTGAGCAGGAAATAGATACGGGTGAGTAGTTACGTTTTTTCTATTATTGAGTCTCATAAAAAATTTTTTGGAGACTCAACTAAAAGTCAAGCTTTATTTTGTCTAACTCACCTTGTTTTTAATTTTTTTTAAAAATTACCCTTTTGACCTGTCTTTTTTTTGCACCTCGTAAAGCGGCTCACAGCGCTTTCTATTATACAAATATGGCCATTTTTTCCTACAAATTTTGTACACCGTTGTCCCCTTTTTAATCAACCTGTCCCCCGGATTTCCTGTCCCCCGGATTTCCCCCGGATTTCCCCGTCCCCCGGATTTCCCTTTAATCAACCTGTCCCACGGATTTCCATCAACCTGTCCCCCGGATTTCCCCTGTCCCTCGGATTTCCCCTGTCCCCCGGATTCTAATCCTGTCCCCCGGATTTCCCCTGTCCCCCGGATTCTAATCCTGTCCCCCGGATTCTTTACGATGTGCGCATATTTGCCGGGTATTAGCAGCACCAGTTGCGCCAGCCAATCTATATATTACTGAACCATAAAAAGACAAACTATCGGGTCATGGCAATCATTCTAAGAAGAGAGGAAGAACTTTTTCTTGACGAGGAACAAACGAGCAAGCAGCTTATTTTTACTTTTGCAATCTCATGTGATAGGCGTTGATAGAGTTCATCTTGACATCCATTGCGCAATCGACTAAATTAGACGTCATATCTAAATGTTGCATATTGTTACACTTCCCGATGCGCAAAGCGTTGAACTGCTGCAAAAACGACTTCCATCTAATTGCTCACTCTCGCCATTCCCTCTGACACAACGGCATAAATCAGTTGTTCAATCTATACGAACTTGGTTTTCGACCATAATGTTCAGGGTACGCTAACGGTCTTTCTTAGATCTCTCTAAATCAGAGACCGTTTTGCTCGATGCTAATAATGTTCACAACTGATGGTTTGAAAAGGCAGCGGATATCCTATCCATGCCTAGGGTGCTCTCCAAAGCAATGCCGCATCTGGAGTTATCTTTTGCAGGTGATGCATATGGAAGGCATATGTGCAATATCAACAATAGGGAAAAGGAGATGCAATGAAAAAAATTGGGATTTCTTTGGTTTTAGTTTTATTGTTAGCTGGGTGGGTTCCTACTGCCTTTGCTGTTCCTGCTGCTAAATTTTCTATCCATGGTGACTTGAGTCATCGCCTTCAACTTACAAACCGTGCTGATTTCCTAAAAACGGATAGCTCAACAAATCTACCCGAGCTTAACGATGGATCGGTGGACGAATTTTTTGCGGACATAAAATACCGTATGTGGGTGGAAGCCGCGACAAAAGATGGCAATGTAAAGGGTGTCGTTGGTACCGAGATCGGGAGCCTTCGTTTTGGCTCAGGCCGAATGCCCTATTCCGGAGACCAGCGCCGTTTTGAAGTCCGATGGGCCTATATGGATTTTCAATTGCCGACGGTTGGTAGAAAGGCGCGTTTTAAAATCGGGTTGCAGCCATTTTCAGTAAACCGTTACCTATGGCAAGAGACGGTGGGCGGCGTGGCATACGATTCAGATGCCGGTGATAACCTCTCATATCGGCTTGCCTGGATGCGCGGTGAGGAATGGAATAAAACTGGCCAAAGCAGCGATCAGGACGATAAGCGCACGGATGTTGATTCCTTCTTAGCCAGATTTGATTACAAACCCAGTGGTACCTTAAAGGGGGGAGCGTTTCTTTTGTATCAGAAACATGATGCCGACGGGGAGACTCACGGCAACGGCTCTTTAGATTCTTTTGACTGGGAAATCAAAAAGTTTGGCGAAGAAATTGGCATCAGTTTAATGTCCCTTGGATTAGACGGTACGGCAAACATAAACAAATTTTTTGTCAAATGGGATCTTATTTATCAGTTGGGTAAAATTAAAGACACGGATTTTACCGAGTTTGCCTCGGGAACAGGGCAAAGCGGTGATTTTGATCTCAATGCCTATTTTGTTCACTTGGATGTGGGTACAAATATCGATAAATTTACGATCACCTATACATTTTGGTACGCTTCGGGAGATGACAACCCCACCGACGATGAATTCGGCGCATATATAGCCACTGATGTGGACATTGATGATAGTATCTCGCTGTTCGAAGGCAACTATGCCGATGACAATTACTTTACCGAAAGACCCTACATCGCCGACAAGGGGTTCATCATGAACAAACTTGGCGTGGATTATAAGGCTTCAAAAAAACTTACCTTGGGCGCTGCGCTGCTATATATGTTTACTGCACAGGATTTTGAATATACGGCTGCAGCCACAGGTGAAGATGTGTCGTCGAATGAATTGGGATTGGAATTTGGCGTATACTGCAAATACAAGCTATACAAAAACGTAGAAGTGGCTTGGAACGCTGGATACCTCATGGCCGGTGATGCACTTGATGTTTATGAAGTGCCTTCTATACAGGACGGCAATTCCGATCAGGATATTTACATTACAAGTGCATTCGTGCGATACAAATTCTAAATAAAAAGTATCAAGTAAACCAAATGCGGGGCCCGCAGGCATTGCCGGGGCCCTGCATTCATATAGCGAAAGGGTGCATTGCCAATGATCACCAGCAAAATGAATACCTTTGTATTATATATGACGCTATTCGGGGTGCTCTGTTTTGGTAAAGCCGTTTCTTTTGCCGATCAATTGGATTTTGTTGCAGCAGATTTTGAGGTCATAAAAAGAGGAAAAATCAGCGCTTCAGATCACTTTGGGAAGCCTGGACATTCAATTTGGGACATCCATGATAAGTATTGTCAAGTAAAAAACAATATCGAAAATAAAAAGATAGAGGCGTTGTCTGATCTTTTAGGCGGTGTTTGACAGCCGTTTTAAAGAGTAGATACCGTCAAGGCCTTTAATCGGTTTGGGTTTCTTTTCATTTTTGGACTGGAACAGGTGTTTA
>JAAERL010000657.1 GCA_024230435.1 Desulfobacteraceae bacterium
CCTCAGGTTGCTCTTGGACTTCTTCTTCTCGCACATTGACAGATTCTATTGTCCATTCTTCAGTTGCTGGAGCTGTGGTTGCTGGAGCTACTACTGCATCCTCCGATCGAACCTCTTCATCGGTTCCCTCTATTTCCTCTTCTTCTTCTGGAATGGTGGGTAGCGGGGACACTAGTTCAAAATAGCGGCGCCTGTTCGATTCTTCGGTTGCTGGAGCTGTGGTTGCTGGAGCTACTACTGCATCCTCCGATCGAACCTCTTCATCAGTTCCCTCTATTTCCTCTTCTTCTTCTGGAATGGTGGGTAGCGGGGACACTAGTTCAAAATAGCGGCGCCTATTTCTATCGGCAGGCTCGTCCGCATTGATTTCCTCGGGGGAGAGGAGCCTCCTTCTTTTCAAAGGAGGCTCCTCGGCAGGGGCTGGCTCGGCTTTCCTTTTCATCGGTCCACAGAGGCGCCTCTTTTTCAAAGGAGGCCCCACGTCCTCGGCACGGATTTCCCTGAACTTTCTTTTCTTGTTGTTGATGACTGGTTTGCGGCGACGACCCTTGGTCTTGGGCTCACGGAGTGCTAAGCGTTCTTGTAAAAGTTTGAAGAGATGGATTGCACGTTGGTCTGCTTCCGTACATGGCCGCTGGTTGAGAAGAGGCACTGGGCCAAATAATGGTGTATGTACTGTAGGAGGAGGAACAATGTTGGAATCGACATGATATTCGGATTCCGTTTCTGGAGCTGGAGCACGAGGATGAGGACGAGCGACCGTGGGATCGGCAGCGGTAGATGCCTCGCTGTGCTCAGAAGGCCACATCTCCATCAAACCAGAGTTTTGCAATGCACCTGTGATGCGACTTAGAATGCCGGGATGACGAGAGAAGAGCATGATGTTCTGATACAATAAATGGCAAGTGATGCAGTAAAGATGTGATATCAAGAAGCGAGAGCAATTCGATAACAAGTGATTGCTTGCGTTTTGTTTGGAAAAAGTCTGCTGAGTGTTTTGTTGGTTAGATTTGGTGGAAAACATACCCATTTGGAATGAAACAGATTTGAATGAGCGAAATCCGTTTCGATGACTCTGTGACAAATTTCCAGAAAAGCTGGTCATCGGAATAACACAAACAGTTCAAAAAGGCAATCAGAATAATAAAATTAAATTTGAGACCATTACACAATCAAAGACTTTCGAAAATCTTTGTCCAGTGGTCACTTGGGCCTTAATAGTGCAACGAATATGGTCATACCCAAATACAACGGAAGCAACTACAGTCAACACAGATTCTATTTTATTCCGTCTACGGGGGTTTACACGGCGGTCAGCAATAAAAATATCATCAAACTACTCCGCGACGCAGTCACCGCCTGAGGTCCCGACAGACAATATGGAGAATTTACATCTCTCCTCTCCCTTCCATAACCATATTAAATATTTTATGTAATTCACCACGAACATGATAAAAAAAATACAACACTCAAAAAATAATTATTATTTTCATTTTCATTTTCATTTCATTTCATTCTCATTTATTCAGTTTTTTTGCTATGGGTGCATGTTTTTTCGCACAGTAACCGTAATTGAGTGCTGGAACATGATAAAAAAATACAACACTCAAAAAATAATTATTATTTTTATTTTCATTTTCATTTCATTCTCATCTAATAAGATAGAAGAATCATATTGCAAATGGAAATGTTAGGTAACTTTTCAAATTTATTCAGTTGTTTTGCTATGGGTGCATGTTTTTTCGCACAGTTACCGTAATTGAGTGTCATCTATCGGCTGCTCGCATCAAGCATGGTGGCATCAAGGGCCAACTGTGCCTGATTGATACCAGTACGGCACGGAAAAAAGAAGGGGACGCAAAAAGCAAGGGATAGCAAGTCTGACAAAGACTCGTTACTTGTGACAAG
>JAAERL010000658.1 GCA_024230435.1 Desulfobacteraceae bacterium
AATCACAAGGCTCAGGAGGCTCTACGCAATCGGGATCGCAATCGCAATTAGGATCGCATTCAGGACCGGTATTGCAATCACAAGGCTCAGGAGGCTCTTCGCAATCGGGATCGCAATCGCAATTAGGATCACATTCAGAACTGGTATTACAAGGACAGGGATTATTACATCGGGCCCTTTGGCGGGTATGCAAACGACCCCTCTTATTTGAAATATGACTTATATATTCTGCGAGACTTTTGGAAGTATACTCGGCGTAATCATATTTCTTGTTCAATGATTCTTTAGCGAAGCCCACATCAGAGGCCGAGGCCCCACCTGTAAAACTTACTATCAGCGCTGCCACCAATAGTAAACCTAAATATCTGATAATCTTCAATGAAACCTGATAACGCATAATTCGTTCACCTTTCTTTATAAACCTTAATCGGTTTAGTTTTTACCAAATTGTTAAAATATGAATCTTTTCCATCAGGGAATGCCACCTTGCAGCTTATATTTAAGCTGTCAAATTTTATTCAAATCAGGATCGGTTACTTTTTATACAGTAATATTTTATACTGCCCGCATTTTAGACTTTTTCATTGTCATTCGGTCAGGATTAAATATCTTCAATAGTAGTAAAAAATGAATAATGGTAAAAAATGCATTAGTAAAAAAAAGGAGATTATTGATGTACGCTGACACGAACAGTATATTCACCACGCACAAGCAACAAATTACATACCAATTGCAGTAAAAGTTATAATAACAGATCATCAAAAAATACCTAAACAACAGAATGCTACCTGTTCATACTAAAAGATTACGATTTTGTTATCCGATGGCAAAAAATAGAAATAAATTTCTTAATCAATAAAAATAAGAATAGAATTCTTTTTTTCGCCATTTCAATCTATGGAAGTAAAATTACCTTAACTTCGACGGCTTGAGTAAGCATTACGTTTTTTGTGAAGTTTCGTGCTATTGCTTCGAAACGCAGCTTCATCCTCGGCCTTGGAAATGTGTTTTTGAAGGGCGCATTTTTGTTTCACCGAACCTAAAACAAGACCGCAAAATACAATTAGCAACAACCATGCCATTGCATTAAAAAGAAGGTGAACAAACTGATTTTATTGAAATTATAAAAAAATTTAACTATAAATGTAACACTTTATTGCAAACAATACATTTATATTTAGTTACATTTTTTTCAATGTGTGTACCATTTTTACGCGTTACGTGGCGCCTATCCACAACCAAACAAGAAAGTTTACGTCATCTTTAACCGTTATTGCACTGTTATAATTGATATAATAGTTCCCAAACAGGTGCTGTCCCCAGAACAGGTGGTGTCCCCAGGATAAATTTTTCCGCAAACCGTGCTTTAGTTACCTGTTGTGACATTTGGCAAAACGCGTTCGAGTCCCTGCCGGGCCTGTTCAAAGGCATCAACACTTTGCTTGGAGACTGCAAGGCTGTTGATATTGGGTGAAGTGGCGGTTACATAACGGGCCAATGTCTTGTGTCTTTAGGGTCGCGGGAAAATTGTTTTATCCAATTGGCGCAGAAGACGAGTTTATAGACAAGTCAGTTGGGATAAAACATTTTTTCCGGGGCCTTAGTTCTGATTACTAAAAAAATTACAATTTTTGTTGATTTTTCGTTTTATATGCCGGATCCTAAATTACGTGCATGGCGAAAAAAGGTGTTTCAAAACATCTGCGTCCTTGCGAACCCGAAAAGGCCCCTAATTACCCAACTATTCGACAAATTGCTTTATCTTTTCTTGAGCAATTCAAAAAAACCACCCACAGATCCGTATTCGTTGCATCTTTGCAGATGCGCTTTATGGAACCAAGGACTTTTTTGATCAAGCATCTAAAACTTTTAATAATGTTCAAGTCATTAGCCAAATACGAAGTAATCAAAAAATTAAATTCAGAAATAAAGGAATGTCAGCAGATGAGTATTTTTCAAAGCTCCCTGGTGTCCAACAAATCATCAGTATCCGTGGTTAAAAAAAATTAGTATGATTACCGGTAATGCCAGATTGCATGTTCGCACGCATGAAAAAAACATCTTGTGATTGCTCTTAAATATAACAATAAAGATAAATATCGTAATATTATAGCATCAGATTCAAGATAGCGAACGGTGGACATAGTGCAAGCCTATACTTTGGGGTGGCTATTGAAGGTTTTTATTGGAAAGAAAAAAACCTGCCCTTCGGGCAGGGTCATAGTAAATAGGCGGCGGGAAAACTGCTCATGGTAATCCTAAGCTGAGTTATTCCCGCAACTTGGAAAAGGAGCAGAGCATGAACCGATTTCGAAAATTTTCACATTCAATATGGCGCTGCCAATATCACATTGTATTTGCGCCAAAGTATTGATTTCAAAATTTTAAACGAGTATATTGGCCATGAAGCTGGCCGTTATATCAAAACCTTTTAAGAACAAAACGGTGTGAAATTATTGAAATGAACGATCATGCGCATCTATTAGTGATGATTCCATCGAAGTTGTCAGTTTTAAATTATGCTGGCATTATAAAAGGGCGTACAGCGATACGAATTTTTCAAAAGTTTAAGAGTCTGAAACGCAAACCCTATTGAGGGAATCATTTTTAAGCTAAAGGTTACTGTGTTGATACCATCGGCCTGGATGAGGAAAAGATATGAAAATATATCAAGCACAAAAAAACCAAGAAACGGCAACTTGAGTTAAGATAACATTAACTGGGTTAACTTACTTGCCTGCTTTAGGGACAAGGCAAATTACCCCCTTTTAGGGATTATCTCAAAGCTCTGCCCTTTGGGTAAGGATTTTTACTTTTTCATGATATAGTCGCACTGTTGATTTTAATGGTAAAAAATAACTGTCCATTGTTGATTTAACACTAATAAAATGGGAGATTGCTATTATGAATTTAAGGCTTAAAGTTATTTTCATTTTGTTATGTTCTTCAATCATGATTGCATTTTATACGGTCAGCGTTTTGGGTAGCAAAGCCGGTGGCGCCGATGCCAGGGCTAAAGTCTTCAACACCAGCAGTGATACCACCGGCTCTGACGATAGCAGCAGGATTAGTGCTTTGAAAAAAACTTATATGATTGTGGATACCGGCCAGGACACCTGTTACGGCGTTAACGGCTCAGAAATTACCTGTTCTTCGGCTGGCGAGTCATTATACGGACAGGATGCCCAATACAGTGGAAATCAACCTAGTTTTACCGATAATGGCGATGGAACCGTCACAGATAATGTTACCGGTTTGATGTGGCAGAAAAGCCCGGACACCAATGGTGACGGTGATATTGGCGCCGATGACAAAATGACTTACCAGGAAGGCCTTGCTGGAGCCGGTCAGTTTCAGCTTGGCGGTCACACGGATTGGCGTTTGCCGTCCATCAAGGAGCTATACTCGCTTATCGATTTCCGTGGAATAGATCCCCCTGTTGAAACAACCAATACTTCAAATTTGACCCCTTTTATCAACACCGGTTATTTTGAGTTTGGATACGGCGACACCGATGCAGGCGAACGCATCATAGACGCCCAATATATGTCAAGCACGGAATATGTGAGTACAACCATGATGGGTAACAAAACTCTTTTTGGCGTGAATTTTGCCGACGGCCGGATAAAAGGCTATCCTATAGTACATCCCAGCGGGGGGGAAAAAACTTTTTATGTTCTTTATGTGCGCGGGAATACGGATTACGGTGTCAACAACTTTTCCGGCAACGGCGCCGGCATCATAACCGATAACGCAACCGGTCTGATGTGGTCGCAAGATGACAGCGGCGAAGGGCTGAATTGGAAACAAGCCCTTGAATGGGTTCAAGCCAGAAACCTGGAAAATTACTTAGGATACAGTGATTGGCGATTACCCAATGTTAAGGAATTGCAGGGGATTGTTGACTATAGCCGATCTCCGGATACTACAGGTTCCGCCGCCATCGATAAGGTTTTTAACACCACTGCCATCACCAATGAAAATGATAAAACGGACTATGCCTGCTATTGGAGCAGTACTACGCATATCGGTTTTAGAAGAGGTGGCCTTACTAGCGCATATGTGGCCTTTGGCCGGGCAATGGGATATATGCGTGGACAATGGATGGATGTTCATGGCGCAGGATGTCAGCGCAGCGACCCAAAGGCTGGTAACCCGGATGATTATCCTCAAGGTCAGGGCCCCCAGGGCGATGCTATTCGAATCTACAACTACGTACGCTTGGTGCGTGACGCCGGATAGACCTCGATACTGCGGCTACAATTTGGAATGTAAAGGTAAAAGAAAATATTGGATGCAAACTTTAACAGCGGAACGTAGACTTAATAATTCATGTGGAGATTAATATTATGAATTCAAAGCTGACAATCATTTTATTATTATCTTTTATTATGAGTGTACCTTTGATTGCCTGTGGCGGTTCCAGCAGTGATAGTGGCAGCAGTTACGACAGCGGTAATAATAGTGGTTTGAATAATATTTATATGATTGTGGATACCGGCCAGGACACGTGCTACGGTACTAACGGTTTAGAAATTACCTGTCCTTCGGCAGGAGAGTCATTATACGGTCAGGATGCCCAATATAGCGGGAATCAACCTGATTTTACCGACAACGGTGATGGAACCATCACGGATAATGTTACCGGTTTAATGTGGCAGCAAAGTCCGGACACCAATGGTGACGGCAACATCGACGCCGATGACAAAATGACTTACGGAGAAGGTATCGCACAAGCCCCTCAGCTTCAGCTTGGCGGTTACATGGATTGGCGTTTGCCGACTATAAAGGAGCTATACTCGCTTATTGATTTTCGTGGAATAAATCCCAATAACCAAGATACCAACACTTCAAACCAGACCCCTTTTATCGACACCGGTTATTTTGAGTTTGGATACGGCGACATCAATGCAGGCGAACGCATTATAGACGCCCAATTTATGTCCAGCACGGAATATGTGAGTACGACCATGATGGCTGACGAAACCCTTTTTGGCGTTAATTTTGCTGACGGCCGGATAAAAGGCTATCCTATAGACCTGCCCACCGGTGAGGAAAATACTTTCTATGTTCGTTATGTGCGCGGCAGCACGGATTACGGTGTTAATAACTTTTCTGATAACGGTGACGGCTCTATAACCGATAGCGCCACAGGTCTGATGTGGTCACAAGATGACAGCGGCGAAGGGTTGGATTGGCAACAAACCCTGGAATGGGTTCAAGCCAGAAACGAAGAAAGCTACTTAGGATACAGCGACTGGCGATTACCCAATGTTAAGGAGTTGCAAGGGATCGTTGATTATAGCCGATCTCCGGATGCTACAGGTTCCGCCGCCATCGACGATGTTTTTAACACCACCGCTATCACCAATGAAAATGACGAAACGGACTTTGCCTGGTATTGGAGCAGCACGACGCATATCACTTTTAGGGGCGGTTATAATAACACATATGTGGCCTTTGGACGGGCAATGGGGTATATGCATGGACAATGGATGGATGTTCATGGCGCAGGCTGTCAGCGCAGCGACCCAAAGGTTGGCAACCCAGATGACTACCCTACTGGTCATGGCCCCCAGGGCGACGCTATTAGAATCTACAATTACGTGCGCCTGGTGCGTGATGCGAGTTAGTGTCTCAAGAATTGATAAGGATGTCTTATGAGTATGGTTTCACTAATAAGTTTGGCTTTTGCGATGCTGGTTTTAGCTGTAAGCCCGGGACCCGGCGTTTTTGCAACGGTAGCAAGATCTCTCACATCAGGGTTCCGGCCCGCCTTGGCGGTAATTTGCGGTCTTGTAATCGGCGATATAATTTTTCTGTTGTTTTCAATTTACGGCCTGTCGTTTGTAGCTCAAACATTTGGAAAATTGTTTTTTCTGGTAAGAATATGCGCAGGCGCTTATCTATTCTGGCTCGGTCTTAAAATGTGGTTTTCTGAGCCGTTAGCGCCTGAATCAAATGAATGGGAGAATCAAAAAATTCAATCTGGTAATATTGTCAGCGGCCTTTTGATAACATTGTCAAATCCTAAAGTAATATTGTTTTACTGTAGTTTTTTGCCTGCATTTATTGATCTTTCAACTTTAAAGATACTTGATATCTCATTGATCATTTGTATTGTGATCTTTGTTTTAAGTTCTGTGTTAATGATATATGCGTATTTAGCCAGCTATTCCAGGCGATTTATAAATAGTAAAATTGTGCCGGAAAAACTTAATCGTTGCGCAGCAGCGGTAATGATGGCTACGGGAATTGTAATTGTTGCAAAAAATTAAGAGAGATTATTTTGTAAAATGGATTTTGCTGAATTCAATCAGAGAAGAGAAAATCTCAACCAAATACTCAAGGATTCTGACAGTTTTTTTACTGAGTTCGGATTGCTTGACGACAGTGTGTATGCTCAAGGGGCAATACCAAAAAAATATAAAGAGTTAACTGGGTTGTCCCTTTCCATCTTTTCAAAATGCGAAGAATGCATAGCGTACCATGTGCAAAATTGCAAGGAGCAGAATTGTTCTAAAAATGAAGTTGCCGAAGCTGTCAAATTGGCTGTTGCTGCCGGCGGATCGGTAACTTACCCTTGGGCAAGAAAAGCAATAGAATTAATGGAATTGCTGGAATTTGATTTGCATTCTAAACAAGAAAAAGAAAAATTACCGGTTTCAGAGTAAGCGTCAACAGGCCCTTTCCGGATAAGAACTGCTTAGGCGATTTGCAGTTAAAGAATATACCATCTTGTATGTCTTTTTTCCCGCCTTGTGCGTTATGCCAAAGATGCGAATACGTTAAGTATGCAAACTGATCCGCAAAAATTTGGCGCGCCTTGAATACGAAAAAAACTCGAAGCTCAATCTGGTATATTATTTTCCGCCAATCGCCTTAAAGGCAGGCAGTGCATTTTAAAAAAAATAGGTCTTGGCTATAACATCGGCTATCGGAATGACCATTTAAAATGATACCGTAATTGATAGCATGCTTTAGCCGCATGTTGGATTGGCGAACCGTAATCCGGCCTTCTATGGGGATCTAAAATTTGTTATTATAGTGAATATGCCGAATCGGCAATAACCGGGACAAAAGCGAGGGTAAGCCGTTAATTGTGACAGATAAATCGAGCAGTTTACCTGAAGCGTTCAAGTTGATATTAATTTAGATATCAGTTTGGTGTCAGATAGATATCCAAAATACTGACTAATTGATTTGCACCTAATTTTTTGATACGAATCCAAGGCGGGTTGATTTTGTTCAAGATAAAGATCGCTATTCTCTCAACCTTGATTTCCGGAATTATTTTGGTTTGTTTCGGACTTTTTTTTATGATGGTCGCCAGCAAAATCGGACTGGCCTGGATTGATCGTCAAATGTTGACCCTGGGCGAGAGTCAACTGCATGTCTGGCATACCAAAGAACATTGGAAAAAATTTGATCAGTCCCTGGATTCCATTTACGGCGATGAGCACTGGAAAGACATGGTCGTTCAAGTCACAGATGCCGATCATGAAATTCTTTACAGGTCTTTGCATTGGCCCGGTGAGATAACCGTTGCTTTGTTTTTGGAATTTGATATCAAAATGGAAGCCGATGCTAAGCGCCGGAATTTACCAAAAGACCCTTCTGAGCCTCCGCACGGTTCGGCAAACCGGAAGAGTTCTGCTTTTGGCGATGTGCCTGCAGAGGATACAATACAACCGCCGCCCAGGCTCAATGAGCCTCAACGGCCGCCTCCGCCTTCGCGTGCCAGGCCAATGCATTCGCCGCCGTATATTAAAAAAAGTTTCTTTAAAACAGTGCAAACACAGTCCGGTTCATGGCGCACCGGAATCATGGGAAATCAACATCACACCATTGTGGTTGGCATTAATATGGCCAGGTTTTATGAATTCGCAAGCAAGTTTAAAAAACTGTTTCTTTTATCGGTTATAGTTGCATTGCTGCTGATGGCTGGAGCAGGGTATTTAATTGCAAATCGCGCCATGAAACCAATATCATTGATTACCCGGACCGCTGAGAAAATTACCGCAAGAGGTCTTGGCAGGCGGATTATAGACGGGGGTGCGGACGCCGAACTGCTGCGGCTTATCTATGTACTCAATGACATGCTTGATCGTCTGGAGAAAAGTTTTAATCAGGCGGTAAGGTTTAGTGCAGACGCCGCCCACGAACTGCAAACCCCGCTGACAATCCTTCAGGGGGTATTGGATGATGCCGTGCAAAGTACCGCTTACGGCACAGACGAACAGCGCCGGTACAGCAGCTTGCTTGAGGAGGTCCAGCGCCTCAAGAGCATTGTGCAAAAGCTGCTGATCCTTGCCAGGGCCGATGCCGACCAATTGCCCTTGCAATTACAACTGGTGAATATGAGCGCTATGATTGCATCGGCGGTTGAAGACGCAGGCGTCATAGGTCCGGATCTGGTTATTGAAAAAGATATTTTGCCCGGAATTTACGTACAGGCCGACCCGGGCCTGCTTGGGCTGGCGATTCAGGGGCTTACCGCAAATGCAGTGCAATATAACACTGATAAAGGCCTGATCAGGTTCAGGTTAACGGTTCAAAACCGGAATGCATTGTTCACCATCTCCAATACAGGAACTCTAATTCCGGAACAAGAGCGGAAACTGATTTTTGACCGGTTTTATCAAATCGGCAAATCACGATCCCATAGAATTCCCGGAACGGGCCTTGGTTTGAGTCTTGCCCAGGAAATTATGCGCGCCCATGATGGAAGCCTCAAGTTTGAGGTTACAAAAGATAATCTCAATGCCTTTACGGTTTCGCTTGCGTGTCATTCTCACTCATAATATTTTTAAGCTTTATTGGGCATGTTATTTGTTTTATAATATGCAGTTTCAAAGGCCTTTGAAAAAAATCGCAATGTCCGGTCTTTGCAATATCATGTTTAAGTCATTGCCTGGAGATTTTATATATGAAAGTACTTTTAATCGAAGATGATAAGAAAATAACTTCTTTTGTAAAAAAAGGCTTAAAAGAGCAAGGGTTTACTGTCGATTGCAGTGAGGACGGCGATGAAGGTTTCCATATTGCCACCACTTATGTTTACGATGTCATTATTCTTGATATTATGCTTCCCGGACGTGATGGGCTCAGTATACTGCGTAATCTTCGGGACCTGAAAAACAATGTTCCGGTGCTCCTTCTGACAGCCCGTTCAGCTTTGAATGAACGCCTGGAGGGATTAAATCTCGGCGCGGATGATTATTTATGCAAGCCTTTTTATATGGAAGAGCTTGTGGCTCGTATTCATGCTATTACGCGGCGGTCCTCGGGGGAGAATCTGAATTTGATGCAACGCGGCGATTTGGTATTGAATTTAATTAACCGCGAAGTTAAAATCGGAGAAACGTTAATTGAGCTGACAGCTCGTGAATTCAGCCTACTGGAGCTTCTTATGCGTTCACCGGACCGGGTGTTTACACGAACACAAATCCTCGAGCATGTCTGGGGGTACAATTTCGATCCCCAGACCAATGTTGTGGATGTCTATATCCGGCGATTGCGCAACAAGATTGATGTGATTTCAGGCAGCCCAGCAATTGAAACTGTCAGAGGTGTGGGATACCGTCTCAAAGAATCCACGGAAAGGTGATTGGCTTTGATCCGGGTAAAAATTGCGCTTCTCTCCGCCATGATTTCCAGTGCCGTACTGGCCGGTTTCGGTTTCTTTTTTTTGATGACCATTAATAAGGCCGGGCTGGAATGGATTGACCGGGAAATAACGGCTTTGGGCGAAAGTCAATTACACGTAAGACATCAAAAAGATCATTGGCCTGAATTCGGCCGGTCACTTTTTTCCATTTACGGCCGGGAACATTGGAAAGACCTTGTCGTTAAAATAACTGATCATACTCACCAAATTCTTTACAGGTCTGAACAATGGCCCGAGCAGGTCGGGGCCGCTTTGTTTCCTGAATTTGATATGAAAATGGTTTCTGATCCTCGCGGGGACCAGCATCCTGCGCCAGTTTTCAGGAATTTTGAACCGGGCAATCCGGACCAGTTGCCTCGGCCCCAGCCTCGTCCCCAGCCTCGTCCTCAGCCTCGTCCTCAGCCTTCTCTCCAGCAAATGAAAAAAAAATATTTCCAGACGCTGGAAACAAAAACAGGCATTTGGCGCACCGGCATTATGGGAAACCAGTACGTCACGATCATGGTTGGCATGAATATGGATCGATTTTATAAAAGCACGGACCACTTAAAAACGTATGCCTTTTTATCTGGGTTAGCTGCAATTGCGCTCATGGCTGGAGGGGGCTGGCTCGTAGCTCATCGGGCTTTGAAGCCTGTTTCGCTGATCGCACGGGCCGTTGAAAAAATAACGGCAAAAGGGCTTAACCAAAGAATGCGTGTCACCGATGCGGATGCTAAAATCTCCCGGCTTGTCAAAGTAATCAATGATATGCTTGATCGTCTGGAAAAAAGCTATCACCAGGCGGTCAGGTTTAGTGCGGACGCTGCCCAGGAGCTGCAAACCCCGCTGACCTGCCTTGAGCAGATTTTGCAAGACGCCGTGCGACATACCGCTACCGGTGTGGATGAGCAACAGCGATACAACAGCCTGCTTGAAGAGGTCCAACATTTGAAAAGTATTGTGCAAAAACTTTTGATTCTTGCCAGGGCCGATGCCGATCAATTACCCCTAAAAAGCATACCTGTAGATATGAGTGCAATGGTTGCGTCAGCTGCTAAAGAAGCAAAGGTTATCGGACCGCACCTGACTATCGAGAAACTGATTCAGCCTGGAATTACTGTATACGCTGATGCGGATATGCTGCGCCGTGTTATCCAGGGGCTCACCTCCAATGCGGTAAAATACAACATCGAAGGCGGTCTCATAAAGTTCAGGCTATCGGTTCAAAAAAACAATGCCCTATTTACTATCTCTAATACAGGTGAGCCCATTGCCGATGAAGAAAGGAATCGAATTTTTGACCGGTTCTATCGAATCGATAAATCGCGAAGTCAAAAGGTTTCAGGAACCGGCCTCGGCTTGAGTCTTGCCCGTGAAATTGTCCATGCCCACAATGGAAAAATAGACTTTGAACTAACTCAAGATCGTTTGAATGCCTTTTCAATATCACTGGCCTGTGTATCATTGAGGGATTAACGTCAACCTTTCCAAAGCGCTAATAGTATACGTAAAATATATATTATAGTGTAAGTGACAATTTTTTCATCAATCAGTCAATCATTATGTCATTTTTGCTTGCTATTAGTGGCTACAGAGAACAGAGAATTTATTGAGTGCTAAAGAAAAAAAAAAACAAGAAAGGATCTTAGCTAATGAGTATTATGAAAAAAGTATCGATTGCTCTGATTTTACTGGCCATTTGTGTCGCACCGGCAATTGGGGATGACACGTCTTCTGAACAAGACAACCGCCGTCAAGGACCGCCCCCGGAGGCTTATGAGGCCTGTGAAGGTAAAAGTGCAGGCGAAACGGCGCAATTTACCGATGCTCGTGGTGAAACCTTAACGGGTACGTGTGAGCAAGAGGGGGACCAACTTGTACTGCGTCCTGAAGGTCAAGAGCCCGGCGAGCGCGAACAAGGGCAACACAAACCGCCCCTGGAGGCTTATGAGGCCTGTGAAGGTAAAAGTGCAGGCGAAACGGCGCAGTTTACCAATTCTAATGGTGAAACGATATCGGGTACGTGTGAGCAAGATGGGGACCAACTTGTGCTGCGTCCTGAACGGTAAGGCGATTTATATTAAATAATATACCATCTTACCATCTTGCATGTCTTTTTTTTCGTCTTGTGCGTTATGCCAAAGCTCGAATACTTTAAGTATGCAACCTTTGGCGCGCCTTGAAAACGAAAAAAATTTAAGCCCAATATGGTATCTATTAATGATGTTATATTTTTTCCGCCAATCTCCTAAGAGCCCGGAGGGACCGGACGTGGAGGGCACATCACGGCCGTCCCCTCCCAGGCGCTTATGAGACCTGTGAAGGTTTAAGTGCATCCGATACAGAACCGCTCAATCTCCCCTTGTATTTCTCACTCTCCAAATTTTGATTAACCGAAACAGGACGTACAGTTACCGGCAATCTCGCTTACGGCATCCGTAATTTGCTCACAAGCTCCTATTGTCTCACCGGCCGCACCAGCAATTTCGGAAAAATGATTTCCAACCTCTTTACAATTACCCATGGCTTCGGTCATTGTATTCAGATATCCGCGTTGCACATGTTCATCCTCTCCAAGGTCTGAACCACAACAAAATAGCTTTTTGAAAAATTTGGCGATATTTCGAAAAAATTGTTTGAATGCATGTTTAAACCCGGAACATCCCGTACTTGAGTTCATATCTTTTTTCGAGTTGTTGGCGTTTACTTCATCACAATTGTCCGGATTATTGTTAAGGCCTGGTAAAACACATTGTTCCGGAGTATCCGCTTCCGAAATATCCGATTCCGAAGTATCCGGTTCCGGGGGAGCACTTGGCTTAATACCATAATATGGATTCATGTTCGGTAGTTTTATTTCAGAAGCATTATTTGCGCTGACGTTTTTTTCATTATCAGTGTTAAAATTGTTGTTAATCTCAATGTAGAAAATGAATCCAGGCTGGTGAATCGAATCGGAGCCCGGCCTGTTTGATGGCGTTTTTTCCTTATCCCGCGGCGGGGTTGGATTATCAGGGACTAATTTTTTAATGGGTTCCGGGTCTGAACCGACTTTTTTATTTGAGTTTTTTCTTTCTATAAGTGGGGTTTTGGAATTCGAAGGCTTGAAATTGTTACAAATCGCGTTGGTTGAATCATTATTATTGTCGGCGCCTGGATTATATTTTATGATCGGGCTCGAACGGGACGCAAAAGGAATTATCTTTTTCTTTTTACTATCATATTTTATTTGTTTTTCTAAGGGGTTGTTTGAATAAGATTTTTTTATAATACTTTTTTTATCATAAATTGCAGGGAAAGTAGCATCACCGGACAAGTCTGCACCGATTAAGTTAGGCTGACTTTGTTTATCCTGCACGGAATGCTTGTTCTCATTAGCGCAATAAATTGATGAGCGTTTCATACCGCTGGAATGAATTCCTGAATTCTTTTCAGTTGAGAAATTTTTTCTTAAAAACGTGTAAGGTTTAATTTTGGATTGTCTGTTTGACCTTTCTGAAATCTTTCTTTCATTGGAATCCTTAAATAAACAAATGTTTGGCTTGGCAATAGGTTTAACTTTCGAAAAATAATTACCGTAGTCTTGTTTATCGGAGTTATGACCTGCTTTGATATATTGGCAGGGGCCAGGATTAGTCTTGGTCCTATTTGACGAATTGTTTAAGTTGTGACTTGAATCGATAGAATAACCATAAAAATCATTTCTTCCTGATGACTCTAAATTCATTTTCTCAGCCTCCTTTTCTGTAGACTGCGCCTCTATACCAGCCATTAATAAGCCGGTTAGTCTGGGTTACCTACGGGCCACACAGCACTTTTTGCTTAAGGGTGTTAATTTACTGGTGGTTCAGAATGTCCTGCGATTCTGCTTGAATCTTTGAGTTCACTCAAAAAAGGGGCGCGGTTCAAACCATTGAGTGGCCGACAAACTATGCCCAAGGCCACAATCTGTGTTCGGCTAAGGGGTTTTGCCCGAGCACTGTCCGGCCGCGCCGATGCGAAGGGTTATCCTTGATCGCAACTCATTGAACCACGCCAAAAAAGTTAAGGTTTGGAGTTCGATACATTAGATTCTGTTTCGTACAGAACGTTTTTACGTGACTGCTGCCGGCAATAAATTGCCGGGAGCAGTCACGAAGTGTGCAGTGCAAAAGCGGATTGCTATAACTGCCCCATCCAAGCAGGGGGGGCATATTCTTTTGCATTTTCACCTCCAACAGCGAGAATGAGCGTGTCCCTATTAGCAAGGGCAGGGCAAATTCCTAAAACCAACACCAGCATGAGGATACCCGCTGCTGATAAAAGACCGCGGACACACGCATTAGAATATTTCATGGCGCCTCTGTATTTGTTTTTCGGGCAAGGCCACCCAACTTATTACCATTGTTTCCGTCTTTCATGTAACAAGTATAACCTTCTACAAATATAGCTTGTCTAAACATTGTTTTCGCTTCTTTACACCGGTCCTGAGTCGGCTTAGTCATAAAAAAGACATACAAACACAACCCTAATTTCAGTACATCTAACCCGGTGGACTGCCAGCTTATCTTCCCACATTTGAGATCACTCGTTGTCCAAAATAAAAAGAAAAAAGGCCACGAAAGCTCATCCCCATTTTTAGGATGCATGACCTTCGTGGCCTCTTTTTTCTCAATTATATGCCCACCCGTTATCAAGCACGGGGGGGCAGAATGTCCGTAGGTTTATTTCTGAGTTTCAGCTGTGATACCAGCGGCTTCAGCCACAGTTTTAGCTTCAGAAGTAGTTAGACTGCCTGAATTCTTCTTGTTTGTCAATCTTTGGGGACTGCTTTCGGCAATAAACGGGTGAGTAGGCCAAGGAAACTTCCCCCTTGGCCTACTCACCCAAATTTCGGTTTGGACGATGCCGTGATATGTGATATGGTCCTGCGGATTTTAAGATGCTGTGCCTGCTGGCTTAAGATGGATTCTTGGCGGAGTATATATGAAAAAGCTATTAACAATTCTTTTCGTCCATTCAGTTAAGGATTTATTCAAACATAAATCGTTCTTTTTATTGATTTTTATACTTATTGTAGCAGATCGGGGCTTGAAGCTGCTCAAAAAGATCTATGACATTGATTTAGGGCTGCCTTTTTTTTTCAAACTCGATTTAAGGGTTTCGGGGTATGTATTTGAACAATTGCCGAATCAGGTGGTAGCGGCTTTGACGGATTACAGGGTTTTTGCTGTGCTTGCCGGATTGTTTTTTTTCAAGCAGATTATATCGCTTTGGCCGTCTAGTGACATGCGCCGCATGCACAGGCAAGAGCGGAAAGGCTTTGGTATCCTAACTTCATTGAGTGCGATTCGATGGGAGCAACTGATCTGGGACGCTGTTGCGGTTTCAAGCCTATGCTTGATCAGCGCCGGGTGGTGCCTGGTGTGGTTTGGGGTCAATTGGTATTTATGGCAAAAATATCCCTCAATGCTGTGGCTTTATTGCCTGACCGTGCTGATATGCGCCATTTTGCCTATTATCCTGGCCGGTTTTTCTTATTCGAGTAAACTGGCGGTTATTTGCCAAGGTAAATTCGCGGAAAAATTGAGCCTGTATTTCAAATTGTTTTCCGATGTCCCTATGATTTGCCGATCCTGGCTTTTTTTTATGGCCCGTATTGTTGTTGAGGCAATATTTGTTGGGGCTATCCCGGCTTATATCCTTTTAACCGTAGAAGGATTTGCGCTACGCATTTTTCTGGCTGCCATCTTGGCTACACCTGTCTATTCTTACCTGAAAATGGCTTCTTTTAAATTCTTTCTATTTGCTTATAAAAGCTATCCGATTGTGCGCAATGAATATGCAAACTATTATCGGATGATGGCAGACTAAGGCGATTTGCAGTTAAAGAATATACCATCTTGTATGTCTTTTTTCCCGTCTTGTGCGTTATGCCAAAGGTGCGAATACGTTAAGTATGCAAACTGATCAGCAAAACTTTGGCGCGCCTTGAATGCGAATCAAAATCCG
>JAAERL010000659.1 GCA_024230435.1 Desulfobacteraceae bacterium
GATACAGTTCCCATGCTCTCTGAAGAGCTGGAATTTGAAATAATCCTTCTGGTGCACATTTTTTGCAATCTGAATAAAAATAGTTGAATGACACACAGAGCTTGAATGCCTAGAAAATAATACAATTTTATCATTGTAAACTAATAAACATACAGCTGGATTCCCTATGAGTTACACATTGGGACTACGTCATAACTTTTTCTGTCGAGGTCCGATTTAGAATCCGAGACCAGATTCGAAATCCTCGCGAGAAACTACACGGGGCAATGTTCTTAAAAATTGAAATTGAAATTTTTTTCTTGCCAGGGCCTGGTGCATTTGTGCTGCAAAGTCCCGCCGCGGTACTCAAAAAATCTCAGCTCCACATGGAGGCAGACCCCCCAACCCCTACATCAATCGAAAGATGAGATTAAGGGCTATCTTTTGGTGGTTTCGAACCAGCAATGTGCTTGATGTGGGTCGCGTCATTGATCACTGAACCACAGAGCTTTACTCACATTTTATGTTCCCAAGCACCTTAATCTAACACGTAACGGCAACGAAACGGAGTTGAACCACGCATGCGAGATTATATCCCTCCTGTAGATATGCGCGGTAATTTTTACGATATGCGCGGTGATTGTACGATGTATTTTATTGTTTTTTTCAGTCACGAGCGATTAGGGATATAAAAACCCCAAAACCGACTTGCCTGCATAGCTGTTAACTTGAAGGTGAAAGCAGAAAAAATCAATTTGCCAACGAACCAAGGCACCTCAGAAGGATCTGAGACCTCTGTACTGGAGCATTCGACGAGGCGAATCCAATTCTGTGGGGACTATTTTGGTTGGGACCCTGTTTTTACATGTTTTAAAAAACAAGAGGCC
>JAAERL010000660.1 GCA_024230435.1 Desulfobacteraceae bacterium
CATGACAATCCGTTACGATGGAGCGCTTAAAGGAAAAGGCGTTGTAAAAAAAATGGCCGCGAAACTGAGCAGGGCCGAGGTGACGATTTACGATTATCTTAGCGGACGCACCCAACCGCCCTTTCTTGATTTCCTGCATGCTGCAGTAATCGCCACTGATGGCCATGCCGAAATTCGAAAGTATCTGGAACCTGAACAGTTCGAGTTGAACCACAAAGTAGAATCGATGCACTCTACAAAAGATACTGAATCCGAAGCCATGGACGTAGTAATTGCAATCAGCAAATTCATCGAATCTTTCAGAATCGCTTCAAAAGACAAGAAATACACACCCGCTGAAATAAAAGAACTGCTTGGGCAGGTTGAATTTACCAAGCGGCAGTTACTGGAAATGAAACGCTCGTTGCTTGATGAAATTGAAAAAAAATCAAGAAAGCTCAAAATTACAAAGTTTCGTCAAACAAAAACCGGATAGGCCGTCAATCAACCGGGGGGAATAAAATCAGATACATGGGGACACAATACTACTTTTAAGGTAAACCATACCGGCGCGACCCCAAGCGCCGCAAACCAATAAACACAGCAAAACCCAAAACCAAAGTGAGATTGGCACAAGTGAAGTACGCCCTAACTTTAAATCATTAATTATATAAGATTACAGGGGGTTAACATGAAATTACACAATGACAACAACAGCATTTACAGCGTCTATCTTGATACAAAAGTTCCTTGCAACAGTGGGGACTTGGCAGAACTCATCGGCGCGATTTTGGCTCTTTATACTTTATCATTTCCGGATACCGAAAAACTCAAAGCGCAAGCGTCATAGCGTGACAGCTTCGAATTTGGTTGATGTCTTTGACCCTGCGCCTGGCTTTGACCCCGGGCGCGGGGTTAACGGGTAACACATGTTTGATTTTAGGGTTGTGGGGGATTTTACATGAACAATTCGATTAAAGAATCAGTCATAAAAAAACTTGGGGTATCGGCAGACCAAATAGCCGAACTCCGGAGCAATGAACACGAAATTTATGAAAACAACAATGGCAATTTGAGCCGAATCACGAGGCAGACTTTTACAGCCTATAGCAAAGGTTATGAACGCCTTGGAACGGTAAAGGGTAGTGATGTGGGGCGGCCTGATACGGTAGTTTGTTTAGGGCCGAGGCTTTAATTTTTGAATTAAGGGGGGTTATCATGAGAGCAAGGGAGAAAATGTTTTTTGTGTTAGGACCGCAAACACCGCAGGTCGATAAGATCGAACAGCTTTTAAAGGCTGCGGACATTTTGCACACGTACGCAAAGTATAACGGCGAGCGCGTTGACAAAAGCACTGCGTTACAGGCCGATTCAGTAGAAATCACCGTACATATGCATGAGTCAGAAACATTTTGGAAGAACAGCCCGGTGCAGCTATCACGGCACGTCTATCTGGTAGAGTGCAGCCCTGAATCGGTTATCGATACCTCGGGTGTTTTTGACCAAAAACCCCATCTGAAAACAATAAGCTATCAAATTGCGGATGCGCGTGGCTGCAACAAATACCCTTCAGACTTTATGTGGAATTCGCTGATCGGAAACGTGATCGAGGATCTTGCTTGCGCGATGGCGACAGTCGAATTTTTGGAAATGCTTGAATGCTATACGCAGCGCAGCAAGATTGCGCTTCAGTTTGACTTTAAAAATTTTTTCGATCCCGGAAGAATCTTTTTCCACGATGACAAATGGCAGGTCAGGCTTAGAGACGGCTTTGTTGAAGTACCCGAAGATATCGTGTGTTGCGCTGCTGCTGACCTTGTTTATGCCGGCAATCTAGTTTTGCTCGGAGTGGATCAAGATAAGCTTGAGGCCTTTAAGGCCGTCGCCAAAAACGTTCCTGAGCCTAGGGCCATGGTTGCCTAATTCGGGCGAAAACATCAAATCATACGCTGTGAGGGGGTTTTTATGATCGAAAAACATCGTGCAAAATTGCTCCTTAAAAACATTGGTAAAATCGCAGTGCGCAGGGATTTTCGCTGGGCGCACGTTAAGCGTTTGCTTGAAGTTACGACAAAGTCGGCAAAGACACTGTGCAAGCAACATGGCTATGATCCTTACGAACTAGTTGGCATCGGCTAGAAATCAGCCTGGGGATAGGGTAGGCCACCTGAAAAGCGGTGTCAGCCTCGCCGCCTGCCCCTTTTTTTTAATATCGAGGCTTACGATTAGGGGGCGTATCGTGATCAATAATTCGATAAAGACAAATGCGGGAGATAACTATTTAACGGTAAAAGAAGAAAAACAATTTTTTAAAACAATTAAACAGCGCAAAGGAAAGCAAGCCGAGCGCGACTATATGCTTTTGCATTTAGCACGGGCGACAGGGTTAAGGCGGGCCGAGCTTGTGGCGTTAAACGTAGGGGACGTTCTGGCAAAAGAGGTGCTTATAGTCGATGAGCGAATAGCGAAAAAAGGCGGTGTGGGCAAAGTTAAGATTCCCGTTGCGGATCAGGTGCTTTTACAACGTTTTGTCCGGCTAAAAGCAAAATGGGGAGAATCGCTTGATCCGGATGCGCCGCTTTTCGTTTCGAGGAAAAAAAACAGGATCGCAAAGCGCACGATAAACGATTTGATGGAGAAATGGTGCAAGGAGGCCGGGATCACGCGGTATACGCCTCATGCGCTCAGGCACACAAAAGCGCGCCGGATCATTGAGGCGGCTACCGGCCGTCCGGAGATTGATAATGGCGTAAAAAAGCTGCTTTTTGTGCAGGCGCAGCTACGGCACAAAAGCATCAATTCGACGGCGATCTATACAACGCCGACCAAAGAGGAGATGTCAATTGTCAGCGAGCTTTGATTGGAGGCTAAGTGGCCCACTTTAACGCCGCAAATGTATGGGGCCGGGTGTCAGGTTACTGGCACAAAAAAAGCAGGACAGGCAAGCCTTATTTGCGCTTGGAACTGAACTGTTACGGCACATACGGGACAGTAAAAATTTATGGTCAGCTCTGGGGCGAGGCAAATATAACGGCCCTGGGAGAAGCGATAAAAAAAAGCCCTGGCGCGATTATTCGTTGCCGGGGTTTTTTTTCTCAGCACTACCAGGGCAAGGAACATCCAAATTTTGTTTTTTACGAGTGGCGTTTTGGAAGTCATAAAGATGAGCCCCGGGCGGCGTTTGTTTTGCGAGGTGATTGCGTTTTGGCCGGTTTTGACGAGGCTTTAGGCAATCATGTGATTGAGCTTACCGTAAAAGATGAAAATTTTAGGTTGATAGCCGATGCAACACAGCTTGTGAAGATCGATCAAGGGGCCCTTATAGAAACAAAAGGTTATTTGAGACAGGGCTCCGGCGAGGATGAATTTGGCGTGGCAGCCGGGCCTGTGCGGCCCTGGTGTAAAAAAATTACACTGATAGGAGGATAGGATTAGGAGGATGGCATTATGGGATTTATCAGTCTTGTAGCATCAGACGATCTTGATGAACTTAACAAACGTCCAAATGAGCTTGCTTTGCTGCTGCTGATCGCCCGTAGATCGCTGCGCACAGCATCATTTTCGGCCTGTAATTGCAATATTAAAGAAGGAGAAGTGCTGATCAGTTCCTATCAGGCATGCGGCCTGTCCGAACAAGAGTATCGTACGGCTAAAAAAAATCTTGAGCAGTGGAATATTATAAGGACGCGAAGATCAAACAAAGGGACTGTAGCCAAAATCGTATCAAACACTATTGTTTCTTTTCACAGCTCACCAACGGACCAAAACACAGTCTATCAACGAACCAAACCGCAGTCGATCAACGGACCAAACCACAGTCTATCAACGGACCGGCAACGGACAAAAAACCCAATAAAATCAGGCAAAAAGGCAGGTGTTTCGCGGCTTCGGCAACAGTCCGGCAACGGACCAGACCGCACTCGATCAACGGACCAGACCGCAGTCGATCAACAGGCCAGACCACAGCCCAGCAACGGATCGAACCACAGTCAAGCAACGGACGATTGGCCGGAAATCCCAAAAAACCAAATTAAATCAAGAAGTTGCACCACTTTGCCCGGCACGGTGCAAACCTCGCAAAAGTCTGATCCCCCCCCACACCCCCCCCTAGTTCAAAATATATCTAGTATTATATCCCCCCCTAACCCCCCCCCCAGGGGGCAAACGGGTGGGGTTGGAAATGCAAATCAGCCTGAATCTTTTCCCAACGACAACATGACCGTGGATGATGAATTTGAAATCTATTGGGCACGGTACCCGTACAAAGTCGATAAGTTTAAGACAAAACGGGTTTTTCTAAAATTTAAAAAGCAAAAGATACTGCCTCCGATGGAGGTTTTGTTGTCTGCTTTAGAGGCCCAGAAGCAAAGTTATCAGTGGCAAAAAGAGCAGGGCCGGTATATCCCGTCGCCGTTTAACTGGATTTACGGCCGAAAATGGGAAGATCAGATCAAGCCTGAGGCGCTGGGGCGCTATCAGCATAGCCGGCCATTGCAAAATACCGGCTGCAAGATAACTATCACAAACGTGCATGCGGCAAAGCTGTGGGTATCAAACGCGGTAAGCGATCAAGAGCACAAGGTCCGGAAAAAGTTTGCACGCACCATGATCATCATCGCGGATAATTTTAGAGACACGCTGACCGTGTTTGGCCTGGATGCCCGGTTTGCCGCGCTGAGGCAGTTTGACCAAGAGGCAATCGATGAGGCCGCACAAAAGATCATGGCGACCCGCAAGTACACCAAGATGCCGACTGTAGCTGATTTTTTTGAGGCCTTAGACGCTATTCCGGCATCATCGCAGGACAAAGCACTTTGTGCGGCTAACCTGATACTTGCGCATCTGCAGGCAAGCGGAAAAGATATTTTCCCGGATTTAGACCACGATCCGATCGCAAAAGAACTTATGCGCACTCGGTGGCCTTATCATCGCTGGGCTGAAAAGGTTTTAGACAAGGATCACACCTGGTGGGTAAAAGAGTTTTGTGCATCTTACAAGAGCTCAGCGGCTGATGCGCCGGTGCTTGAGCGGATAACGTCAACGCCTGGCGGTAAGCTGTTGAGTATGGTTGATAGCATTGGCGAAAAGATAGAGGAGTGACTGTTCCCGGCAATAAATTGCCGGGGCGGGTTTACGTCCTAAAACATACGTACCCGGACGTTAATTTTAGAAAGGTGCTGCATTGGTATTTTTTATGGTTACAGGTGCTTGGACCCTGTTGTCTCTCTTTTCGTTAACCAACCATGCGAAAGAGGTTAACGGTATAGACGGAATAAGCGAAATCAACCGCACATAATTATAAAAAGTGCGGTTAAGGTTCTTTGGCAGTACGTAATATCAGGCAGTTACACGGACAGGTATTATAAAAAGTGCGGTTAGAAGCAAAATGGTCAGGGTTTTTTGCCAAGGGTGGAGATTGAGGCGGGTACCCCCCCTCTAAAGGTATGCACAAAGACGCATACCAGTTGGCCTACTGGCGCCTGTAAATTGTAAGCTTGTCCTAGGCGTTTTTTTTCAAGGGGGGGGATTTGGGGGGAATGGATCAGCTTTTAAGCCGCTGGGCTATTCATTTGCGTATTTTGCGCGGGTTGTCCGCCAAAAGCATCGCTGTTTATCGAAGACAAGTTGATGAATTTTTCATCTGGCGCAAAAGCGAAGATATCGCAAGCGTGAGACGAAAAGAGATTGAGCGCTACATGGAGCACTTATTTTACAAATCAAATGCAAACGCCACGCGTGCGAAAAAGCTGGGCGCGCTGACAGGCTTTTTTCGATTTTGTGTATATGAAGGCCTGCTTAAAGAAGATCCCGCGCACAATGTGCCTAAGCCGCGCGTGTGGCGAAAGCTAATTCAGGCGCTTACCAAAAGCGAGCGGCTGCGAATGTTTGAGCATATCAATTACGAGTGTGAAAAAGGCCTGCGCGATGCGGCTGTGATGATCTTGCTTACCTTCGGCGGTTTGCGGATCGGCGAAATAGCCGGTCTGCGGCTGCACGATCTTGTCAATGACGATAACAAGGTTATGATCCAGCTGCCCGATAATATTGTTAAGCACCACTCATCGCGCGTTGTGGATCTGTGGCAGGCACCGTCTGAGCTGCTGTGGGCCTGGGTGCAGCTAAGATACAACGCACACAGCGCAAAAAAGACAGCGCCGGTGTTTATCTCCTACTACCGAGGGGACCGGCTTAGAAAAAACCGCTGTTTTGAGGCAAGAGACATTCGGCGGCTGGTGAGCAAGCTTGCCGCAGCGGCGGATATTCGCCGTGTCAGCGTACATCCGCATATGTTCAGGGCCTCGCACGGGTCCGATTTAAGACACATTGAAGGCTACGATATTGTCGCCATTGCCGCACGGCTCGGACATCGCAATATAGCTACAACTGACCGATATTTGCCCCAGCGGCGCAGGGTTGGAAAAAAATACCGCTCTTTAAGACATTTTTGGCTGGACTGGGAGCGCTTAATCGTGAAGGGGGGAAAGTGTGAAGGCTGAAAACCGGAACGCTTTAGATCGCTTTGGTGACAGGCTTATAGAAGAGCTGGGCTTTGATATTGCCGTAGCAGTGCAGCAAGCCATGGTAGAAGAGCTGGGCGGCCTGAGAATTACCGTGCCGGATATGCGCCAGCTTTTCCGCGAAAAACGAAACAGGCGGATCAGCAACGAATTTAACGGTGCAAACTTATCAGAGCTTGCCCAGCGTTTTGGCCTGTCAAAAATTCATATCCGCAGGATCGTAAACAACGGGCAATGATACTATTTAAGGTTTATCATGGGGGATGATTTTCTGGTCAGGGATCGTGACAGGGAGCTGTTTGATTTAGCGCCAAAACAGGAATAAAAGAAGAGGCCCCTTAAGAAGGAGCCTCAAACTTTTTATATAATATTATTTCTTAAAATACCTTCTGTATTCTGACGCTGTAGAAATAATTGGTGTGCGGATTTCTACTGGGCTGGTCTTATGAAGGATCATTATATCCTAAAAAAATCTCTGGGCTTACCCAACCATAATCAGATGGATTTTTATTTGAAGACATCTGGCCCCAGGCATCACTGAGGTAAGAACCTAATTTGATTTCAAAATGAAGATGTTTTGGAATGCCATAATCTGTTATATTTCCAATTCCTTCTCCCCTGCGTACTGTATCACCTACTTTGAGATGTGAAAAAGCTTCGCAGTGACCATATATCACTGTAAATGAATCATAATCATCAGTATAATAACGAATTCTTATATTCGACATATTATAAGTACTTGAATCATCTATATATATATAAATGATTTCACCCCGTTCTATTGAGTATACTTGTTTGCCAACGTAACCTTCTAAATCAACACCAAGATGCTTCTTACCATGATTAATTTGATATTGGGCACTTAAATAATTCCACTCAGTGTTTGTTTTCATTCGACCTGCAAGAGGATTGTCCCAATTCCCAAATGATACAGAATATTCTGTACCAGCATATACTGCATTTGACACACACAAAAATGACGCTAAAATAGTTAAGATTAAAACAACTTTTTTCATCAAATAGTCTCCAATTTTTAAATTAAAAAAAATGACCGCTTTGCTATCTTTTTTTCGGCTGACACCGTAAAATCGCAGCCATGGCCCCTAAATAATTTGAGCATTTTTAACTGTGTCGATCAAAAAACTATGTATTTCTGGATCTTGGAGAAGTAACGGAGAAAGACCTTACTCCTTTTAAAAAAAAAATGCAACCTGCCTTCCAAGGCATAATTGTAGTTGCTGACTACCAAGTCCCCATACCCCTTATCTACAATTGTGACGTGTTTGTGATTTGTTGAAAAAACGTTTACTACCATGACTTATTGAGAAGTTACAAATAAAGCAAGTCCTATTCCCACTGAAATTTTTTCAGGGGGTTTCGGTCTCACCCCGGTTGTTCGACCTATCATTGTTAATTTAAACGACCGTTTATCCTACCGGACTTTTCGGGGATTCGGGCAAGAAACCCCTAATAATAAAAGGGGTGGCGCGGTAAAAATTGGATTGTGCAATCCAATTTTTGCAAGCCGTTGTGTGTGCTGATTTTTTTAGATCAAAAAAAAGTTACACAGATTGCCAGAGTTGGTTTTTTTTATTTGGTACTTGTTTTTAGCTATGAGCGATAAAGATGAACAACAAATCGGCATCCCCGAAGATATGAGGATAAAGCGCCGGTACACGATGAGCGATGAGGCCTTGGAGCAACGGCGCAAAGCGGCGAAGCAGCCTAAACCGGGCATGCTCGGCAAGCGCAACAATTGGCGCCACGGCAGCTATGCTCAGAATTTTTTAACTAAGATAAAGCCGTGTTTGTCATCTTGCACAAATTACCCGTGCAGGCTTGTCGATGAGGGCGCAACCGAGCCCGGCGGCGACTGTTTGGATGCTGAAGAGCTTTTGCACATTATTCGTGTTGTGCACAAGGCCCTCATGGAACCTGGCGCGCAAGATGAATTAAAAGAAATTTCGGCGACTGTTCTTGCAAACAATATTCATATCCTTTCAATGATGCAAGAAGACATAATACGCGATGGTACGGTTTTAAAATCAATCAAGAAAGGCAAGTATGGGGATCACGTAGAATTTAAGCTGCATCCGTCTTTGTTTGCCCTGCCGCGAATGATCAGCGATTTGGGCTTGAACCTGGAGCAATTTATGCTGACGCCGAAGGTCCGGGAGCAGCTTAAAACCGATAAGGATGCGGCCCGGGGCATTTCTGAGATGTTTAAAACGGTGGGCGGCCAGCTTTCGCAGGCGCGAAGTAAAAAAGATGACCCAGGCAGCGATTGAGCCGATCAAGGCAAGCGATCTTTCAAAGGGCCTTTTTGTGCCTGGAGAGGTTTTTGATCGCGTCTTAGAAGAACTTGACTGGACTTATCACCAGCTTGCAAGAGGTGAGTTGCCAAGCCCGTTTAAAACGCTTGAAGAGTTTCAGCTTGCAATTATTTGCGATGACCCGCTTTTGTGGTGTCAGGCTTTTTTAAGAGAACCCGAAGACCCGGATCACAAAGAGCCGTATAATTTTTTTGACTATCAAATCGAATCGCTTCGCTACGATGGATCGACGATTCATAAGTGCGGCGCAGAGGTTGGCAAAACACGGGAAATCGTTGCCTGGGTGATGCACAAGATGTTTACCGCGCCAGGCGGATCGGGGATTATAGGAGCGCCCCAGCAAACCCATCTTGATGAAATCATTGAGGCTTTGGTTGATCAATTTAACTGGAATCCGGATCTTACCGCCGTACTCAAACGCCACAAAAAACACCCCCATCACGCTTTTTATTTAAATAATGGATTTAAAGTGGATTTCCGGCCCTCTGGCCATGACGGCGAGGCCTATCGCGGTGTGCATGTGCGAACTTTTGCGATTAAAGATGAGGCTGCAAAAGATAAAAACAAGCGACAATGGTCTGAGTTTTGGCGGGCTATGAAACCGGGCGCGGTGGCCAAGATCTACAGCGTACCGGATGGTGACCGCTCCTGTGAATTTTTTAAGCTGGGTCAGCGAGCGGCGCGAACCTCAAGCGATGCGCCTAAGATAGAAGGCATGTCCGGGCACTTGAAAAATCTGGAATTCAGGCTTTTCAAGTGGGCAAAAACTGCGATGCCTTATCCTTATTGGTCCAAAGAGCGTAAAAAATTTTATGTTGAACAGTTCGGCGGAGAAGACGCACCGGAATATCAGCACAACGTGTTAGGAGAAGACGGCGATCCGGAAAACACGGTGTTTCCCTGGCATCAGTTAAAGCTGTGCATAAAAGATGTTCCCGAATACCGCGCGCTAAAGATTCTGGTCGACACATCCCAGGGCGAAGTTATCGTAACCGGCTACCGCTGCCTTTACACAGTCAAAGACGGTGAGCCGATCCCGCAGACGCAAACTTTGATAGATAAGGTTTATTCCAAGGCAAGGTTTTTTGACCGGCAAAAAGATCAAGGATCGGAGTTTACGCAGCTTATAAAGCAGTTTTTTGTTTCTGCGCCGGGAGCAAAGCGCGGTGGCGCGGATTTAGGTTTTTCCGGTGATCCTACCGAGATTATCGTAAAAAACATTATTGGCAAACGTGAGCGGCTGGTTGCAAGGCTACAACTGAAGCATGTGACTTATGATCAGCAGTGTCAGGCGTTAGACGCTTTAGACGATGTTTACGCCCCGGCGGAATCAATCACCTGGGGAACTGACTTCGGAAACGCGGGAAGCGCGGTTGCGCACGATCTTCAGGGCTTGGAAATCTACGAAGATAAAGATTATGACGACCGCCTGCGCGGGTATATGTTTGAGTCAACAGCCGATAACGTTGACGAAGACGGTGATCCGGTGATTGATGCAAAAACCGGAAAGCCTGCTAAAATTACCTTAAAAGAGCTGGCCACAGACATTTTGGTTAAAAAAATGCAGCGCCAGGAGCTTGAGTACCCGCCCGATCCGGATATTGTCTTGTTTTACACAAACCACACGGTGCGCATGGGACAGCGGCACCGGATTTTTAAAAAAGAGGACGATCATTTAATCGATGCCGACAGAACACAGATGCTTGCAAAGCTATTGTCTGAAGTCGTTGAGGATATTTTTGTGTGAGAATTAAAAAGGAGAAACTATGAACAGTCCACTATCTTACATTGGGGGAAAATCCAAGCTGGCAAATACAATCATCGGCATGGCGCCCGAACATAAGAGCTATTGTGAGGTTTTTTCAGGCGCTGCCTGGGTGTTTTTTAAAAAAGAGCCGTCAAGGTATGAGTTCATAAACGATCTTGATGGTAATCTGATCTGTTTTTACCGCGTTTTGCAAAATCATTTAGAAGAGTTTTTAAAACAATTTAAGTTTTTATTGTGCTCACGGCAACTATTTAAAGAGTTTAAAGATCAGCAGCAAGCAGGCGGGCTTACAGATATTCAACGGGCCGCAAGGTACTATTATTTGCAAAGGATGTGTTTTTCTGGCCGGGTAAAAGGCAGAACCTATGGAGCAGGAGTTACACATAAGCCAAGGATTAATCTGCTGCGCATGGAAGAAAATTTATCTGAAATACATCTAAGACTTGCCCAGGTAACGATTGAAAACCTTACATATCAAAAGTTTATCGCAACCTATGACCGGGAAGAAACTTTTTTTTACTGTGATCCGCCTTACTATAAGGCACCGTATTACAAGCATAATTTTAATCTTGAGGATTTT
The DNA here is from genome assembly GCA_024230435.1 of Desulfobacteraceae bacterium. GTDB lineage: Bacteria > Desulfobacterota > Desulfobacteria > Desulfobacterales > Desulfosarcinaceae > UBA2230. Next base: position 11,179 of record JAAERL010000660.1, read on the forward strand.
GAGCAGCTTGCGGCAACCCTTAAAGATATAAAGGGTAAATTTATTTTATCGATCAACGACCACGACACGATGCGCAAGGTGTTTAAAGATTTTAAAATTGAGCAGATCAGCACAAAGTACAGCGTCTCAAATAAAATAGGCAAACAAGTCTCGGCTAATGAGCTGATTATTAAAAACTTTTAGGATGTCAGGCATGGACTTTTTCCCGTTTTTAAGACGAAAAAAACAAGCTGCGAAAGAAGAAGAGCACAGACCGCAATTGCGGCCAAATCATGGTCAGGGGCCCTTTACGCAATATTTTAAGCAGTTCGTGCCGCGTAAACTGTCGCCTGAACTTATGGAATTTTTGCGCGAGTCTATTCCGATCGTTGATGCCGCTATAAACCGGCTTGTATCGCTGGACGGACACATTGAAATTAAAGGCAACAATGAGGCCTTGGTTCAGGAAATCAAAGAGTGGTGGGACTCTGTACCGGTGAACAATGTTCAAAAAGGCGTTCAGGCGTTTCATCAAAATCTTTCGGCGGAGGCCTTTGAGCAAGGGTTTGCGCTGGGCGAGTTTGTGGCGAACAAACAACGTAATGATATCGCCGGGCTTAGGGTCGCCGACAGCAAGTTTATCAAGTTTCGCAGAAATAAAGAACACAGCCTTGAAATCCTGCAAAAGTCCGATGATGATCATGACTACCGGCTCTTAAGGCCCGAGTCTTTGATGTATTTTAGCATTTACAACGAAAATCAAAACCCGTACGGCACGCCCTTGATGCGTTCTTGTGAGTTTGTTTCAAAAATTTTTATAACAATCCAAAACGCGCAACTAAATGTGTGGGAGCGCTTTGGCGATCCATCGTACTCGATTATTTACAAGACATCCAAAAAGGACGGAAAAGAGCACGAAAAAAGAAAAAGACAGATTGAAAAAGAGTTTGCGGCGGCGATCCGGGCAAAGCGCGGCGGCGATAGCGCGGATTTTATCCGGGTAATCGACACGAATTCAGACATTATAATCAAAGTAATTGGCGCAGACGGGCAAGTGCTCGAGATGGAAGTGCCATCGCGGCATGTGCTTGAACAAATCGTTGCTAAAACAGGACTGCCGCCCTGGATGCTGGGCCTGCACTGGTCAACAACCGAACGGCTTTCAAATGCAGAGTCTGAGATGCTTTTAGCCGATGTGGCCACCCGCCGGGCGGCCAAGCTGCCTCTTTTTACTGACCTTGTGCGTAACTTGCTGCTGTTGCGGGGCAAGACCTGGAAACCAGGCGACTGGCATCTTGAGTGGGCAGGCGTTAACTTGCGCGATGTTGTAAGCCAAGCCCAGGCAAGGTTTTTAAATGCGCAGGCTGATATGTATTATCTTCAAAATGCAAGCGAGGCAGGGATTCAGCTTGATATAAATGATCTTGCAATCGGTAAAAAAACAGCAAGCGCAGGCAAGAAAATCCACGAGTGGCGGGAGCTTGACCGGATCTGCGCCGGCTACGAAGACAGGTTAAAATCAGACTGGCGCGATCTTCTTGTAAGGGTAAAGGCCCTTTTAGGCTTAGAGATGCCCAAGGAGGCAAAATCCGGCGATGAATTTTCGATGAGCGCCGAACAGCACGCTTTAGTGCTTGCGGCGCTTGAAAACTATCTAAGCGAATACAAGCTAACCGCTGATAACTCTCCGATAGTCTATTACTACGGCCAGGCGTACAGCGCAGGATTGTTGCAGGCTGCAAGGATGCTCGGCTTTGATGCTGCAAAGCTAAGTATCATCAAAAATAAAGAGATTTTTAAAAAGCTCGCCAAAGACGGCTTTGATCTTGTCAAAAACAACGCCACGAAGCTGATCACCAACAAAATTTTGCCCGAGATGGAGGCTTTTGTTATTGCCGGAAGCAATCCGTTAGAGGTTGCCCGGCGTTTAGAAAAACTGTTTGAAAACGCAAACAACGATTGGCAGCGGCTGGCAAGCTCTGAGATGGCCATGGCCGCTGAGTCTGCAAAGCTGGACGAATGGGCGGCAAGGGGGCAAAAGCGTGTTGAGTTTTCCCCGGCGCCGGATGCGTGTCCTTTGTGCCGGTCACTGGCCGGCGAATATAATATTGACAAGTGTCCTGTTGCGGTGCGCGACACTCACCCGCGCTGCAAGTGTTCTACCCGGCCAGCAGCGGATAAAAAGGATTGATTATGGCTAATTTTGACGATGCATTTGAAAAGATGATCGAAAACGAGGGCGGATTTAAGTATCACAAGGTTAAAGCAGACCGCGGCGGGCAGACCTATGCGGGGATCTCTCGCAAGTATCATCCCGGCTGGCTTGGCTGGGGTTATATCGATGCCAAAGATTTTAAAAATCCGAATCTGATTAAAAAAGTTAAGGGATTTTATCGGATCTTATTTTGGAAAGAGATAAACGGCGACAGGATCGGCAACCAGGCGGTGGCTGAAAATATTTTTGATTTTGCGGTAAACGCAGGGCGCCGCACAGCAGTTAAGCTTGCTCAGGTGGTTGTCGATGCAAAACCAGACGGCATTATTGGCCCGATTACGTTAAAAAAGTTAAATCTATGCGACACGGAAGAATTTAAGACCCGGTACGCACTTGCAAAAGTTGCCCGGTATGCAGGCATCTGCAATAAGGATCGCACCCAATCAAAGTTTTTGCTCGGCTGGATTAACCGGACACTTACAACGGGAGGCATGTCATGAACCTTTTAGGCATAGGCTCTATCATCCGAAACGTTGGAGAGCTTGCAGACGATTTAATTACAACCGATGAAGAGCGCTTAAAAATCGGTTTGCAGGAAAAAATCGTAGATGCACAGCTTGTTAAAGGCCAGCTTGCAATCAATGCAGCCGAAGCGCGGCACAAGAGCATCTTTGTAGCAGGCTGGCGGCCAGCTATCGGCTGGGTTGGGGCTATCGCCTTAGCCTACCAGTTTATCATCTATCCCCTGCTGACCTGGCTGTGGTCCTATTTGCAGGCGCAGGGTGTAATTGTCAGCGAGCTTTTACCGCCGCCCGTGCTGCCTACCGGCTCGCTGGTTACGATTATTACCGGCATGCTGGGCATTGGCTGCATGCGCAGCTACGATAAGCTTAAAGGCACGGCAACAGATAAAATCCGAATTAGTGGTCGATGTTAAAACCAGGCACTGGTTCAGTTATTTTATTGGTCTTCCAACCACTCTTCTAGACGTTTTTTGGCTATAGCTTTATCATTATTATCTTCCACATTAGGAGATGATAGATATTTTTGAAAACCTTTTTTATCTATACTTTTATATTTTGTTTTATATTCAGTTATTATCTCTTTCGCTTTTTTTAGTATTTTTTTGTTATTTTTATCTTTAGTTGAGTTCGCCTCCCTACTAAGGCTAAGATATTTTTTACCTAAAGCCCTTTTAAAATTATTATTGTTTATTCTTTTATTTAATTCGTCAATTATTTGTTTTGGATTAGTCGCCTTCGGTTCATTAGCGTGATGAACATGCTTGGTAGGCGGTTGCTCATCCTTTGCTTTAAGCTTGGCCTCTAACGTTGCCACTTCTTGCTTTTCGGTAAGCGGCGGCTCCGGCTCCTTCAGCTCCTTTAAAAGGGCCTTATCCTCTTCGGTAAACTCTTCCTCATCCTTTGCGTTAAGCTTGGCCATTTCCTTTGCCAAGTCTTCATCTATTTCAGCAGCGGTAGGCTCCGGCTCCTTCAGCTCCTTTAAAAGGGCCTTATCCTCTTCGGTAAACTCTTCCTCATTATTTACGTTAAGATCGCCCATCATCTTTTTTTTATTTGCTTCATCGGTAAGCTTTGTCTCCTTTTCCGGTAACTCTGTTCTGCCTTTTTTTGCGCTGGCCTTATTATTCTTAGTATTGGATTTATTGACTTCAGAATCCTTGGCCTCTAACTTTGGATCCTCGCTATTTCTCGATTTTGCAGACTCCTCGTTTTGTTTCTCTACGTTTTCAGGCTTCTGGGAATTTTGATATTGATCTCCAGGGGTAACGATAACGATATCGCCAAAATCAGCGCTCAATTCATCAAATGTATCAAGTTTTTTATTTGCTGGTTCGATCTGATTTTGTGGCTTTTCTACAACTTCGGCCATTATTGGAAAATCTTTTTTTATCCCATCTATGAGACTGAATCGTTCTTTATTATCTGTAATTTGCATAAATACAGGAATCTTTTTGGTAATGTCATCATCGGAAATATTCTTATCAGCAGCAAGCTTTCCCTTTATTTTATCATACAGTTCGATTTCTTTATTTATTTGGGTCTTTATTTCAGGGTTCGTTCCATGTGTCGTAAATTCGCTCTGTTTTATATTACCTTTTAATTCAGGCTGTTCATTATTGCTTAATTTAGAAAAAACAATTTTTCTTAAATAAGGATTATTTTCAAGGTGGGTACACACTTTTTTATACAAACCAGGATTAGCTTTGGGCGCTGGATTGGATGGGACAGATTTTAGATATTTCACATACGAATCAACGCGGGTTTTAATATCCTTTTGATCAGAGCTGTAATCCAATGCATCATTTACAATTGAACTATTGTCTACACTACACATTTTCAGTCTCCTCTAAATATCAAAATAATTTCTATTTCATTCTCTGGACCATTATATTTAGCTTTAGCAATTTTAATGCCATTATATCTTATCATAACACCTTGAATTCTCCAAAGAACGAAAATATATATAATCCATAGGACTCGATGATCAAGTGCTAAAAATCGACATCTAATAAATTCAATGGTTTGTAGAAAAATTTAATCATCGGGTAAGAGATCTTGACTATACTCACAGACAGGTATTTTTCAAATATATCTCCTACAAATAGTAATCAAAGTCTCTAAAGGCAGACTTAACAGGCGCCAACCAGCCAATCAAATTGGCAAGGCTGCCCAACAAGCGCCAACTATATTGACAATTACAAAGTGACTGCTCCCGGCAATAAATTGCCGGACATCTAAGCGCTTTGCGGCGTTAACCTATCCAATTCAAAAAAGTTACCTCATCTGCCAGATGAGGTAACTTTTTTTTTGTATGCTTTCTCTAAAACCAAAAAAAGGGGGAAATTGTGAGCGAAAAAAATCAATCAAAAAGCATAAAAGACCGCGCCGAAACCGAGCCGAAAAAGGATAAAAAAATTTATGGCAAAAAGCCTGTAAAAGATTGCGGCGGCGTAACCCTTGATCAGATCCTGCCTGATCTAAGGGAGCAAGGCTTTAAAATTTAAATGCGCAGCTTTACCAAACAAGTATCTTTTTTTCCGGTAACCGGTGAAAAATCATCGGGCAAAAAGACAGCAGATTCTAACGTCAGCCCGGAGCAGCTTGCCAAGATCAACGCCTTTGCCATCGAGCCGCTTACTGAAGACCAGGTTTACGTTAGAAAATTTATTATGTGCCACAACGGCGTAGACCGTGACCGGGAGCGGTTTGATGACTCTCTTTTAGATGACTTTGCAAAAAGTTTTCCGGGAAAATCGTTTCTGTTTGCCCATGACCGGCGCAACTATTTGCCTTTAGGTCTTTTTTTCGATGCAGCAACCAAGACAATGAGCGCAGAGCAATTCACCTCCATCAGTGCTGAAAAAATTCAGTTGCCCGCCGGATCAGACCAGGCAAAGGTGCTGCTGACCTGGATGTACATGCTGAAAAACGAGGAAAACAAGCACTATGTCGCAAATTTTAATGCCGGAATCTACCGCCATGTATCGATAGGGTTTTGCGCATCGGACTGGGTACCGGTCAAGGGCGACTACAAAGAGACTCTTTACCACGAATACAAGGGGCCGGGAGAGGCGCTGGAGGGCAGCCTTGTCTGGCTGGGAGCCCAGCCAGGCGCTACGGCCCAAAAACAAGCAAAGTTTAAACAACATGGAGATGATAAAAATATGTCCCTGCACCTAAAGATCGGCGCTGTTTTGGGCAAATCCTTTGATGACAAAGCAACAGATGGAGAGGTTGCGGCATCTGTAAAAGATGTGCTCAAGGCAAAACACGACACGATTGCTGAGCTTACAAAGCAAGTCTCGGAAGCCAAACAGATGTTTGAATTAGGCAAACAGTACGTTGAGAGCCTGACTGCCGAGTATGTGCGCATGAAAGCAGCCTTAAAAGAGTGTGACGAAACGCCCGAAGCCCAGCAAAAGCTCAAAAGTTTTGCCACTACAATGGGTCCGGAGTTTTTGATTAATGAGAATAAACATTTGGAAAAGCGCATGGCCGAAAAGTTTCCCGGCGCACAGTTAGATGGCGACATGCGCCGCGACAAGAGCGCAGACGGTAATGAGTCGGCAAATCCGCTAATACCTAAAGATTAAGGAAATTTTAGCATGGCGACAATTGTTGAGGGTGTAAGGCATAGCAGAACGCTTAAATATGCACACACCGAAGCCGTTGAAGCAGGTGACGTCATCGTTGCAAACGGCAATGTGCTGGTTGCGGTAAGCGATGCTGATGCTGGTGAGCAAAATGTGTACGTATACCGGGCGCGTGTGGCCTTTGAAAAAGGCGCCGAATCGATTGGCGCGGCTGTGCCTGTCTACTGGTCGCAAAGTTCAGGCCAGGCTACCGCTTCAGAGGCGGGTAACACCAAGATCGGCATTACAGTCGAAGCGGCATCTGCCGCAGATGATGAGGTATTGGCAAGCTTACACGAAAATTAGGCCGTTTTTTATTTTCCGGAGAAAAAAATGAATTTGTATGGAATGAAAATCATTGACTGGTCAGGGATTAAAGATGTTCCTGAAGACCAGCGCAAGGAAAAAATTCTCGAAGCAGCAACCGATTTTATGAAGCGGGTGTCAAAGCTACCCATCGGCAACGTTAAAATGAACGGTGCTGATCCAACCTTGACAGGTGACGACAATCCTATTGCGTTTCGGCTCACCGACACGGCTAAAACCCCTGACAGAGGCTACGAAAAACTTTTCGATGAAGTTGATATGCGTCAGTCTACCAGCAAAAGCTTTGATCTGCTTGATGTTAAAGGCGGCGTTACTTTTTATCAGCAGTTGCCTGGCGAAGAGGCAAAACTTAGCAAGCTTCCCAGCGCGGACAAAGCGTTTGTGAGCATGCTACGCTTTACCGGTGGTTTTTCAATCTTAGATGACTGGCTGCGCTTTAACGAATACTATAAAATCGACGCATTAATCGCAGACACTATACGGCGCTGGTACGATAAGAAGGCCTCGCTGCATTACATGCTTTTAAAAAGCCTTGGCAATGAGGTTAATCAGAGCTTTGACACAGACGATATTGTCACGATTAACAACGCCTGTGTGCATATCCAGACCGGTCTTGCCAAATTAGGGTATGCGATAGCCGAAAATCCGTCTTTTTACCTTACAGTGCATCCGAACCTAAAGATGCGCATTTTCAAAGCCCTGGTATCAGCTTTTTTAAATTCCAACAATAACACCAGTAAAAGTCAGCTCGTATGGGATATTAAGGGCGTAATTTCTACCGTTAAAATTCCCGCCGACAGCTACTATGTAAGCTTGCCGGGCGGCAAGAACATGCGCGGCGAGTGGGACGATCTGAACGCGCGTCCGGCCCAGCGCAACGAACTTGTACTGGGCGCTGACCACGTCTGGACGGGCGCATACAATGCTGTAATTGGCGAGCCCTTACAGCATCGGCGCTGCATGCTGAGTAAATAAGGATTTGTTAATGGCCGTAACAGTTCAAGACATACTCAATTTAGGCTTTAGCGCCGATATGTTTTCCCCCGAATCGGAGCCCGAACTTGAAAGCATTATCAAAGAGGTGATCGCAGTCCAGGGCGCAATCTTATCCGGGCGTATCGGCTCTGAGTCTTACAACGATAAACAAGCGCCTGTTGTCTCCTACGTGCGCCGGGCGCTGATCTGTTTATGCGGAGCTGAGATGTGCTCTCTTAGGATCAATGCCGTTTTATCTACGATCCAGCAAAGCAGCGATCAGGACGAGACTGCGCCGATTCGAAAACAGAAAAAAGACTACCAGCGTGAAGCCGAAAAATTAATCGATTTGATCGAGGCTGAAGGGCAGGCAAGCGACTATGCCGCATCTGTCGTAATAAGCAGGAGTGATGCGGTTTTAAGGGTTCCGGAAAGAGGGATGTTTTGATTACCATCAAAACAGATATCCACGGAAAAAAAGCAGCGATTTTTTTACAGACAGCGCAGGAGGCAGCGGTTGCCGGTGCAAAAACAGGCCTTAATAACATAGGCCGCACACTGCACAGAGCAGCGTATGAATTTTTATCAGGCCCCAAAAAGGATACCGGCGGCTACCCGGTACCGGTAAGGAAAGGCCATCTTCGCCGGTCGCTTGACTGGCTGTTTTCGGGCCAGGAAAAGGCCAAAGATCTTGAAGCCGTGGTGTTTAACTCGGCAGCGTATGCAAAAACAATCCACGACGGCCAGCGCAGCTCTGAAAAATTCGGTGCCAGGCCCTTTTTGCAAGAGCCCTTAGAAAAGCTTGTCGATGACGGCGAGTTAGAATCTATTATCAACAACGCCATTGATGACGCCATCAAGCGGTCTTGCAAGACTGATTAGCGGGATATGAAATCATGCCACTTGTCACTTTTAAAGATGTCTTAACCGCAATTAAACACCAGCTTGAATCCGATCCGGCGCTAACGGCGTTTTTTAAAGACCGATTTTCCAAAACACATACAGTGGATATTGCATACAAGCACCGCAAGAATATTCAGCTAAGCGAGCTGCCGATTATTTTGATCACGCGCTCAAGCGTTGAAAAACAGCAGGATTTAACTGCATTGCATACGGTTAACTTTTATGCCGGATTTCACCAAAAAGACCGCAAAGCAGGCGTTATTGACGCCGTGGTCCTTGAGGACCTGCTCGATGCTGCTGTTTTAGCAGATACCACGTTTTCGGGCCTTGCAGACAGCAGCCGAGTATTAAGCAGCGCAAACGATGAGGGAGTCTATCAGCCCGTTTATTTTTGCGTAACAACAGTTGAAGTAAAATTTACCCGCAGGTGGATAGACGATAGCGATTTGCCCGATTTTTTAAAAGGATAGGACACACACATGGCTTTTGATCTTCTTTTAGAGCTTAAAACCCGCCTTGAAGCAGCGTTTGACCCGGTTCGTTTCCCGTGTCCGGCCGGCCCCGGTGAGGCCTACCCGGTTAACATCTTTATCGGCGCGCCGCCGCGCAAACGAAGCCAAACCGGCGAAGATTACCCCTATATCGTCATTCGCGCCGGTAGTGGATCAGACACCTTGCAGGGTTGTCAGATTACGATTCAGATTCTTTTTGCAAGTTACGCCGAAAAAAACGAGGCCGAAGGCTATCAGCAGGTGCAAAACTTAATTAACCGCACGCGCAGAATTTTGGCCGAAAACCGGCCAATCAGCCGATACTCGATGGAATCGAACATAGACTGGAAAATCGTTTATCCGGATACAAGGGATCAAAGCGAGCACCCTTACTACAAGGGTCTGTTGACAGCGACCTGGCAAACACAGGCCGTAGAGCACGCCTACGCAACAGACGAGCTGTTAAGCGTTTATGGCGCCGGCCACAGGTAAAAAAAAGGAGATTTTATTATGAGCTTGAGCTACAAACACGGCGTATACGTTAGCGAGCAGCAAACGAGCATCGTTCCGCCGCGCAGAATCAGCGCAGCGCTGCCGGTGGTCATCGGTACAGCACCCGTGCATCAGGTGTCAGAGGGTAGCTGGCCGGTCAATACGCCCGTTTTGGCATATACCTATCAAGAGGCGGTAGCTGCGTTTGGCTACAGCGACGATTGGGAAAACTATACCCTTTGCGAATTTTTCAAAGCCTTTTTCGGACTTTACGGCGTAGGGCCGGTTGTAGTTATCAATGTACTTGACCCGGCCGCGCATCGTTTTACATTCAGCGAAACAAAAAGCTTTAGCAACAACGCGCTGACGCTTGAAAACAGCGGGCTTTTATCTGATCCAATTGTAAAAGACGCCGAATCATCGGCTGATAATGAAATCATCTATAATATTGATATCGACTACAGCGTTGACCGGCAAACCGGAGTAATTACACGGCTTGAAAACAGTGTGATCGGCATAGATACCAAGGTCACCATCGATTACACGCATATAGATCCAGGTGCGGTAACCACTGAGGACGTCTGCAAGGGGCTTGAAAAAATTGAAACTGTGTTTCCAAAGTTTCGTCTTATACCCGGCCAGATCGTTGCGCCCGGCTGGTCCCACAATTCCGGCGTGGCCACCGTCATGGCCGCATGCGCATCAAAGATAAACGGCTTGTTTGACGCCGTTTCAATAGTGGACATCGACAATTCAGTGACCGATTACACTCTTGTGGCCAAAAATAAAAAACTAAAAAACCTATGCCGGAAAAACCAAATCGTGTGCTGGCCAAAAGTCTGTCTAGACGGCAAAGAGTATTGGATGAGCAGTCACATAGCCGGTTTAATCGCAAAAGTAGATGCTGACAACAGCGATATTCCCCACAGTTCACCATCGAATAAAAACTTGCAGATAGACAGCGCCGTTGCCGGTGGCAGCGAGGTGTGGCTTTCTCTTGAGCAAGCTAATTCTTTAAACGCTCAAGGGATTGTAACAGCCCTTAATTTTGTAGGCGGCTGGAAGTGCTGGGGCAACCGCACAAGCGTTTATCCGTCTGAAACGGACGTAAAAGACGCCTTTATTCCAATTCGGCGCATGTTTAACTGGATCGGCAATACCTTGATAACAACCTACTGGCAAAAGGTAGACTTTCCCATCACGCGGCGTCTGATTGAGACGGTAGTGGACAGCGCAAATATCTGGTTAAACGGTTTGACGGCACGGGAGTATATTTTAGGCGGCAGGCTTGAGTTTGCCGAAGATGAAAATCCGGCTACCGATATCATGGACGGTATCATCCGGTTTCATTGTTATATCACGCCGCCGTCACCGGCCAGGCAGATCGAATTTATTTTAGAGTACGATCCGGCGTACCTGCAGACGCTGTTTGGTTAATAACCGCACAGCATAACCGTAAGACTAAAGAGAATCGAATTATGTCAAATCCAGTACCTGAAAAAATTATAAATTGCAGGGTATACCTCGATAACGAAGTGCTCATTGGCTTTGCCGATGCACAGTTGCCAAGTCTCGAGGCTATGACAGATACAATAAAAGGCGCAGGGATCGCAGGCGAAGTTGAAAGTCCAAGCATTGGACATTACAAGCCGATGACGGTTACGCTAAACTTTCGATCGGTGACAGATTCTTTTGCCGGTCTGGCGGCTCAAAAAGCCCATTCACTGGATATCCGCGGGGCAATGCAGGTGTATGACGCAGGTGCAGGCAGCTACAAGATCGAGTCGGTTAAGGTCATGCTCAAGGCTATCACCAAAAAAATCGATCTTGGCAAGCTTAATGCCGGTGAAGCCCAGGAAAACAGCTTCGAGGGTGAAGTTGTTTATTTAAAACTGCTTATCGATGCAAAAGAAAAGATCGAGATCGATAAGTACAACTTTATTTCAAAAGTAGACGGCGTTGACCAACTGGCCGAAGTTCGCTCGGCTTTAGGGATAAACGCATAAAGGACTAAAGATGGCAGAAAAAATCAAACTTAAACATCCGTTTGAATGGGATGGAAAAAAAATTGAAACAGTAACCTGGAGGCGTCCAAAAGGAAAAGACATCGTCGAGTCCGAGCGTGATATGCAAGACAGGGGCATTCTTGCGCCCGGAGACGGTACGCGCACGTTGTTTGTGGTTGCCCGTATCGTGGGACTTGCCAGCGAGGCGGTAGAAGAGATGGATCTGGAAGACTATCTTACTTTGGCAGGAAGGGCCGGTAATTTTTTATAACCGCAGAGCAGGTGCGCCAGTGCGTGCTGGCCCTTGCTCGCGTAAGCCGCACCAGCGTAGAATTTTGGCTTAATCAATCAATACAAGAGTATCAGGCCTGGTTTGAATCCGCCCAGAGAGTTTTTAAATGAAACAATACAGTATTGCATTTAAAATAGGAGCCTCGTTAAAAAATTCTTTTAACGCTGCGTTTTCCGGCGCCTCAAAGCAAGTTGAATCTCTGGGCGGACAGATCAAAAAGCTGGAATCCGGCAGCGTTAAAATTGACAGATTCGTCAACCTGCAAACACAAATCAATAAGACCGGCACAGAGATAGACAGTGCCCGCAAGCGTTTGCAAAAATTAAAAGAGCAGCTTGCTAAAGCAAAAAAACCCACAAAAGCGCTCAAGACCCAAACCGCCGCAGCAGGTAAAGCCGTTGCAAAACTGGAACAAAAGCTAAAAGACCAGCGCCGCGCATTAGGCGCTTGCCGCAAGCAACTTACAGATGCCGGTATCGATACGCGCAAACTTGCTGGAGAAAAAGACCGGCTGGCGGCATCTATCGGCAAGGCTAAAAAGTCCCAGGAAAAACTAAACAAAACCCTTTTAAAACAAAAACAGATCGCAAAGCGCCGCGAAAGGTACAAGAGCAAGCTTTCAACAGCGGCCGGGTTGGGTGCATCGATAGCCGCGCCGGCTTTTGTAGGCGCACAGGCCGAAGAGCTAAAAGTGCGCCTGTCAACTGTTATTAACGCAAAAGATAAGGATAAAGCTCTTGCCGAGGCGCAGCACCAGGCAAGACGAATGGCTGAGGCCGGGATATCAGGCTATACCGACGCTTTTAATATTCAGTACGCTTTAAACAGCGCCAGCCTGTCGGCAAAGCTTGCATCTGCCGGTGCTGCTACAGTTGGAAAGACTGCCCGGATTACAGGCGGGCAGGCAGAAGGGGTCGGCGAAGTCATTGCCACCGCCTACAACAACTTAGGTGATCAAATCGAAGGAACTGATCAGCAAAAGCTAAACCGTATTGCCGAATTGTTGACCAAGACCCAGTTTAAATTTCAAATCAGAGATTTTGACCAGCTTGGCGAATCGATGAAAAACGGCGCGTCAATGATGGGAAACTATAACGTCCAAGTTGCTCAGGGGATTACGCTATTAGGACAGCTAAACAGCGCCGGATTTCAGGCAGGTGAAGCTGGAACAGCGTTATCAGCAGTGCTGCGCAGCCTAGGAAAAGCCCAGGACAAGTGGGGCGCGTCTATCGTGCGCAACAAAAAAGGCGAGCTGGATATGATAGCGACACTACAAAGCATATCCTCTGCCCTTGACGACAAGTACGGAGATGATATCGACGCCAGGGCCCAGGCGGTTCAGGATGTTTTTGGAGATGAGGGCGCAAAAGGGCTTGTCCCGCTCATCAAAAAATTAGAGGCGTTAAAACAAGCCTACCGCGACGTTGAACAAAACTCTAAGGGGATCATTGACGCCGAATTTAAAAAATTTGCTCAAACAACTAAGGGCAAAACCCGCGAGTTAGTAGGCAGCTTGACCGTGCTGGCCGACTGTTTTAGCGCGGTGGTTTTACCCCCGGCTAAGCTTTTTATCGGCGCCCTTGCCTTTGGCACAAAAAAAATAACAGCCTTTGCAGAAAAGTTTCCCGTCTTGTTCGGCGTTGTAGCCGGGGGCGCCACAGGGATCGGTGTGTTGACTGCTGCGGTCATCGCCGGTGCTTTTGCATTTACGTTCCTGCAAGGTGGCCTGCTCAACGCATTTAAAGTTTTTACTCTGCTACGCAACAGCACATTGCTTGCCACTGCCGCCTCGTGGCTTTTTAACGCCTCGCTTTGGGCAAATCCAATAACGTGGGTTGTGGCGGGCATTGCCGCATTAGTTGCCGGAGCAGTACTGCTCTACAAAAAATGGGAGCCGTTTCGGAATCTTATCGATGCCCTATGGGATAAGCTCAAAGCCTTTGCCAAATTTATGTATAAATTTAGCAAAGTGGGTATGGGCCTTAAGCTTGGTAAAAAAATCTATAATTTTTTTAAAAAAAATAACACGCCCGATACCAGCAGCGCCATCAAAAGCGATGATTCCGATGCAGGACAACAAAAAGAGTTGCAAAGCGGCAAACCTGCAACGGCCTTAGGGGTGCAGATCAACCGTGCCCAAAGCCCGGCTGTTATTGAAAAACAGCCCGATGCAGCAATCGAGTTGCCGGTAACCGATCTTTCCAAACACGAATCAAGCACGAATGTAACTATCAACTACGCGCCGAAAATCGAAATTTCCGGCAGCGGAGCCGGTAAGCATGAAGTTAAAAGCGCGGTTAATGAAAGCTTAGATCAAAGCGAGGCGCGTCTAAAGCCCCTGCTTGAAAAACTTTTATCAGAAGAAAAGCGGCTTAGTTACCAATAATGACATATACGACACGTCAGGGCGATATGTGGGACACGATATCAAAGCATGTTTACGGCACTGAAAAACAGTTACACACCCTGATTAAGGCAAATCCAGGGCATCGGCACACCATCGTGTTTTCAGCAGGTGTGATCTTAACCGTCCCGGAAATTGACACGAACCAAAACCAGGAGCTGCTGCCCCCATGGAAATAAGGCGCACAAGCTTGATCCTGTCTTACGAAGACAGGGAAATTTCAGAAAAAATAGCTCCATACTTGCTGGATTTGCGCTTTACCGATCATGCCCACGGCAAAGCCGATGATTTGCAAATCAGCGTCGAAGATAGCGCCGGGCTATGGCGCGGGGCCTGGTTCCCTCAGGAGGGCGCAAAAATCCGGGCAAGCCTTGTTTGCCATAACTGCGATGGTGATCAAAAAAAAACCTTGCCCATGGGCTTGTTTGGAATTGACGGGATCGAGGTGTCCGGACCGCCGTCAACTGCGCGGATCAAAGCCGCTTCGGCCCTAGTCTCAACCGCGCTAAGAAGAGAACTGCGCTCATACGCCTGGGAAAACATAACTCTTTCGGCCATTGCCGGACAAATCGCCAACTGGCATGGCCTGGCGCTTTATTGGGACGCTGAAACTAATGTTCGCTTTAATCGCGCAGACCAGCGCGAGGAGTCGGATCTGACGTTTTTAAGCCGCCTTTGCCGCGATAACGGCTACAATTTAAAAGCCGCAGAAGAAAAGCTGATCGTCTACCAAGCCAAAAAATTTGACCAGCGTCCGGCAACACTGACGCTAACCCGGCAAAAAAGCAAGCTTATCCGATATGCCTTTGCTTCAAAAAGCCATGATGTTTTTCGCGCTGCCCAGGTATCTTACGCCGATGCCGAAGACAAGTCTTTAAAAACCTATACCTTTGTGCCGCCTGATCCGCCGGCGTGCGGACATATTTTAAAGATCAACAAAAGGGCCGAATCGGGCGCAGATGCCCAGCGGATTGCCATCGCTGGGCTGCGGCGGCAAAACAAAGACAAGGTGACCGGCTCTGTGACTGTTGCCGGTAACCCTTTAGCCGTGGCCGGTATCAATGTCCAGCTTGATGATTTTGGACTATTTACCGGTAAATACTTTGTTGAGACGGCTACACACACCATCAACAAGACACGGGGCTATCTAACCGAGCTTAAGATCAGAAAGGTGCTTTCTTACTAATGTTAGACCAGGTGCTTGAAAAAATAGCGGCTTTGGAAGCAAAGCTTAATCAGATCATAAGGGTTGGCAAGGTAGCTGCCTATTATCCAAAAAAAGGCGCGGTGCGTGTTGAGCTTGGCGATGCAGATGGCCTGGTATCATATACTTTGCCAGTGCTTTATCCAAAAACCAGTCATGATAAATTTTACTGGATGCCAGATATAGATGAGCAGGTACTTTGCGTATTTTTGCCATTTGGTCTTGAGCAAGGTTTTGTTGTCGGATCGCTGTATTCAAAAGTGGATACAACGCCAGTGCAAAGCAAAGACAAGGCACTCATTCGCTTTAAAGATAACGCTGTTTTTGAGTATGACAGGGCCGGTCATTGCCTGACTATCAATGTGCCGGGCAACGCAAAGATTAATTTTGACGGCGGGGCCGAAATTAATTTTACCGACCCTGTAAATATCACAACTCCGGTAATGAATCTAAATGGCAACCTTGTCGTGAAAGGATCAATTAGCGCAACAAAGGCCGTAACAGGCAAAGGCGGTTGCAGTTTTAGCGGCGGCGGCGATATTGCAGCAGGAATAACCGGCAATGTAGAAGTAAAAGGCAATATTTCCAGTACCGGCACGATAAGCGGAAACTCTAACCCATGAGCATTGCAACTTACGGTGATGTCGTTTTTTTGACCAGCGCAAACCTGGTGCGCACCTGGTCAACGTTTTCACGCAAAGGGCAGGCAAAAATCGCCGTACATGACGTTATCGGACAAAAGGAGGTGCTTGAGTACTTAGGCCCGGGAATAGATCAGATTGAGATATCGGCAAAATTTAATGCCGATCTGGGCGTGCACCCGGAACAAGAAATCAATCGGCTTAGACAACTCAGGGATGCGGGCGTATCACAAAAGCTTATTGTCGGTGAAAAGCCGGTTGGCAATTTTATTATAGAAAATATTGATGAAGAATGGACCCGTGTGGACAATAAGGGCTTGCTGCTCGCTGCATCCGTATCGCTCACACTAAAAGAGGACGCGTATGCCGACACAACATGAAATTGATATAACCGGCGCCCTGGATAAAATCATCATCGGGGCAACCGGGCTTGAGCAGATCGTGCAGAATGTAAAAACCATTCTTGCGACGGTGCGCGGATCGGTGCCCCTGGACAGAAATTTTGGTGTTGCCTGCACGTACGTGGATGATGCCGTCCCAGCCGTTAAAGCAAAGCTTGCAGCCGATATCGTTCAAAGCATTAATACATACGAGCCGCGCGTTGAAGTTACAAACATCGATTTTAGTGAGGCCGACGCCAACGGAAAGATGGAGCCTGTTGTACGAATTAAAATCAAAGATAGTGTGAGCTTATGAGCTTTAAAAATCTTCCAGACATACAATTTTGCGAAACCGATACCGCGAATGTTGAAGATTCGGTCGTCAAAGTTTATGAGGCCTTAACCGAAGCAACTCTTTATCCTGGCGATCCGGTTCGCCTTTTTTTAGAATCTTTGGCTGCAATAATCGTTCAGCAACGATCCGTTATCGATTACGCAAGCAAACAAAATCTTTTGTCGTTAGCTGATAATGAGTTTTTAGATCACCTTGGCGCCTTTACCGGCACAAAGCGGCTTGGAGCAGCCGCCGCCACGGCAACCATGCGCTTTGCTATCAACGATGGACTTGGCTTTGCTGTTCCCATCGCAAAAGGCACAAGGGTGACTCCGGACGGGCAACTTTTTTTTGAGACCGTAGACTATGCAGAAATTGCAAAAGATGCCGGCTTTGCAGATGTTACCGTGCGTTGCCAGGTTGCAGGCAGCGTTGGCAACGGCTTTTTACCCGGCCAGATCGACAAGCTTGTCGATGCCAACACAAATGGCCACATTGTCAGTGTATCGAACATTAACGCCTCGACCGGCGGCGCTGATCCCGAAGAAAAAGAAGCCTACCGCAGCCGAATTCAAACAGCGCCGGAAAGCTTTTCAGTCGCCGGTCCCACCGGCGCATACGCTCACTGGGCCAAGAGCGCAAATGCAAGCATAACGGATGTGTCCGTGTATCGGACATCGCCGTTAGATGATCTGACCGAAGAACAACTTGACGCTATCTTAAACATGCTTAACGCACAAGGTATTGATGAGCTGACCGCAGAACAGAAAAAAATTGAGCTGTCGACCAGGCTGTCATCAGCGGTAGTCAATGTTTGTCCTCTTGTAGAGGATCCCGGCCTTGGCACCGCGGCCCTGCTTGAGCAAGTGCAAAGCGCTTTAAACGATCGATCCATCCGGCCATTAACAGACCTTGTACGGGTTGCTGCCCCGGTTGAAGCAAGCTACGACATTGAACTTACCTATTATGTATCAAGCCAGCACGCGGTTACCGCCGCCGAGACAAGGCAAGCTATAACACAGGCTGTTAACGACTATATCGCCTGGCAAAAGGAAATTCTCGGCCGCGACATCACCCCGGACAACTTGACAGCTCTGATCATCGCGGCCGGCGCAAAACGTATTGAGTTAAAAAGTCCCGGATTTCAGGTTGTCAAAGTAAACGAAGTTGCAAGGGTAAAAAATCTAAACATAACTTACGGCGGACTTGAAGATGGGTAAAACGCTAAAAAGCATAAGTTTTAGAAGCTTGCTGCCCGATTCGATTGCAGACCCGGTTATTTGCGCCGCTGCAAAGGCTTTAGACTGCCAGATCTTGGCGTTAAACCAGGCAATTGACAGTTTGTATATCTACTCAAGAATCGATGAGCTGACCGAAGAGCAGCTCAAGCACTTAGCCTGGCAGTGGCACGTAGATTTTTGGGATGAAGGTTTACCGGTTGATAAAAAGCGCATCCTGATTAAGCGAGCTTATATATGGCATCAAAAAAAAGGCACACCGGCGGCTGTCGAGGAGATGGTTAAAGACGTTTTAGGCGGCGGATATGTCGAAGAATGGTTTGACTATGGCGGAGAGCCTTATCATTTTAAAATTTTTTCAAATTCCCCGCCGGATGACACCGAAACCTTTACCCGGCTGCTGATCGCCGTTGACACGGCAAAAAACGAGCGATCCGTTTTAAATGAAATAATCAACGCGCCTTCAATCAAGAGCGACAGCTACTTTGCAGGCATTGTTGTATCAGGAACGACAATCACAATAACCGACTCAGGAGATTAATGGACATGGCTAATTACAGTCCGTTGAAATTTACAAAGCAGGGAAAAGAGCTGCAGGCTAAGGTTCAGACAGGTTGTGAACTTACCTTTAAACACATTGCAGTAGGATCGGGGGTGTGGGAAAAAGAAGTAAACGACATGACACAGCTTGTCGAGCAGCAAACCACTATTGCCATCACCGAAATAAAAAAACTGCCCGAGCCGGGCAAATGGCTTGTCCAGGGTGTAATCGAACCAGATGATTATATCGAAACAGGCTATCGGCTCAGAGAGTGCGGCATCTACGCCAAAGACCCGGATAATGGTAACGATATTTTGTACATGGCAACAACTGCAAATCCAGCGGACTACATACCCGGAAAGACCGAAGAAATCGTTTACACAACGGTTTTAAATTTTGTCTTAACCATCAGCGATGAAGCCAATGTCACCGTTTGCGTTGATAACGCCACGGCCGCAACAAAATACGACCTTGCTTTACATGAGCAGCTACAGCTTGACCCTAACGACACGGATTCTAAAAAAATACGGCATTTATCAAATGCTCAAGCAAACGCCTGGCAAACGGCAATAGGTGCAAACACCCATCACCGAAATAGAACCGACAACCCGCACAGCGTTACAAAATCCCAGGTGGGCTTGAGCAAAGTTCCGAACACGGACTTTACATCATCTGTTTCTTCAAACACGTCCCATCGAGAAAAATCCGATAATCCGCACAAGGTTACAAAGACCCAAATCGGCTTGAGCAAAGTTCCGAACACGGACTTTACATCATCTGTTGCGTCAAATACGTCTCATCGAGGCAAAACAGATAATCCGCACCGCGTTACAAAATCCCAGGTGGGATTGAGCAAAGTGCCTAACGTTGATTTTACTGCATCAGTTGCCTCAAACACCTCGCATCGAGGCAAAACAGATAA
>JAAERL010000661.1 GCA_024230435.1 Desulfobacteraceae bacterium
ATTTTACAATCTCAATGTGGCCTTCTTTTGCTGCCCAATATAGTGGTGTAAAGCCTATGTTATTAGCCTGATTCACATCAATTTCAGGATGCGATAGCAGCAATTTTACAATCTCAATGTGGCCATTTTTTGCTGCCCAATATAGCGGTCTATCCTTATTCACATCAATTTCAGGATGCGACAGCAGCAATTTTACAACATCGGTGTAGCCTTTCCATGCTGCCCTGCATAGTGGTGTTATGCCTTTTCCATTAACATAATTCACCTCTGCACCAGCCTCTAACCACTTCTTTACCCGCTTAACATCTCCATTTTTTACTGCCTCGTAAAAGAACTTACTTTTATTATTCTGTGAATAAGCGACTTTTATAGTAGTCTGTCTTACAAGCTTTCCTAACTTAAACCCTTTAGATTTCGCACCATCAATATTTTTATTATTACAAGCTCTCGCTTTAGGTGGATGATTCTGGTTTGAGAGCTGTAACCTTCCTGATAGCTGATTGTTTTGATTTGTCCTATTATCGGCGCCGTTTTGTCCGCTCTGGTAAACGTTGTAGTTGTTTAAAGATTGTGCGGGATCAAATGCCATGGAATATAATTCCTTTTCAATAGTGTTTATTGTTTCTGAAATTTTCTTAAATATTAGCCTAATATGAGCCTGATAATTTGCCGTTCAGCTCTAAGTTCATGACATTTGGCAACAAGCATGTCATGACATTAGCTTGCTCTACTGGTGTGCTATCAGCTTATTTGGTTAATCGATAATGGCGGAAATATCGTAAGTTTGTGTCAACTTTGTTGGCGCTGCTGTTTAAGATTATCCAGCGAAAATTCCCGGCAATAAATTGCCGGGAGCAGTCACCTAAAAATAATCCCCTTTATCGAAATCCCATCGTGCCTGCTGTGCCTTGGTCATTAGTAAATTTGAATTTAGATATTCTTTAACAGTATCAAGAATTTCTCCAGGTACGTTCACACTGCCAGAATAAGCTTTGTTATCA
>JAAERL010000662.1 GCA_024230435.1 Desulfobacteraceae bacterium
GCTACCCTTTCCTCGGCATCCAGCCATTACTATGCGGATAGACTTCTTCTTCATTCGAATCAACGACTTCTATCTCTTGCACCTTTCTATCTATCTACATGGACACTGCGCTGCTGCTTATTTACCCAAGGGTAAATAAGCAGGGTTGGCGACGTTTTGTGAAATTTCAAAATCAATTTACCATCTCGTCAGCAAGTCGGTACTCAATTTTAGCGATGTTGTACATATTCCGACGTATCGCTCCTACGTTCACAAGGTGTTCAGAAAGCGGTAATCAAATGCTCCTAAGTAATAGTGTCGTTACGACTACAAGTTTTATATGATTGAGTTGCGTTTTTTTCGTCGTGTCCCACATTGATGCAAATCATCCACCGGATCGGTATTAAGGTGTGACATTCCAATTTGCTGACGAGACGGTAACGGTACTCAGCTTTTTTAATACCAAAAAAGTTTGGCGGGAACCGTCGTCGCCAACCCTGCTTATTTACCCTTGGGAAGGAGGATAAGCAAATTTCAAATAAACGGAGGAATTAGTACGAATTGTGGCGCTGTCCATCACTCTGGCAACATCAATCATCAATATATCTCTCC
>JAAERL010000663.1 GCA_024230435.1 Desulfobacteraceae bacterium
GTGTGTAATTCTGGCGCAAAACATTCTGACATGGTCCAGATGGATTTGCAGTCAGCCGGATGGAATTTTGAGAAAAAGAAAAGGAATAGAGTGGCCTTAAACCCTTCCTTACGCAAAAGTTTTTTCCGGATGACGAAGTTGTGAGTTGTGGAGTAAAATTAACCCTTGATTATCCACCCGCCGTGACGTATTTTGCGGAAGATAGCTTCCTTCCTTACACAAAAGTTGTGCGGCGTGGAAGGAAGGAAGACGTGGATTTTGGGATGATTTTCATTTTGACCCGTCAGAGTTGATTTTGCACGCTCCACATGTTCCACAAGTCACAAAAGCGTCATCAGCAAGCGGATAAAACTGTTGCGTGCGAAAGGTTTTAAGGCCACTCTATTAAACTACTTTGCTTTGATCACGGTACGGGGTCATTAATAGTCACTTCAAAGAAGCCCAAACTGAAAGTCCAAGACATGTGAGTGTCCCATTTGCAAGTCAAAAATATAAGGTTAAACCTTATCTAAGTTCGTTCGGTTCCCGAGGCCATTATCTTGTGACCAGGCAGATAGGTAGGCCTTTTAGCTAAGTATTCTATATTCTATCGTCTGGTAATCATCTAGTCCCTCAAAAAATCTATTCCTAGATTACTCCTACTGTCTATCAATCGTTGATAGGATACCTACCTACCAGAACCGGGTCTCAAATGTTCGGTCGGTTCTCGGGAGGCCCTTCGAAGTACATCTTTCCTCGCCCTCCCGGTACTCGAAGGTTATTA
>JAAERL010000664.1 GCA_024230435.1 Desulfobacteraceae bacterium
CACCCCTTCGCGTTCACTTGTTAAAAATAGACTCACGCTAGATTTGCCTTGACTCTCTGGTAGTGGTCTGATCATACTTTCATGACTATAATGTTTGTGCATGGGTGGGTTGAGCCTTGTGCATCAGCTTGTACTCTATGTATTGACCTCTTTTTTTAACCCTTTGTGACCTGAACCACCATTGAACCACAATTTTCAAATAAATGCATTTTAAAATAAAATATCAACCTATTGCAACTGCTGAATTTTAAATGTCTATTGCATTGCTCAATGCCTCTGTGTCTAGCCTGCTTTGTACTAAGTTGGCAAGTAGGAATTGTAGATTGGTATACAGCCAAAAGTTTTAAACTAGGGCTGGTCTATCACATGCAATCATCAGCTGGGATTATTTGTGTGGTACATATTTTGATTGCTTGCATATCCGTAGTCCTGACTTGGTCCTTTTTCAAAGGACAAAACATTTTAAAATTAGCAACATATACTCAATATTTAAGACAATTTATGAAAGGCTTCGCTGAATATCATCAAGTATTGAGAATATGTTGCTACTTTTAGAGTATAAAAATCTTGTTACTGAGAAGCTGCCACAGAATTGTTTGTCATTCGGCAAGCATCCAATTTTATTAGCAAAACATTTTTGTCCTAAAAAAGACCAAATCGGGACTACAGCTATGCATGATTTTGCTTAAATTATAATACAAAAATCTCCACTTGAGGGGGGCTCATTTTTCTCAACTTTGTGTGATACACCTCTCTGTGGAGAGGCTTTAGACTCCAATATTTTTCACCTGTTTCAAGTGGTCCTTTCACAAAAGAAATTGCAATTAAAAACAAAATAAGGAGAGCCTCCTTCTTGATCAGCCAAAATGAAGATTAAATTTAGGACTAGTGTATTAAAAGGTACTTATGTGTATTTTTTGAAAAACGTGTGCAAATATCTACACATTTGGCTTGATGTGGAACATTAACCGTAGTCTTGGCCGAAAATGGGAAAGAAAATGGGACATAATTTATGATTTTGTTTTGCAAGTTAGGTGGTATAACCATGGTTAGATCACCACATTAGGTGCATCAACCTTAACTCAAAGGCGTTAAATAAATATATTGATCATCACTTTGGCCAATATTGGCTGTTATACAATCCAAAGAAGGGCTGCATTGACCACC
>JAAERL010000665.1 GCA_024230435.1 Desulfobacteraceae bacterium
AAGGGCGACCGTATCTTTGTGACTTTGCCCATTCTTCTTGTGCTTCCAAACGGGCACTTTCTATGTCTTGATCCGGACGTAGTCTGGATTGATCGTCACGATTGATAAGGACCATCTCGGTGATGCAGTATTTGAGGAAAAGAAATCTTTTGATATATCCTAATTGCTTTTCACCTGCATCGTTGCAAATTGTTATCGACCTGCTCAATTGTTATCGACTCTCGACCTGCTCTCTTTGCACTTCTGTTCCCGATGATTGATATGGTGATGCTAATTAATCCGTTTATTGATTGAGAGTACCATCTGTACCAATCTTATCTCAATCGCAGCGCACCTACCGGAAGCCGCACAAGACACTATGGGCGGATAAAGCAAGACCCGCGTAGCAATAGGCCTGAGGCCTGCTGCCCGTTGCACTTTTGACGTCATTATTTTCGGCAGAAAGGCGCCACTTTTGTCGACCGCAGGACAAAAAAGGGCAAAAGAGATCCCAACTCATTTTGTGAGATACTTTTAAAAGCTGGAGAAATACCCTTGTTCTAATATTCTTGTGAAATTATTTATGAAAAATAAATAGTTCGACAAAGAAGAGAGGGTGATATTTTCACCAAGCATTTTTGCGCCAAAGCAAGATTCCATAACGCATTTTGCCAAATGGTACTTTTACCCAAGCCGCTCACGCACATAACATCATCATCACCTCACCATAACCT
>JAAERL010000666.1 GCA_024230435.1 Desulfobacteraceae bacterium
GTGACGTCTAGAACAATCCCCATGATCGGCGCAGCAATTGCAAAGGTGTCGTTTTCGCCTTCGACTCCGGCCCGGCCAGCGTTGTCAAGAAAGAGCTCAATGGCGGTTGATACACTTTCGGCTTCTTGATTCAATACAGCAGTTCCAGTTAGGAATAGATTTTTTGAATAGCTGATTGTGGCCAAAAGTGCGAGCAAAAAGACGACATAGCGGGTTGATGAAAAAACATCAATGAAAAACAATGTTGCAAACGCTTTGCATGTGATTTTTTCACAAACAGTTCTGTATGCATCAGTCAACATACATAGGAATCACATAACCCTAACAAAGTTCATCTTCAACATCAAATGTTTCACTTGCTAATAATACATTGCTAACTTCAACCCCTCCTCTGGAATTATCACCACTCACCAACACTTCCAATTTGAAAGGAGCTTGGTGCGGCTGCATAAATTATGCAAAGAAGGTTCCATTATTTAAAAGGACCATTAAGTCAAGTTTTATTTCCCCCCAACTGATA
>JAAERL010000667.1 GCA_024230435.1 Desulfobacteraceae bacterium
GAGAAGAAGATATTGAGGCGGATGAAGGAGGGATTGCAATTCCATCTGCTGCCGCTCCTGCTACCGGTGTTGCCGCGGCACCAGGTGCAGCACCACGTCCAGCTGTGCCGGCCACTGTCAGTAACGTCCGAAGAGAACAGGGAATAGCACATGAGAGATATTGCGTTTGTACAGCATAACAGACTTCATAGTAGGATTCGTACAACAAAATTGTTGCCACGGGCAAAGGTAGCAAAATAGTGTTACTAGTAGGGCTATTATTTGCAATCTAATCGAACCGGATAGCCTTCCAACACCTCAAACTCATCGCAGGGGAGTCATAGACGTGTGTTGGAAGCATTGTAGGTCCGTCTAACTCCAGATAATGCCCACATAGTAGGTACTAAAAATTCGCAATTTTACTAGCGGGCCACTAGCTTAAGCAAAAAGAAAATAGAAAAAGCACTACACAGCGAGTATATAGCCAAAATGCACCAAACCAACGGCCAATCATGCATAGGCAAGGTGATCCGAGGGTGTTAGGTGCGCTT
The DNA here is from genome assembly GCA_024230435.1 of Desulfobacteraceae bacterium. Lineage (GTDB taxonomy): Bacteria > Desulfobacterota > Desulfobacteria > Desulfobacterales > Desulfosarcinaceae > UBA2230. Next base: position 531 of record JAAERL010000667.1, read on the forward strand.
CTGGAGCAATAAAGCCGACTATTCTGAAATCTTCCGATATTCGGAAGATTTCGACTTTTGGGCGCGCTAAAAAC
>JAAERL010000668.1 GCA_024230435.1 Desulfobacteraceae bacterium
AACGATAAGACCGTAAATACCCAAAACACCCGCCATGACAATGGGCACGATATTTTTGATGACACCCTTTGGGTAGTCAATTCCCATTTTGCAGACTCCAAGTCCGGCTTTCCATGTTCCCCAGGCAGAGCCAAAGTTGGCCAGGATCATACATGATGCTGCTCCGATGTATCCACTTTTAGATTAGGTCAAAGTTTAATATGAAAAATGATGGGAATCAAGTGAGTGAGAGGCAGCATTGGAAATTAAGAATCAACATATTAACAATGACGCCTAGGGCTCCGTGTATGAACGCAGAGAACGCTAACGAAAGAGTAGATCCTGCCACAGCGATAAAAATGCCACTCTGCCTTTTTATTTTCGGGCATTGGCATTTGTGACATAATTTGTGCACTCCTTTTCAACTGAACAAATGGTAAAAGCTGATAATTGGCTTACAATGCTGGTGCCCAGTCTGGGCAAGTATCATATCCGGCGACCATTGTATATTATATATTGTTAGTGACCAAAGCGGCGTAGTAGGAAAGTCGAGCCGTTATGGTTGTTTTGTTTGCGAGATGCGAGATTGGCTTG
>JAAERL010000669.1 GCA_024230435.1 Desulfobacteraceae bacterium
AAACTGAAACTTTAGGTCAAATGTTCTCATTTTTATTCAAAGTTCTCATTTTTGGTAAAGATTTTTGGTTAACATCATGCCAAGTCTCTGGCGTTAATCAAAATAATCTGATTTCACCATTTTTATTATTTGGGAACACACCATCTGATTTTTCACAGGATGGCCATCGTACTTAAGATTTATGGGGAGTCCCCCTGACCTAAGTTGGATTCGGCACCTTAGCTCACAATCCTGCACTGGACAGTTCTGAAGCAGAGGTAAATACATGCTCCCATCACTAGTCGGTGCTACGTACGTCTCGCCTTTCAATCGCGAGCACGCAACCCTGATACCTGCTTTGTGCAGCGTATCCAAACACATCGGTCGATAGCGGCAATAAAATGTGTGCCTCGACAATCCTCATTTGCTTATTCGGGGAACGAATGAACAAAATAGCTCATTTTTCGGCAAAAATGGCCAATTCATTGGTTTGGACCATAATTTTCTGATTTCAGTTCAAATTCTCAATTTTTGTTAACTCAGCTTTTCAGATTTCAGTTCAAATAACCCATTTTCGTCAACTTAGCTTTTCAAAAGCGGTAAGTTTCGAATATGTGATGCTGTATTTCAGCCATCACACGCTGCCATATCTCCGTGGCAATAAAAATATAAAAGAAGACTGTACCTGTACTTCTGTTTGGGATCACGCGGCCAACCTAGGACCGCTAGTGATTCATAACCC
>JAAERL010000670.1 GCA_024230435.1 Desulfobacteraceae bacterium
TCATCCGTGGGTGAAGTATTGAATACAAATTTTGCGTTGGGGAATCCTCCCTTGTTTCCAACGACAAAGGAGGATGCTATTGATGAAGCAATCTTCCAATCTTTGTCGCTAGGTGGATCCATTTTCATGGTACTATTGTATTACTCTTGTTCGATTTTACTCCCGGTATCGTACAATATCGATTACACCATTGCCATCTGCTGGGACTGTTTGAATTCAGTGGGGGCGGGGGCGATGATGGCGTCACCTACCCTACCACGTGTTACCTTTTACTTGAATTTGTGTCATAAATTTGACGAATTCCTTTTGCCGGCAGCAACTCCACTAACGGGCAGGGGAGTATGCCCTCAAAATTATGGTTCCTTTTTTCCTCTTTTGTACTACGCGACAACTTTTTGTAGGGCGATTAGGCGGGCAACGCAAGTCAATCGCGACAGGTACGCCCCCGCTAAAGATAGGTCTCACTTTCTTTGCTCCATTTACATAAACTCGCTCGTCGTCACGTTCCCGATTCCCGGATGGCAGATGGCACGCGTCATCTCGGAAAGAAAAACCTGCA
>JAAERL010000671.1 GCA_024230435.1 Desulfobacteraceae bacterium
GGCGGGTTTGGAAGGGAGGCGGTCGCCAAAGTCGTCGTTGCCGTCGCCGTCGGTAGTCATTCTGCACCCATCATGGTGGCGGTGGGCGTTGTCAAATAAGAGCGATGGTAATTAATTTTTTGTCATCAGTTTTGACTTTAAACATAGATATCAAATTTGATTTATATAACATTCAATAAACAATAAATATTTCTATGTATATTTACGCATATCTAAAACGAGGTTGAGCTTGAACAGAGCGGAGCAAAAACTTTTTCGCGCGAAGAAAAAAAGGAGAGTAACGTACCATACCCTACTTAATGTCCAGCTAACTGGGCGAAAAAAACGAATTTTCGGAAATAGAAAATCATTCGTGATACATTCCTTATTCTTCTCCGCCACGTCACTACGAGTCCAACGGTGGTCTGGACGTCGCCAATGGACCACGAGAAGCCCATTTGTCCTTTTTGGGGCTAGGCTAATCTTTCCATTGACACAGAGGGAAGTTTCTCGAATTTCTTCAAGGAACACATGCAACAATTTTTGAGAAAAATATCCAGCTAAC
>JAAERL010000672.1 GCA_024230435.1 Desulfobacteraceae bacterium
CATTTTTGGGGGAAAATAGAGAGCCCAATGCCATCACATATACGAGTATTTGAAGTGATAGTGAGTGTATTCATCCTGCAAGTTGGGGGCCCTTTCACCACACAACACCAATGGCCATCTGTTGTGAGCGTTATAGAGTGGATTCAGGTTATTATATGGCTCCTAACAACAATGTTCCTACCGGATGGCATCAAAACAACAGCGGATGATTCGGCCTACTACTCCATTATTATGTGTAATTTTCATGTAATTAATAAAACTGATAATAAATATCGATTATCATAATATATAGAAGGAGAGTATAGTACGATATTGCTTGTTAATTACCGAAACCTTTCAAACATGAGCATGTTATGATGGTGCCCGGCATGTGCAAATTTTATGTCTGCGTCGGATAGAGCCGTATACCATTACAACGACTCCGAATCGGCCGCCGCCAGTTACAGAATCGTTAGAAAGTATGTTGTTTCTGTTTATATTGGGATTTCTGGCCCAATAGTACTATGGTTTGCCGTCGGATTCGTCATGGTGGAGATGTTTTTTGTTAGTGTGTGATGCGTGATGGCTGAGCACCTCCGCCGAGCTCCGCCGGCCGATGTCACTGACACTGAATTAGTACCCCCAATATCTTGGCGAATGGTTGGAATACCACCGTGGCACGTTGCACAGGCGTCCTAAACTAACTGAATGGAAAGTTATTGGTCTTTGAACCGAAAGAATCGGCCTAATATTGGCTTAGTTATGCATAGACGCCAAAAGGCGGAGCAAAGGCGGAGGTTAAGGTTGGCGACGAAAATTCCCGCCAAATTTTTACCTAGTAAAAAATCTGAAGACGGTATAAGCAAACTCGGATATCACTCGTACTCATAATATAATATACTGCTTGGCAGGATTAGATGACGTAATAGCGGCCATATTGGCCCTCATCAGGTCACATACGTAGCTGCAGCATCGCTTATACATACTGAAAAGATATGTGCCGCACAAAAGTAATTCTTTGCTATCATTGCCAAATGTAATGGCCGATTACCAGCGGATATCACTCGTACTCATGGTGCTAC
>JAAERL010000673.1 GCA_024230435.1 Desulfobacteraceae bacterium
ACCTTTCCAACCGATCTGAAGATTCTAAATGAGGCCAGAGAAAAAAGTGAACGGATCATTGATATTTTACACCAGCCCCACAGGGGGAAGTTAAAAAAGCCACGGACCTATCGCAAACAAGCTCGAAAACAATTTGTTTCCGTAGCAAAAAGCAAGAAAGCTTCAAAAAGTAAAATGCGCAAAGCCATGCGAAAACAACTAGGTTATCCGGGACGAAATCTGAAAACGATTAACAAGTTATCGAAGATTACTCCGTTGTCACAACTTGACAAGCGCATGTACAAACTGCTGTTGGTCATCAACGAGGTGTACCGTCAGCAAAAGTGGATGTATGAACAACGGGTTAACCGGATTGATGATCGGATCGTAAACATCTACCAGCCGTATGTCAGGCCAATTAAACGAGGCAAAGCTGGAGCTGGTACGGAATTTGGAGCAAAGATATCCGTAAGTGCTATTGATGGTTACTGCTATTTAGATCGACTCAGCTGGGATGCGTATAACGAGCCGGGTGATTTGATTGATCAGGCCGAAGCATATAGGGCCCGGTTTGGCTATTATCCGGCCTCAGTTCATGCCGACACCATCTATCGAAATCGAAAGAACATTAAGTTTTGCAAAAAGCATGGTATCCGCTTATCAGGACCTGCATTGGGCCGGCCACCCAGTCAGATCGAAAAGCAAAAAGCAGCACAGAAACAGGTCCGCCAGGATGAACTTGACCGTATCCCGATTGAAGGAAGATTTGGACAGGGCAAAAGGCGGTTCAGTTTGGCAAAGATTATGAGCAAGCTGGACAATACATCTGAAACAGTTATTGCAGTAGTATTTCTGGTGATGAACTTGGAGAAGTGGCTGAAAAGCCTTTTTTTTTTCATTTGTTTTTATTTCTTCATGGGGCCAATTTTAGGGATACAAGGTGTATGCAGAACTGTCAGGAGCCAATTAGAGCGTAAATTTGGCTATTCCCGAAATCAAATAGGGCTTCTATCACTGTTATACTTGCAAAAACAGATTGTTCAGGAAGCCCTTCGTAAAGCAGCAGACGGGCCAAAAGATAAGCAATATTGTTCACCTTATCAAAGTCACATTGCTTGGCTTTCTATCTTCACAACCTTTAGCAATTTTAAGTCTATGCATGCAATTTCAGGGTAGAATTATGAAAAATAATATACTGAACTGGAATAAATTCGTACTAACATTCATACTATCATCATTTTTATTTCTACCTTCTGGATGTTCTACCGATATACCAGCAATAACAAATATTGTTTGTTTTTCGCCGGAAGAATTCGGGGCTATAGGAGATGGCAAATCCGACGATACCATTCCCATTCAGAAAGCAATTAATGCAGCCGCAGAATCCGGGGGAGGCATAGTTCAGCTAAAAGCGCGTAATTATATACATTCAAGCATAGATATACCTGGAAGCGGAGTAACATTGAATGGTATTTGGGCTGCTGGTGACAGAAAAGGTACTGAACTTATTTATAGACTTGATACAGGCAATCACATTTATATTACCTCACAGGCTTACGGAACTAAAGTCCAAAGAATTAGGCTTTCATCAAAAAAATCATGCAAGTCTGGTAGTGCGATACTAATTTCGGGAAATAAAACATCTATTGAGGATGTATATATTGATGACGGCCTTTTTAATGGAATTACCATATCCGGAAAAATCGGCAAAGTAGCTAATAATACTACACTAAATAGATGTTTTGTTCGTGCAATAAATGGTAATTGGGCGTACAAAACAGAAAACGCTGAGATTGTTTTTTGTAGAAATATATCTTTCGATTCGGAAATTAAAGAAGGTTCAAAAAATACTGATGGATTTTTGATCGGTTCAAATAGTGATAGCGTCAATTTAGAGTTTTGCAGATTTCTAAAAGCGAAAAATGGTATCATCATAGACGACAATTTAAAAATACAAAAAAAGCCGAACTGGATTAGACTGGAAAGTGTTGCCACTGAAAATTGTTCTGATTCAGGGTTCCTTTTATTAGGCTACAAACATGCAATCATTCGTGCTTGCTATTCTCACAACAATCATAGAAATGGTTTAGAAAATGTTGAAAACGCTGGATTCCTATCAATAAGTAGCGGTACTACAATACAAACAAATGGGCAAAATGGGATATTATTTAAAAATGTAGGCAAAGCTATAATTTCTGAATCAATAATTACCCGAAACAGCAAAACCGAACATAGAAAATACTCGGCTATTCTAATTTCAGAAGTTACGGGAAGCGTTGTAATTTCAGGAAATATCTTTGGGAATCATATCACAAAAACTAAAGAATTCTGTGGTATTGAAGTAAAAAAAAAATGTTCCGGCACAGTTATTATTAACAGTAATTCATTTGATGGCGGTTTTTCAGGCCCTGCGATTAAGGACGATACTGCTCGAATTTTAGTAGATTAAGTACAACGGTGTCCAAAATTTAGGGTTTGGTTTTAACTTCGACCATTTGGCCTCAATCCGCTCTTGCCAAACGATTCCTCGGTCTTGCCGGATAATCCATGTGGTCAAATGATGGACCTATCAGGGGACCCTATCAGAGAGAAATCCGGAGACGGGAGTAATCCGGGGACGGGAGTAATCCGGGGACAGTAATCCGGGGACAGGCAAATTATGTTTGACTATATTCTCAATATGCGATTTGGGTTGGGGGAATTGAAAATTAAGCGATTGATCAAGCACAATAGAAACCGAAAGTAGAAAAATATGCCTCGGATAGGTCGTTTGACAAACAATGAGCAAGCTACGGTTTACCATGTAATGTCTCGTACAGCCTTGGATGGTTTTCCATTGGGAGATGTAGAAAAAGATTTTTTGTTGAATCTGATAAAACGTTTTGCAGCTCTCTATTTGGTTGAGATAATGGGATTTTGCTTGATGGGTAATCACTTTCATCTATTGGTGCGTATGATTCCTGAGCACAATTTCAGTGATGAAGAGATTGTCCAGCGTCATGTGAAATTTTATGGCGATTCGCGGCAATTG
>JAAERL010000674.1 GCA_024230435.1 Desulfobacteraceae bacterium
AGGCTTGTAGAATTGAGTCTCTCGAAAGATCCGTCCATTGTGAGTTAGTCTGCGGTAAGTATGGTTATGTCTTCAGTCTAATGCAACAACAATGACATTGCATGCAGATGCAGGCAAAAATACAAGAAGTCTACATAAAAAAAAATGCGAATGCCCCTCCGTAATTACATAAAATGGTACCAGTTCCTATGTGGATCCATGTGTCATGACACGGTTTTTTGCGGGAAGCTATTTGATAGCGATATGTTAGCGAAGGAAAAAATCTCGTCCATCCATCCAAAACAAATTTGATGTGCCGCAGCCAAGAGCCACCCGCTGCCATAGAACAAACGCATAGGCATAGAAGCAGCAGTAAACAAACACTATTCATCTAAAGGAGTGAGCAATCATGGGAACAACAAAGAAGAAGGGCGGACACGCAAGCCTGCAGGGCAAAAAGCCCTTAAACACAGCGAAGGTAACACGCACCGTCTCCAACAATCCCGGGCACATCAAAAACAAACTCAAGCGATCAGAAATATATGGTAAATATCTGCTAGAGAAGAAGGCGAGGAAGCGTCAGACGCGGATTCAACGTGATAAGGAGGCAGAGGCA
>JAAERL010000675.1 GCA_024230435.1 Desulfobacteraceae bacterium
ATCGAAAAAGTACGCGAATTCGGCAACAGTTATCTCGATAAACGGCCCTTCATGGGCGATGCCATCCGGTTGTCATTGGAAAATCTGGAAATCAACTGGCGGATGCGTCAATGGATAAGCGCAACCTAAACCACGGCTGATGCAGGTTTAGATAAGGCGATTTACAGTTAAATAATATATCATCTTGCATGTCTTTTTTTTCCGCCAAACGCCAAACGCTTTCCATACCCTATAATTAAGATGATTAAGATGATTAAGGAAACTATTAACTTTTATAAAAGCAAATATTTCATAACAAAATGCGCTCTTTCTATTGACAAGCAGAATAGAAATAGGTAGCAAAACGAATTCAATCGTCTGTCTGAAGACCACGAGCAGCATTAGAAGGTGCCGTGAAGGTAAGGAAAATGGAAAAATGGCAAAATTCAAGAAAGATCGAAACTTGTTGTGTTTCATCATATTGATCGTGACTGCTTTTCCGTATCCTGCTCTTGCACAGGAACAAAAAAAAGAAAAAAAATTTATCAAAGCTCAGTACGAAATGCTGAAACGCTGCTCTGATAAAAGAGATATGACTGAGTGGAACCAGTGGCGTAAGAAAAATCTAACTGTTGAAATTTGGCTGGAAGGGGCCGAACTCAACTACGCCGGGCTTCAATGGGCCAATCTGAAAGGGGCCGTGCTCAACAACGCCAACCTTGTAAGGGCCGTGCTCAGTAACGCCAACCTTGAAGGGGCCAAGCTCTACGACGCCAACCTTCAAGGGGCCAAGCTCAGCGACGCCAACCTTCAAGAGGCCTGGCTCAGCGACGCCAAGCTTCAAGAGGCCTGGCTCAACAGCGCCG
>JAAERL010000676.1 GCA_024230435.1 Desulfobacteraceae bacterium
ACCAGGATATAAACAAAACAGCTGAGTGCCGAGGAGTGCCCGCAGTGCCGAAAATGGCTCCTGAAAAACGGCAAATCCGGCAGTGACGAACACCCAAAACCTTAGTGCTCGGAGGAGGCTCGGAGGAGGTGAAAAATGCTGTCGCGTGGCGGGTGGCGGCAGTAGCTAAAAAATCAGTCCTACGTAACCCCCAACCCCCAACCCCCAAGCCGACTTGATCGATGACATGCTAAACAGACAATCCTGAATTAACGACTTTATAGTCTTAACTAAATATAAGCAATATAAGAATGATAAGGTGCACGTTAACTGGATCGTTTCTATACCCATATTGCCAAAGTTGTGATTTTAGTGGAAATGGCCAATTTTTCGTCCGTCATCATTAGCCCCTTTATTTTTCTCTCGAATTTTATTCGCCCACTCTTAAATAGATAGAAACAATACAGGTAAGTAGGTACGTCCGTCGACCGCCAACCAGTCTCTTTCGCGCCATTTCCCCCCCTCCCTCTCTCTTATTATCTTTCAAAAAAAAGCAAAAGATGATGATGATGATGGCCGTCATATTGTACCGACTACCGCCCGACCAATAGTAAGCTCTACGCTGCCGCGCTGAATGAAAGCTATAACTAAACACCAACCATATATTGGCCCTTCCATCACGTCAGCACACAAACGATAATGTCGTCAACAACCAAAAGTAAGCGCAAACAACGATCAACAACACCGCCAACGCCACTAGGCGTACTCGAATTCACATCAGC
>JAAERL010000677.1 GCA_024230435.1 Desulfobacteraceae bacterium
AGAGGTTGGCCTCTGAACGATGGAGGAGTATATTTGACGGCGGCGGAACACTATTGCAGACTGGATCGCAACCCGCCCCCTGTTTGCGACCTGCTGGGAGGCGGAGCAGAGGCGCGGCTCCCCTTGCCATAATTTTTGGTGGGAACAGGCATTTGACCTGGAACTAGACAAGCGGTATGCCCGCTCCAGGAGTGATGGTTCTACAGCCTTGGTAGAGTTGGGTGGTTCGTGGGAGCGTGGTCTGGGTGGCTAAGTGGGGGGCAATGTGGACGTCCCAACAAATTTTTAATTCCCTAGTAATCAAGAGCCTAGGAGGGGGGGTACGTCCTTGCGTTCCTAGACCAGCCCACGTGGCGGTTTCAAACACATTATTAAGGAAACAGCCTATCCCCCTCTGGAGGCCAAGTTACACGCACACCACATGTGATGTCACTATGATGTCATTGCCCATACAGAGGCTGGTGATAAAATGTATAGGTAAATTTTTGAAGTTTACTTTTTAATTTGGATTTTTGACTTTGTGAGTTTGCATCGACTTATCTATGCAGTTTAAACTAATAACATTGAGAGTATGAAATCTTCAATCATTATACAAATGGTCTTTGTTTTTGTCAATACTTGTTGTTACAGATACAAGGTAATATCTAAGTTGGATGACTACCAGGTGGGTAATATTATGAAAATGCCACAAGGAGGAATGTTGACAATCAGAGCAAAAGCGTAAATTCAGAAATATTATTACCAATATTTATGGCGCTAGTATGAGCGCAACATATGGTAAAAAATTATGTTTAAACTAGTAATAATTTGGGCAGCTTGTGCTAGCCTAATAATATTGGCATGCTGTGTTTGATGGAGGTAATTTTACTTTTGTTACGTATTTGATTTGTAATTTATACTTTTGTCAAATTGAAACTCAAAACGACAATAAAGTATTTTTACGCAGGCTTGTTACATCTTTTTTGCGCTCGATCTTTCTCCCCTACGCATCCAAACAAAGCTTATTATTTTACGCCCGATCAAGAAACTTACTCAGGATCTTATGAGTAATCTACAATTCCCACGATGCATGCTAGGAGCAGTTTTGAAACTGAGACTCGGATCCATGAATCTTTCTAGTTCCCCTATTGGTTTGAGTTTCCAAACCGCTCGCTCGGCTCGCTCGTCTTCATACGCAGGAAATATTATCTTGAATGTTTTATCTCTTTTTCCCTCCTCTCTCCCTTCTTTTTTCTCCTCTTTTTCTTCTTTCTTGGCTAAATTAGCTAAGGAAATAGCATTGAAAAATTGCTGCTGTAGGCCACGTCTTTGTGCTGTTTCCCTAAGTTCACATCTTTGCACGGGTTTTTTCACGTCTTTGCAACTTTGCAAAGACGTG
>JAAERL010000678.1 GCA_024230435.1 Desulfobacteraceae bacterium
CAAAGCTTACTAAGCCAAAATTCGTAACAAAGCAAACAAACAAACTGCATAAGCAGGTTGTTAAAGGCAATGGGATATCCACTACGGTCGTAGCTGTCCCTAAATATAAAAACGCTAAGAACAAAAAAGACTTCTGGCGTGTACTCTTAGATAGCAGATCAGATGGTGATCTGCTCTTTGTACATTGAAAGAGTAATAGACGCATTCCTTGGAAGGAACGGTTTGCAGCTCAAAAGTGGCGTACTTCCAACGGTACCTTCAAAACGACGAAGGTTGGTGTATTAGAGCTACTTATTCCCAAGTTCTCTACTAGCAAATTATTCTCCATAAGACCAGATATTGTGGATATCTCGGCAGAATAAAGTAAGCAAGAATATGACATGATACTTGGAACTGAAACAATGGCCAAGATGGGCGTTGTTCTCAATTTATAAGAAAAATACATCACGATTGATCATATCTCCCTCAAAATGACAAATTTAATCAACGTTTTTTTGGATTCCAAAAGCCTTATGAATCTCTTCAAGCTAAGAGAACAATTAGAGCCTTCTAGCACGTGTGAGGCAACGAACCATGCAGTTGAGATATTGGATGCCAAATACAAAAAAGCCAATTTGGCCAAAGTGGTCCACGAGCACTGCCAGCACCTATCCTCACCACAGAAAAAAATAAGCTTCTCAGCCTATTTGCGAGAAATGAGGAATTGTTTGAGGGAATACTAGGTGATTTTAAGACGAAACCAGTCA
>JAAERL010000679.1 GCA_024230435.1 Desulfobacteraceae bacterium
CATCAGATTACAATCCTGCACTGGATCATGTGGCAGAGGTGAATACATTCCCCAGTCAGGAGTCGGTGCTACTTGTATCTCGCTTTTCAATCGCGAGCACGCAACCCTGATACCTGATTTGTGCAGTGTATCCCAACACATCGGTTGATAGCGGCAATAAAATGTGTGCCTCGACAATCCTTATTTGCTTATTCGGGGAACGAATGAGCAAAATAGGTCATTTTTCGGCAAAAATGGCCAATTCATCGATTTGGACCATAGTTTGCTGATTTCAGTTCAAATTCTCAATTTTTGTCAACTCAGCTTTTCAGATTTCAGTTCAAATAACCCATTTTTGTCAACTTAGCTTTTCAAAAGCGGTAAGTTTCGAATATGTGATGCTGGATTTCAGCCATCACACGCTGCCATATCTCCGTGGCAACAAAAACATAAAAGAAGACTGTACCTGTACTTCTGTTTGGAATCACGCGGCCAACCTGGGACCGCTAGTGATTCATACCCCCCCATCACTTTCTCGGCCTAGCGGGGTCAATGCTCGTTTCGCCACTGGCGC
>JAAERL010000680.1 GCA_024230435.1 Desulfobacteraceae bacterium
CCAATTGTTACTGCAAATCCCCCACAGTTGGTATCACCAATCCGTCTGCACCAGATACTGTCAATCTATGTACTGGCAATACTGCCAATCCATCTACAGCTAATGCTGCCAATCTATTAACAGTTGCTAAAGGGAATAATTAACCGGCACTCGAACGTTTACGTTTATATCTCGTTTACGTCTATTTCCAGTATTTTTGGACCATTTTTCTTTTTCTTAGGATTTTTCTTTCTTGTTTGAATTTGAAATTTTCCCGTTTTTTTTTAAATTTAAACCTAAGTACTAATTCCTACAATATATGCAACATGTATGTATATCCTGTACCAAATTTTCAAATTACCATCCTGGACCACCGAATTTTTATTGTCCTTCTCATGTGGCACTCAATTTTGTCTCGATTTCAGAATGGCCGGAATTTTCGAAAAAATACCAACCGCCAACCGCCACCACAATCCACATCCGCATACCTCATAATCCTTCATTTTACTAAAAAGCAACCAACCACCCCCATAGGTTTGGATTCAGTGCATTTTGTCGACTACAAATGGGGATTGTTTTGGTGCGGATCAATTTATCTCTTATTTGCAGTGTAACCAATAATACCGGTGAGTTTCCATTGCGACTGCGCCCGAATTGCGCTGCTTTGGCGGTTTTGCACCGGGGGAACAATGCTGTCACTATTTTTGCCCCGGCATCAGGATTACGTTTGTTTCCTTTTATTTTACGCCTATTCAATGTTACGAATTTTTACGTTTAAATTTTGCCAAATTTTACAAACATTATTTTTACGTTTATTTTCTCATTACGTTTATTTTCGAAATACGTTTATTTTCTCTTTACGTTTATTTCATATCATATGGACACATTTTTGTGTTCTTTCATTTTACGTCTAAATTCCATACATGTTTTCCTTTTTCTTTTTTCTCAATTTTTTCCAATTTTTTACGTTTATATCTAAACTCAAATCACTCTAACCTTTTTACGTCTATTCCATGATTATGTCTAATTTTTTTTACGTTTATATCCTGATTTTTGATTACGTTTACATAATTTTTCGAAAACATCCACATGAATTTACGTGTGTCTCATTCTAACTTTACGTCTGTTTTATGATTACGTCTTGTTTACGTGTGGTACAGTCATCCACCACTCTAAAACTATAAGGTAATGCCTTTACGTGTGTTTCCGTTATTGTACTCATTAATTCATTTGTATTAAATCGAAATTTATATTGATTACGTTTACATACCTTGTCCCTCACATCACTGTTCTTTTATTTTAATACTGTTACCAACCCCAACAGGATAAATTAATGAACACACTACTCCAACCATGTATCTCGATACAATAAGCTCGATTACCAAACGGCAGGATGCCGAGATGGAATGGAAATCATTTCCCGTTATAGAACACAACGGTGTATCTGTCGAATTATGTCAGGCAATTGGAAAAGGTCATTGTGTTCCAAAAGGTGCTTCGAACCAACCTAAATATCGCAACGTCAACTCCAGCTATCAGTTTGACACAAATGAATATCGTGGACCGGAATCCTTCCAAAAACTAACAAAAGCCCTGAAAGATGCTTGCGTTGGTTGCGATATGTACATCCAGAACAACAGCAAAGAACTCAACTCGTTCCAACTCAGATGTTCGTGTTACAAAGTTCACAAAAAAAAGGATTCAGATTTTGATGACAATAAGTTTACAAAAAAGGATGTCATCCCTGCCAAAATCATGAAAACAAGCTCAACCATCAAATCAGCGTGGTCACGGATGTCGAATCCCAACATGAAATATCGACCAAAAGTGAAGCAATCGGAGGATCGTCGCAAAGGTAAAAAGAAGGAAAAAGTCGACCAAAAGCGCCGTACCGCAACGTCCCGTGCTACCTCGAATAAAACAAGATGTCCCATGAACATACGTGTGTATATGAATAACAGTACTGGAAGTTGGCACCTACACTCAAAAGATAGCTGTCTTTCTCATAAGTTTCATCCACCCATTGATTCGGACGCAACAACATTCGAAAAGGATGATCTTACAGATGAGCAACTTAACACACTTAATCTGTTGTTTGAGAGTGGTGTGGCACCCCATATTATTGCCAAAATAATGACCAAATCAGTACGTTCAACCAAAAACATCAAGGGTGAATTTTTGACACAAACAATCCTGAATATTGGCAACCTAGAGAAACGTGCTCTTGACAAGGTATCTGGTATTAATCCCGAATGGTCATCAGCGAAAAAAATGGTTGCCGAGTTGGATAGGTATGTCAGTGTTGTTGGTGTGCTCATTTGTGAAAATACATATCCCCATACAAATATAACATTTAATTATATAATATTTTACGCCTATCTGATTTTCTATGTGCATATTTTGTTAATTTTAGGATCACCAATGATGATGGCGAACCGTGTGTCTCTTACATTGCTCTGACCATGGATAAAAATCTTGATCTGAATGTGTATAAAAACAGAGGGCGTCCCACAAATGCTGAGAAAATAAAAACCATACCAAAACTAAAGAAAGACCTTGCTGCGCTGCGAAAAGAACTCAATTATGGTGATGGAACTGAAATTCTCCTCGCCATTTCCCTAGCAACTGATGATATGACTCGGCACGTAGCAATGTATCCCGAGGTGTTCTATCTTGACGTAACGGCCAACACTAACAAACAGAAACGTGATCTGTTCCTCATGATTGTGAAAGACGCAAACTTGCAAACTTTTGTTGGCAAC
>JAAERL010000681.1 GCA_024230435.1 Desulfobacteraceae bacterium
GGGTTAGTAAGAGCAAGGGCGAGAGGGAGCATTGATAATGATAGTGTCACCAACTCGACAGACACTCACCGAGCCCACTTGAACAGGCTCCCTTCATTGGGTCCCTTCCTCAATAATTTCTTAATTTTTGGAAGGGCTGGCTCCCTCAATTTTCGATTGCCTTTCTCTGAGTTGCTGCATTGTTGCTCAATTCCTTCGCGGCAGTGTAAAGGAGAAGCAGTCGGCCGCTTGTTGTTTTTGTTTTGATTGATTCTTATTCTTATTCTCTCTTGGGCAACACGTCAGCTTTCTAACGGTTGCTGAATCGTTCGATTTGGGCGGCGTGCGGCGGCGCAAAGTTGCTGAACAACCCTCCTTTTTTGCCTGCGTTGCTGGCAATTTTTCGATTTTAAAGGCCGGGAAGAGGCTTTGGGAAGCCGCCGACGGGCTGGGAAAGAGCGCCTCGCGCGGGGCTATCGACAGGTCCAATCAGCGGCGACGGCGGCCGACGAGAAGAAAAGTTTGGTCGTGTCGTGTCGTGTTGGCGTTGCTTGGTGGTGTCGGGTGGCGCGCAGCGGCCGGCGCGCGCGGCAGGCCGCTGCCGCTGCGGCGGGCGCGGCGTTGGCTGCATTGGCAGCCGCTCGTGGTGCCCCATGGGGCGTGGCGTGGGAGGGGCGACGACGGGGGAGGGCCACCGTCAATGTCAAGCCGCCCGCCGCCATCATGTTGTTGCTTCGTTTTCGTTTTCATCTTCCTTTTCTCTCCCGCGCCCGTACGGTACAGTACGGTATGATAGCGTGAGGCAAACAAATTTGAAATTCGAAATTTAACGTTTCATTTTTTACTAGGTATTTATTGTACGCTACCTACCTTGTCGCAAGCGTAGGGTCTATCGAACGCCACGAACGCACGAAATATCACAGATTGATCGGAATATGAATTGGCACAGGCCTAAACCATGAACAGGTAGGAACGGAACCCAGAGTAGTGCTCCGAAGTTTCATATTGCTGAAACTTTACATCCTGAAGCTTCAGCAAAGCTTCGTCAAGAACAGCAGCTTCTAGCTAAGTAACCTAATTTTACTACTGTTCTCATTTATGTTCCATGCAGTTTTATGCCTTGCTTAAATTTAAAAATATGTTTTTATACTTACAAATTTAATTGTAAAAATATGTATACACACTTTGTACA
>JAAERL010000682.1 GCA_024230435.1 Desulfobacteraceae bacterium
ATGGTACCCCATGCCACCACGAGGTTTTTCCTTTTTTACCATGGTAATAAACTCACAATGATCCATAGACCCTCTCTCCTTTAGATGGGGACAGGCTATTCAATGATGTAATAAATATATTTCTCAATCTCAACAGCATTCACAGTTTGCCCATATCATGCATCAAAAAAGGACAAGGTATTTTCTACGTCTTGTTCAGTTTTCATACATAAACTTCTCATAAAATACAATGGATAGCTT
Organism: Desulfobacteraceae bacterium; assembly: GCA_024230435.1. GTDB lineage: Bacteria > Desulfobacterota > Desulfobacteria > Desulfobacterales > Desulfosarcinaceae > UBA2230. Next base: position 241 of record JAAERL010000682.1, read on the forward strand.
GCCCCAAAACTTTCTTGAAACATCAAAATCTTGTCTCTGGCTGCACAGATTAGAATAAATCATGCCACTAGCCACTTGCCTGACTTTTTAGTATGGCTCTGAAGGTGAACCTTCCTCCATATGTCATTATGACATTGCATGTGATTTCACTATGATGACATTGCCTATACAGAGGCTGGTGGTAAAATTTATAGGTGCATTTTTGAAGTTTGCTTTGTAATTTGGATTTTTGACTTTGTGAGTTTACATCGACTTATCTATGCATTTAAAACTAAGAATAGCATTGAGACTATGAAACCTGCAATCATTATACAAATGGGCTTTGGTTTTTTGTCAATACTTCTTGTTAGAGATACAAGATAATATCTAGGTTGGATGTCTACTCGGCGGGTAATATTATGAAAATGATATAAGGATGAAGGTTGACAATCACAGTAAAAGCGTAAATTCAGACTTATTATTGCCAATATTTATGGCACTAGTATGACACCAACATATGTTAAAAATTACGTCTAAACTTGTAATAATTTGGGCAGCTTGTGCTAGACTAATCATATTGGCATGCTATGTTTGATCACCCTTTATAGGGTTTCAAGGAACTCCTGATTACATACCTAACCAAATGTAGATATGTAAGCAGAAGAGTTTCCTCAACTCAATAG
>JAAERL010000683.1 GCA_024230435.1 Desulfobacteraceae bacterium
AATGCTGACAATAATAGCGTGTGGGGGATCGATGAGATATTATTTTGGGGATTGTTTTCGGAGATTTTTGATGTGGGATGTAGAGGGGGGAGGGCAATGGACGGAGAGCGCTCATGTAAAAAGGGGCAGGAAACCTACATCTGAATGCTGCCATGAAAATGTTAATACCTCCTGCCAAAAAAAGCTATGCCAGCGCTGGGTTGATCAACCCTCTGAGCATGGTAGCGCTGGGTCAGATCCCAGAGCGAATCCCAGCGCTCGCTTGATCACTGAGCTCGCCCAAGTTTTGCGTTGCAGTACAAAACGTAGATACGGCGAATCGGCGAAATGATTTTCGAGGAGCGCTGGGCACTGGGTTGGGCAAACGATAAGGTCAAGCCTTACATAGGTATCTAAGTATCGTATGCAGGTAGATACTACGTACCTCTCTCTAGTAGGTCACGACCATCTGATTAAGACGTATGTGGATGCCTTTAAGTAGTACCCTACTTCTACGGTACAGATTTCTCATAAAAGTGAGACAAAAATCGACCAAACGACACTGACAGGACTCGAACCTGCGCGGGATAAACCCAGTCGATTTCTAGTCGACCGCCTTAACCCATCCTTGCCTGTGAGCCAGGGGTACTTTTTGTCAAACCAAAAACATATCTTGCCATTTCTCGGCTTATGGTGAACCATTTTCAAAAATTCAAAGTTTGTCGTAGATTCTAAGGAGTGAATTTGAAATAAATTTTGAATAATTTTTTGCAATAAGTCAGTCATTTTGATGTCACGGTGAAATTAGTGAAAATGACCCGAGACGCGTTTTTCAGCAGTTTTGGCCATAAAACACCTTCTCAAACTCGGATTTTCACAAATCAAAATGCACAGTGATGATCCATTAGTATGTTCTGACATTTCCAGCACCTGACCCACTACTGGATTTGATGTCACAGTGACTACTGAAAAATGACTATTTTTTCTTGTACTGGTCAAAACAGTCATTGCAATATCTTGGCTTCTGCTGGGCCATATTTTGTGATTCAAAGTGCATAGAAGGTCTATTTTGGTCATTTATGATATTCTGTCACATCAAAATGCCATTTGCATGAGTCATTGTGACGTCACAATGACATTTGAAAAAAATTGATGCACGTAATGACTCAAAAGTCATTTGGCCATAACTCATCTTCTGGTGGACCGATTGCAATGGTAAAAAGTGAAGAAAAGTTGTTTTTGATGGTATGAGACCATACAAACAGTGACTAAAGGGTCATATGACCATTTTGCAATGTTTCTGTGGCCGCCATTTTCCCACTGTGAAAATTAGCCAACAGGTCATCACTGCCATATCTCAGGGTCTAGGGGGGCTATTTTCACCATTTAAAGGGGGTAGTTCATGACTTTGGGCTGTATCTGACATATGCACTTGTAGGTATGTCTCTTTTTTGGGTCATTGTGATGTCACAGTGGTATTCAGCAAAATGACGTACATAGTCACCCTAGCATCATTTTGACCATTAATCAGCCACTATTGGACATTTTTTCTTTGTTTAAAGTGTCTATTAGTTGTTATTTAATGTCCTAAGGCATGACAACCATTTACATTAAGTTCCCAGCATTGTCACAACACTATTTTACATATTTACCCATTTTAGACAATTTTGAATGGAAATGGTGTCACAATGACTGTCGCTGTGACACCCCCATAACACAATATGACACAATGAAACTTTCAGGATGACTCCGGAGGACACATTCCCATGTGTCCCACACTTTGAATCGTTCAAATCGGACCCTCACAGCCCAAGATATGGCCGTAAAGGCAAATTGCGGAGGAATTGCGGAGCCAGGCAAGGGTGGGTTAACGCTGCTACACTGATTAGTTGGAAAGACATATAACTATTGAGCAAGCTGGCTAGAATGGTGAAGAGTATGATATCACGCGGTCGGGGCGGAGAATATTGGAGAATCACGGGGAATGAC
>JAAERL010000684.1 GCA_024230435.1 Desulfobacteraceae bacterium
ACGACTTAAAATAACCATAATATTTACAAGCACCTGAAAATCATCTTTATCTGCTCTGTTCTAAATTGACAGGTTATGATGCCCAAATGCTTTTAACTGCATTTAGAAGCAGAGCCCTTTATGCCTAATGTTTCAACTTTCATTCGCTTTCCCGTTGCTTTGTCTCGGCGAAATGATGCGAATTCTTTTGAGACCTTTCGATTGGCTGGTCAATCGATTGGATTCTCAGGTGCTGATGAATCGATTGATTGGTTCTTCGATTGCTCCAGTTACTACCACTAATGAAAACGATTCTCGTTTAAATGGGGATTCTCTTGTTCAGTTTTTGCGCCCTACTGTTGCCGAAAGCTCAAGTGCCCAAGCTATTTCAGGTTCCATCAACCCAAGTATTTGGTTTTTGGAATCGATACTTTTTATTGTCCTTTGCTTTTACTCAAAGCCAAGTCTTCACGAGTATGTTACGCCTCAGTATCATCTCGCTTTCGACACTACCTTTTATCCTGTCGAATATCTTTATAATGGGGAGGTCTTTGTTACCTCCGAACTTACTAATGGGACCACTCCTTCGTTCTGGGCAGATCTTGTACGCCACAATACTGAGGATTTCGGTCAAATTGATCCTACAAATGTCTTGG
>JAAERL010000685.1 GCA_024230435.1 Desulfobacteraceae bacterium
GATTTCGTAATCCTACACGAGCTCGACGAATGGCTTTTGAAACAGCAACAATCGCATGATGTTGACCAATAAGTCGTTCATGTAATGTATCTTCCATTTTTAAAAGTCGTTTTGACTCAGAATCAGAAATTTTTGTCACAGGTACCCCTGTCCAACCGGCAATCACTTCTGCAACATCATTTTCGACTACTGTATCAACTTCTTTACGAGTTAATCCAAGTGCTTCGTTCGTTAATGCAGCTTGTTTCATAATAGTAATATGAGTACGTACTTCCATCTCATGATCTACTAATTGTTTAGCAATATCAAAATCATGTTCTTTAATACTTTCTTCTTTATCACGTAATGTATCTTGTAATTCTTTTAATAACCGTTTCATACCTAATGGTAAACGTCTATTTTCTAATCTAACTCGAGACCCGGCTTCATCTAAAACATCAATGGCTTTATCTGGTAAAAAACGATCAGCAATAAATTTATCTGCAAGAATTGCTGCTTGCTCAACAGCTTTATCATGATAACTTAACGTATGGTGTTGTTCAAATTTTGATCGTAAACCACGTAAAATATCAATCGTTACTCCTACACTTGGTTCTTCTACATGAACTGGTTGGAATCGACGTTCTAATGCAGGATCACGTTCAATATATTTTCGATATTCATCAATGGTTGTTGCTCCAATACATCTAAATTTACCTCGTGCTAAAGCAGGCTTTAAAATATTTGCTGCATCAACCGCTCCTTCAGCTGCTCCGGCTCCTACTAATGTATGAATTTCATCAATAACTAAAATAACAGCTGCGTCATTTTGTGCTTCTTCAACAATTCGTTTTAATCGTTCTTCAAACTCACCTCGATATTTAGTACCAGCTAAAATTGAACCTAAATCTAAAGCCATAATTAAATGACCATCTAAGAAATCAGGAGCTTTTTCAGTTAGAATCAATTGGGCAAGTCCTTCTGCAACAGCCGTTTTACCTACACCAGGCTCACCAATTAAAACAGGATTATTTTTTCCTCGTCTTGCTAGTACTTTAATAACTTCATGAATTTCTTTTTCACGACCAATAACAGGATCTAATTTGCCTTCAACAGCTTCTTTTGAAATATTTTCTGAATATTCATCTAAAGTAGGAGTTTGGCTACCTTTTTTCTCACGATCGATTAGGAATTTTTCAGCTTGTGTTAGTGGACGTAATATTTCTTCTTGATTTTCTTCAATATAAGCTAAAATTAAATTACGTAATTTTGGAATATCTACTTTTAATTTATCAAGGGTACGCATAGCTACCCCATCAGATTCTCCAATAAGAGCTAACAGAATATGTTCTGTACCTACAAAATTTTGTCCTAAATCCTTTCCTTCATGTACTGCCATTTCTAAAACACGTTTAGCTCTTGGAGTAAATGGTATTTCAGATGCAACAAATCCTGTTCCTCGACCAATATATAATTCAATTTCTTTTCGAGCTTTTTTCAATGTCACTTTCATTTTTTTTAAGGCTCTAGCCCCAATACCATGTCGTTGACCTATAACACCAAGTAAAAGCTGTTCAGTTCCTACAAAATTATGTCCCATTCGACGCGCTTCTTCTTGGGATAACATAATTACTTTAATTGCGCCTTCTGTGAATTTTTCAAACATTTTTATTCTCTCCTTTGAACTTCTAATAAACTTGAAGAACTAAATTGATATATTAGATACTTTTATTATAAAAAATCGATTTACTCCCAAAACAAATATAACTAATCACTTATTTATTCAATTTCTTGATTTATGTTTTAATATGTATTATACTTTGTAAAGTATTATTTTGCAATATTAAAATTGGCGGTATGGCCAAGTGGTAAGGCAGTGGATTGCAAATCCTCTATCCCCAGTTCGAATCTGGGTGCCGCCTGCTATAATTTTTCTATAGTGTTGCTTTTTTATTTTATTTACGATAGAATAATTTTAGCAGATCAAAATATCAAGGGGATGTGGTGGAATTGGTA
>JAAERL010000686.1 GCA_024230435.1 Desulfobacteraceae bacterium
CTGGCATCAAAGACATTGTTTGGCGGACTATTTGAGATGGACACCTTGATGCTGCGACACCTTTTTGAAGCATCCGGCACCACGTTCTCAGCTTACTGACCAGCTCAAATCATTCAAGCAAGTGCAGCTCCAAAAATGACAATAACAGCCTTGCTAATGCTAAGTATCTCCGTCAATACAGCTCCAATGAAGGCAATAAGTGGTGTTTTAGAAAGCTCTCATCGTGATCAATCGATTAAGCGTACAGTCAGCCTCATTGGACGACTTTTTACCGATCGTCTTGGTTAAAAATGGGGTTGAAATCCACCGCCGCAGCCGAAATTTCACATTAGAGATGAAATGTTGACCAACATCAACATACGAATTGACAACCGTTGGAATCGTCTCTTCAAGCTGAGTCGATTAGTGCCATCGTTACACAACAAAATGTCAAAATATCAAAGTATCAAAATGTTTAAACAGAGCTCGGCCAAGGCCCTCGCGAAAGACACTTCTTGACGATCTGCGGTAGGACATTTTTGGTTGGTACACGTGAAATTAAAAAAAGCGACCACTTTAAGGCTGTAAGATCCACAATAATCTAATCAC
>JAAERL010000687.1 GCA_024230435.1 Desulfobacteraceae bacterium
CCGCCAAGTTTTCCGTCATCAGGCGTCTCTGGGTTGGCACAACTTTCTCGAAGGCATCTTGTCAACAGGATGGGCAGACATACAGCAACGATATTATGATACCATCTCGTCGCAAAAGAAGGGATCGAAATGGGCAGGATGCCTCAGCATACAACTTTGGAAAATGGTTTTTGGAATGTGGGAGCATCGGAATGCGGCCCTCTTTGAATCAGAAAAGATATCAGAATATCAGGGAAGTAAGGAATTGAAGGAAGCATGCTTGACAGAATTAGGGTTAGGATTGGGGAATTTGGATGACCTTTATCATCCATATTTGGATACATTATCAGGAGAGTTATTCAAAGAAAATCTAGATTATCAAAGGAATTGGTTTTCGATTGTCCGGCAGGCACGAGAAAAGAAGAACCATATTTATACGGACATCTTTTCAAAATGTAACAATATTCGAGCTTGGACCGGCCTGGAACCTCTTCAGTGTTCTGTATAATAGTGTACAATTAGATTACGACAAAAAAAAAAAAAAAAAACGACATTCAGCTTGGGATAACATTGTGAACACCCCACCAATTAAACTGACGTTCG
>JAAERL010000688.1 GCA_024230435.1 Desulfobacteraceae bacterium
GACTGGTCCAGGTGATTTTTTCCGACGACGGGCTGCCAGTGTTAAAAATCGCAATATATTCCGATACTTTGCCTTTGGGAAGCCCATCGTTATGCTTTCCGGACTTAAGAATGTGAAGCATGCATTTAATCAGGAATTTAAAACGATCCGCACAACTGCTACATTAAAAAAATTTACCGATTTGTTTGGTGGGGAATCGATGTTGTTTGTGAATGAGGCCGATCGTCATCAGTATATGAGGAAGTTGGTTGGGCAGAGTATGACCCCGGAGAAGATTAATGCTGCCATGCCTGCGTTGATTGCCGGTGCATCAGAACAGATTGATCAGTTCAAATTGGATGAAAATGTCACTATGGAGAAGGTTTTGACTACATATACGCTGGATGTTGCATGGAGACAGATTTTGGGATTGAATTTGAATGAAGAGGAGATTGAAACGTTTTACGACGCAGTTGATGCATGGATTGGTGGCATTATTGACCTGCGTACCTTGCTACTGCCTGGGACTCAATTCACCAAGGCAGGGAAAGCACAGGCCTACTTATTGTCAAAAATTGAGGAGAAGCTCGATATGTTAGAGAA
>JAAERL010000689.1 GCA_024230435.1 Desulfobacteraceae bacterium
ACCTGGGAAAGAGTGTATTTAAAACACTCAAAGAACATGATCTAGATCAGTGCAAAGCCCGCTCTGAGAGACAGCTGCTATGCCGGTAATCCCCTAATAAACCGCACTAACAACTTTTTTGATGACCCTTATTTTTTATTACAGAACCTATTGGTACTATGTCTGGGAAGTATTTTGTGCACCTTATTTTTTTCTGAAAGTGATTATTGATTGCATAGTGACCATTCAAAGTTTGACTATGTGAAACGTCGTAAATATAGGTAAAAATCTATGTCCCTGCTGTACTGTTGCCCCTTTAACGATCAATACACATTCAACGTCATCCAATTTGTCATCAGCACCATCTTCCTCATCCTCGTGATCAAATAACTCATCATATCCTTCTTCATCTGAGTTGTTTTCTTGGGTGCCCCTATCTCAAATTGGAAAACAACACAAATCCAACTGGTTTACCGACATACTTCCCGTCATTCAATCCTACCGGAAATGGGGCATAACTCGGTCAAAAATTGGACCCTGAACGTAAACCAACTATCAGGAT
>JAAERL010000690.1 GCA_024230435.1 Desulfobacteraceae bacterium
ATTGTATCGGCTGGTGGCGCTTCATTATCGGTAATTAAGCGATATATCGAAAACCAGAATAGCGGCATCCATCCTGACACAGGGGCCACCCTACGCTACGCTTAGAGGATGGAGAATGCGCCGCTTATTTTTTGTTCAAGATTTTTTGCCGCTTATGCGAAATTTGTGCTGATGCTTTTGCTTATGTGCGTCATTTTCATTTCAGAAGATATCGGCTGAGAATGATTTTCTGATACTTTATCCGTGTTGAGATTGGTTCGGATTTTTTTAAGGCGTATTGCCATGAGGTCTATGCCATCCTGGTGGCTTGAACGGTTTGGATTGGCTTCATTTTTTCCGGTTTTAGGGTTGTATTCAATATCGTCTTTGCCTAATTCAAGGTTTTTCAGTTTTTCGATATCTTGTTCAAGGCCTAGCTGTGTGGCCAAATTAAGGGCTTGCTGGTCATTGTCTTTAATGAGTTCAATAAAAAGGCCGTGTGCAAAATTCGGATCATATTCAATGAGCTTGAGCACTGCATCTGATTTGATTTTCAATATCAGATCCAGGTCTGAGGGTTCCGGTTCGCCGTTTATTCTGGCTTTTTCTTTTAAGGCATTTATTTTTTCGCAAATTGTGTTTTGCGCAGCGGATAGATGATCAGTTAAGAACTGTTGTTGTTCATTTATCTTGTCCTGGCTGACTTTTTTAGAATATAGCATATAGCCTAAATACCCCAGCCCGACCACGCCTCCGACCGCAAAAGCGATACCAGATGAAAGAGCTGCCGCGCCAAATAAACCGGCCAGGAAAACAGCCGCGTAAAAGGTAGATAGCCCGATTTCCACGGTGTTGTTGAGCAAATGTGTATCGGCAATTTTTTCTATGTTTTTTACTATAGCGTTCATTATTTGTTTTTTGCCATCGCTGGTTAGTTTAAATACGATTGTGTTGCCTTTTTGATATGCCTTGATAATTGGCGTGCTGGTTTGCTTATCTGTAAGCGGGTGCTCATTGAGGTAATTTTGGGCAATTTTTTTTAAATAAAAATAGTTCAGCGCCTTATTGCCATTTGTCCAGACACCTCTGCTGCATTGGGCAACTGCTATTGACGTCAGGGTCATGCTGATCGGCTTGACATGCGGAACTACGATCCCTGATAATACAAGTATGCCTAAAACGCCTGCTCCTAAATAGCGCAAGACTCTTGAGCTTTGATATACGATTTCTTCATTTTTTCCTTCCTGAATTATCTGACCCAATTCTTTTTTTGTTTCTAATTCTATTTTTGCATTTTTAAGTGCATTTTCATAAGTCAGGAAATTTATATTTCCTTGTTTTTTTTTCTCAATAGCTTCTGTTCCTTTTTTTACCGCATCGGCCATTCCGGAAGCATAAAAAGTTAAGCCCGTAGCTTTACCACCGGCATCATTAATTACCTTTGTTTGATTCAGCATATCTCCCAGACCTGATACAAAGGTAGCAGTCTCGGCTATAGGGCTATAGTAGCTTAAATTTGCCGGGTGCAGCGGATTGGATAAGTCGGTGACATTATTGGTATTTGCAATAGTGCCGGGCCCGTTTCTTGAAAGATGGGTGAGCTTGTTTTGAATTTTGTTTTTTTTAAAGTTATTTAGTTGCCTATGAATAGTAGGATTGCTGTATCTGTGCAGTTTCTCGATTGCGTTGTTTTTTTGTGAGGCCGTAAAATTGTCCGATTCATTCGAATCGGCGAATAACTTAATTTTTGTCTTTTCAGATTCGGCATTGGGGTTAGGATGCAGATTCTTGATCAGCTGCTTATCATTTGTTGCAGGTTGTTTGCTTAAAGTTGCCGGTTTTTGGTTCGAATTTCTTTTAAGGGAAGAATAATCGCAATAATCGTTGCACTTTAAGAATTGATTGATCATAAGCACCTCCTCTAAGCTGACAGATTAACCCTTGTAAAGGGAAGCAAATTTGGGTGGCAAGCTGATCGTTGAGCAAATTAAAGGAAATAAAAGATCTTAATTTTGGCAGTAAATAGTTTCAATCTGCTGAAGTTTACTTTGGTGCGTTAAAATTTAAGATGTTGCATCTGTAAATCGCGGCTGCAGCTATTTTGGCCAATCGGATATGTTACCGCTACCGGCTAGAGCAGAAAAAATGATCAAAAAAAGAAACTGGAAGCTTTGTACTGGTTTATTGGCATTCAAAAAACGTGCCATTTAATAAATCGAGAAAATAGGGGTGCAATATTTTAGTATGCCAAAAAAATATGCAAACATAATTGGCGGAACCGTAAAAATTGCCAATTATGTTTGCAACGATAGAATTCAACCTGATTGGCAGAGCGCTGGTATGGATTTGCAACTGTAAATCATTACATCTTGCTTGGTAACCGGTAACCCATCGGCGAAATAGTCAAATTTATCCGGTATCTGCATGGCAGTTAAAAATTTGCCGCAGGAATACAAAACAACTGCTCAGGCACTGTGTGGCAAGAGCCTTAGCGACGATGGGCGTCTGCGGTTCTAACGGCCAATACTGTAAATTTTTCATTCCGGTGTGCCGGAGCAAGCATTGCATTGAATAGATCCGCACTCCAAACGTTGTTCGTCATTTTTACCCTGTCGATGCTCCACAGCGGCAGGTTTGAGCTTTTTAATATTCTTTTCAAAAAATAATTACTTTTTGGGTTGCTATAACAAATCAGGGAGTAAAGTTCTTCAACGGTGGGCATGCGCCAGTCGCTGTAGCCTGACGCCTTGATTTCATTAAGTTGTTTAATGTGGCTAAGAGCATCTTTCCAGGTCAGGGCCTGGCCCGGCAGAGTGTTTTTCCACTCAAGCCTGACGCCATGATCGAAGGTGGTCCCGTTTTTTTGGAATTCAAATCTTTTGTCATATTCGCAGAAAAGATTTGGAAATTCATCCCAGGTGTATAGCCTTGAGCAAACTTCGTTCTGGATATGCAGAATATTGGACTCCGGGACAATAGCCGGAGTTCGTCTCAGGGCGGTGGAGCATGAGTCTGCAGCAATGGCGCTCATTGCATATCGTCCAAGAATTTCACGGATAGTACCTTTGTTTTGTAATTTTCTGAAAGCTGCATTAAAGCGATCCACTACTTGTCTGTCCAGTTTTTTTGAAATACCGGCGTAATAATATAGGTCTTTATGTTTGCCGGCGTATTCGAGATTTCGCAATCCAAGGCGTGCAATATAAGATTTACCGGAGTCTTTATCGGAATAAATAGCGTTGATGGTGGTATCTTGTGAAATTTTTTTAAAAGCCGATTGGTAATTCGGATAGATCAAAATGCTAAATTGATTATTCAGTTGCGCCCTCACACGCTTTAACGTTTTCGAAGTGTTTGACGGCCCGGATGTCACAATGGTGGCGCCCGTGAGATTGCTCAGTTCTTTGTATCTGAAGGCCGAATTTTTGCGGGTAAAGAAGCCGTATTCAGCTTTTATCATAGGTTCGGTATAGTAAAGCCATTTAGTACGAGCGGCATTCCAGCCAATGACAAACAGTCCATCGGCTTTTCCTGTTTTGACCTCTTGCTGGGCTACTGCCCAATTTTTGAAGGTTATTTTACAATCAAATCGAGCTTCGGTACAAATTTCGCGGATAATATCGGAACCTGGCCCACTTGCAATGCCGTTGTTTTCATAACTAAAGGGGGAAAAATCCTGGGTGTTGAACTTGAGCTTTACACGAGGCTTCAATTTTACAAGGTCTTGATTGCAACCTAAGATGGATAGCACTGCAAAAAGAGTGCATAGGATTCTTGTGAACTGATAAAGTCTATTGTTTTCGTAAGATATTTTCATCGTCAAACTTCCAATTACATAGGATCAGGGGGCTTGTTATACGGAAATGGCGGCAAATGCGCCGATTTACATAGTCCGTGGCGTTTTTAAACTTGCCCCTTTCAGCTGATCGGCCATCTGAATTTACATTGCATGAACAGCTTGGCAAAATCAATCCCATTATATTAAATACTCGCGTTAATTGAAACCGGGCGTGGAACCGTCCGATGTGTGGAGTTAGCGTACTTGCCGCCTTCAGTGAAGCACGCAACCGCCGGGCTATGAAACATGGGGCCCCGGCACAGTTCATTTTGCCAGGCAATGTTTTAACTCGTGTCCATCCATTGCTGCGCCAATGGGCAAAGACTTTGAGTATGCACCGATCTTTGCTTCTTGAAAACGAATCCAAATTCTCGCAATAATGCTATAATTGCTGCCCCCAAGACCCTAACTTATTTTGTTTTCCGTTTACCGAAACGAGCCGGAACGATGATATCCGCCAAGTTCGGTAAATTCAACACGTTAAGGGCCGGTTCAAGATCAATGCCCTTTCGGGCGGCATAATTATTTTTTTGCCAGTGAAGAGGTATAAATGCCGAATCCTTAAAAAATAATTTTTCTATCTGATTTAATATTTTTTTTCGCTCGGTAGGCCAGGGAATTTTTTGAGCTTTTAATAAAAGCTTATCGATTTGCGAATTGCAATAATTTGCGCTGTTGTAAAGCCCGAAATTATAATTTTTATCCGGGCAGGCCATTAAATTCAGAAACAAATCGTTCGAATCCATGATTTCTGCGCGCCAGCCGATCATTTGCATGTCTGCGGTTCCGGCGTCGAAGGCGGCCCAGTATTCATAGTTGATCATGGATTTTAATCTTACGCGAATTTTAATCTTGCCCAGCATGGAGACAATAGTCTGACCAATTTCAAAGTCACGATAATACCTGCCATGGGGAACAATCATTGTGCATTCAAAGCCATCTTTATACCCTGCTTGTCTCATAAGCTTTTTCGCATAATTCACATCGTATTTCAGTTCTATGGAGTCGTCGTGCCCGTTGTATTCCGGCGGGCTTAACTGGTTTGCCGGCACTACGGAATTTTTCAAAATTTTTTTTGCGATTTTTTCTCTGTCAATGGCGAGATTAATGGCCTTTCTTACCCGAAAATCCTTGAATTGCTTTCTTTTGTTCTGATTTAACTGAACAATGATTACCCTGTCGCCGGAGTGTTGATAAAGCTTTAATTTTTTATTTTTTTGAATAGAGGGTATTTTTTCAACTGGGACATCGAAAATGACATCGACTTTTCCTGAAGACAAGGCTTCAACCCTGCTATCATTTTTCTTGATAGGGTAAACTATTAGTCTTTTTACATTGCCCTTGGCTTTGGAATTCCAATAATCTTCAAAACGTTCCAGGACTGTAATATCCTGGCTTTTCCTATATGCAATTTTAAAGGGGCCGGTGCCAGAAATATTTTTTTGGGCAAATGACGGGTAGACGCTGTCAATTACATCCTTGTGGCGCCCGTTGGCATCCATGCCCCAGTAAAACTTTCGGTCCATTGGGAAAATGTAGCTTGCGTAATTCAAAATGAGGCCATTTGAAGATTTGGATACGATATCGATTGTATAGTCATCTATTATTTTAATGTCATCAATTTGATCAAAGAGCTTTTTGAATGATTCCGATCTGATTAACCTGTGAAATGTCCAGATCACATCCTGGGCTGAAAATTTATTGCGACTGTGGAATCTAACATTATTCTGCAAATAAAAGCGCATGCATGTGTCGCTCAACCGTTCCCATTTATATGCCAGAGCCGGTTCAAATTGCGATTTGCTTTTCCAGCGCACCAATGGATCAAGCACCCAGTTCGAATATTGCATTGACGTTGTGGAATGGGAAACATGAGGATCTAAAGAATTGATATCGTTAGGCACTCCTATTTTTAATGTTATAAGGCCAGAGCAAAAAACTTCGGCCGGAAAAATAAACAAAATAAAAGTGAATAAAGCCAACTTTTTTATCATATATAAACTCCTGTTAATGACCAGCTTATTTAATTTTTGCGATAAAGGTATTGTTGTTGCTGTTGATGATCTGGACACAATAACATTTTCCCATTAATCGGCAATTGGTTTTTTTCTGATTTTAGAATAAGAAAATATACTACAAATCAATGTCCGGCCACATAAAATCAACGGTTGGAAAAACGTCATCCGGAAAAAGCGGGCAGGGTTAGGCCATGGGGATATTTTTTTGCCCTGCATGGGATTAGATCTATACCCGCGGAAAATTTTTTCATACCTCGATTCTGACCAAATTTGCCTATTTCTGGATGAATGCTAAGCAATGGGAATCAAATAAGGGTCTTGGAAGATAATTAGTTCAAAAGGATTTTTTAAAATAGCTGAGAACTTTTTTAACGTAACGTTGGGTTTCCTTGTATGGGGGGATACCTTTGTATTGTTTTACCGCATTAGGGCCTGCATTGTAGGCAGCCAGCGCCAGGGGTAAATCTCCATTGAATTGATTTAACAAGGTTCTGAGGTATTGCGTACCGCCGCGTATATTTTGAACGGGATCGTAAGGGTCATCAATGTTTAACATATTGAAATTGCTGGGCATTATTTGCATCAAGCCAACCGCTCCTTTAGATGACAAGGCGTAGCGGTTGAAGTTGGATTCTACTTTTATGACTGCCCGTACAAGAGCACTAGGCAGATGAAACTGATTGGAAATTTTTTCAACAATGTTATTTAAATTATCTTTCAAAGCTGAGTTGCGCACATCCGTATTTTTCCGGCGCGGCAAGCAAGCTATCTTATCAATGGAAAACAAAGGGGCAGCCGATTGTATATTCGGTGGCAGCTTGTTTATCCTGGCTGGCTCTATGGCTGACGAAATTTTATTTTCAGAATAACTTTTTTGCGGCGCCTTTGAATAATGAATTGATCCTTTAGCATCGGTAAAACAATAAACTTCTATTGCCGAGGCTTGAATAATAAGGCTTTTCATCGAAAAGAAGGAAAAAGACAAAATAGCTGTCGCCAGGGCTATCATTTTGTAATTATAATATTTTATTTTCATGCGCGGCCAATAAAATTTAAAATGAAAAACATTCGGCCATGGTGCAGTCTGCCTGTTTTTCTCTACAAATTAGTAATTACCCTGGTTAGGCCCTGGCATATGAACGCGCACCAAGGCTGGATAGAGCATTTCGTCATATTTTTTTATACATAATAGCTTCTTGCAGCGTCTGTGATTTAGGCCATCATTGTGAACTGGGATGGTGGTAAATCCTTTTTTTGATTATCTTGTTTATCCTTTTCTTTTTTCTGATTTTTGTTCTGACCGCCTGACTTGTTGTCCTGAGCCGATTGGGGGATCACGTTTTTATTAGCCGCGCTGTGCTCAATTTCGATGAGCTTATTGTTCCATTTATCGGCTGCTGACAAAAACTGATTAATGACTTTTTCAAGTTTATCGGCAGTTAGGTTTTCAAATTCGATGGTTCGGCACAAAACGATATCGTTGCTTTCCTTGTCTAAGCAAAACGTGGCGCGCTCGGTGTCCATGCAAAGAAAGTTGGCTTCAAGCAGTTTTTGATAAAATTGAACGCTTGCAGTGTGCTGGCTCATCAAGATCGCGTACATGTAAATGTCATCACTGGCGTCAGGGACTTCCAGGATGACATTGAATTTATCATCATATCGCATGGCGCATACGCCGTTTTGATCGAGTGCCGGTAGCCCCACACCTAATCTATAACTGATATCTCGCAGGTAATTGCTGAGTTCTTCTTGTCTATTCATTTTTTTCTCCCTTGATAATATTTTTTTCCACAACAACTAAATTTCTTTGGCAAATAATATGCCAGCGGGTATATATTTGTTGCCAACCATGCTTTAAGCCTATTTTTAATGTTGTGCAAGCTTTGAAAATCACCAAACCTTTAATTGTGCGGATTGGATTTTATTCGCTAACATCCAAGAAAGTTGTATATGGCGGCAACTATGTTGTCTGGCGCATCTTACGAAACTTTCTTTTCCGGTCCTCTTTTTTTTAGAAATAAGTCCTTAAAACTCGTAAAATCCGTTTTGGATTGTCCATCACCTTCCTCTTCATAGTTTTCAATCGTTTTTAAATAATTTATGGAATTGGGGGTAATGCCGATGAGCATTTTTTCACCATCGACGTCCAATAGGATGATTTTGCTTTTAGGTGATACTGAAAAGCGCGCCAAAACCTTGAAAGGGCCGGTATTTGCGTAAAGTCCTTTTATAAAGTTCATGCGCTTGAGAAAAAAAAGCAATGCCAGCAGGAGAAAAAAAAACATTAACAAAACACCAATGCTTTTAAATAATTCAAAAAGCACATCCGGAGAACTTTGCGCTATGTCACTTGAGACGATGGAATTCACAGGCCCTCCTGCCGTTGAGGTAATTGATCAGTTATCTGGCCAAAACCGTTTGCCTCTTGTGATATTAAACGGTGGTGAATAAAATTAAATGCAGCAAGCAGCTCTGCAGTGGTTTCATAATTCAAATGGATTCTTTGCAGATCCGATTTTAAGGGCATCTGAAATACTGCTTTTTCGAGATTTTTCATATTATTGATAATATTGGGAAGGACTTCTTCTTCAAGAATATTAACTATAATCTCAGAAATATCACTGTTTATTGTTGTATGCACCGCTTGATAAAGCTCTTGCATCTGGTCAAAATGACTTAAATCCTGCTTGCTGTTCAGGCCGTCAGGTTCAATTGAATGCTTCGCAATTCTCAATTCCGACGCCAATGGGTAGTTTTCTTCCAATCTGTCACCTGTTATTGTATTTTGCCATAGAAGATTCCGGTTTTACATGTTTTCGAAAATGAGCCAGTTTTACGTCAAACATATTTAGATAGGTACGTTTCCGGTTTTCGATGTCATCTATCATCGCATCAGGGAATTGATCTTCGTTATAAATGGTATGGCGATTTTGCATAAGATTGGTAATTTGCTGAAATTTGAATTTTATGGTTTCAGCGTATAAAAGTTGTTCAAAAATTTTTTTTTTTAAATTAAAATCCACGTGGCCCTCAATTTTTTTGATCTCATCAGTTTGACCTTTACGATGAAAGCCTTTACGAGCGCGTGATTGTTTATTCCATCGAAACTAAAGCGGCCATACCATTTTTGTATTTTTAGCCTGTTATGACGGATAGGTAAATAGGAGCTTTTCTTAATTTTGCTTCAGAATTTTACTTACAAAAGATGTAATAATTTTGATTACAAAAAAATCATTATATCAAATACAAAATTTTTATATAATCCCACTGTTCAATTCCTAATATAGTTGCTATTGTAGGTTTGCGGAAAAGTAGGCGCCATTTTAACATTTAGATAGAGAGCATTGCTTTAATCGGTCTGAATTTGATCAACAGCAGACATTGAGTTGATATGCAAATACCTTTATTCAAAGAATATAATTCTAAGACACTATTATCGGAAACTAATTCATCCGTTGTCATTCGCGCTTTTCGAAAAACCGATAATAAGTCCGTAATCATTAAAACCCTGCCTTTTACCGATAAACCCGGATTCAGTGATATCGCAAGAATAAAAGGCGAGTTTGAAACGCTAAAATATTTGAACCGCAGATCCGTTCCGGGTGTGCCCAAGGTTTATAAACTAAAAAAACACAGAAACCTGCTGGTTATTGAGATGGAGGATATCCAGGCAAAATCGTTAAATATCCTGATGGACTCAAAACCTTTTAACATAAAGAAGTTTTTGCAGGCCGCCATTCAAATCGTTTCAATATTAAAAGCGGTCCATGATTGTAATGTCATCCATAAAGACATTAACCCTTCTAATATTATTTTGAATAACGAGACCGGCAACTTAAACTTAATCGATTTTAGCTGTGCGCAAAAAAATGATAATGTGAAAGTCAGGCATGACAGCTTAAAATCGGTTGAGGGCACGCTTGCCTATATATCCCCGGAGCAAACCGGACGAATGAATATGAATCTTGATCATCGTTCGGATTTTTATTCGCTGGGGGTGACGTTTTATCAGATGGTAACCGGAAGGCTGCCCTTTGAAACCAATAATCCCCAGGATTACCTGCATTTCCACATCGCACGGGAAGCACTGCCTGCACATAAGGTTTATATTGGCATACCCATTATTATTTCAAAAATTATTTCCAAGCTGATGAGCAAGTCCCCCGCCGGCAGGTATCAGAGCGCGGAGGGTTTGAAAGCGGATTTAAAAAAATGCCTGAGCAATATTCAACTTTTCGGAAGACTAAAAACTTTTTCACTTGGGGCCAATGACATCATAAAAAACCTCAATTTGCCCACAAAGCTTTATGGCCGCGAGCAAGAGCTTGAGTCTTTGGCGAATTGTTTTAAAATGGCGTTGCCGGGAAAATCCGTATTCACTGTAATAAACGGTCAGTCGGGGATTGGTATTAAATCTCTGGTTAATGAAATTCATAAAACCATTACAAAATATCATAGTTATTTTATCAGCGGCAAATTCGACCGGGGCAGCCAGGATACGCCTTTTAGCGCTATTATTGAAGCTTTTAGAAGCCTTTTCCGTCAATTTTTGACAGAACCTGAAGACAAGCTGCAAAAAATCAAAACCAGGCTTAAACAGGTCATTGACCCTTACGGGGCGTTTTTCCTGCGATTTATACCGGAACTCGAACTTCTGGCCGGCCCTGAGTTCAAAAATAAATACACCATTCCTCCGAAAGGGGATCCGTGTATCCAGAACCAAATACTAAAAATCATTATCAGTGTGATTAACCTTATAGCCAGCGATAAGCAACCACTGGTTATATTCCTTGATGATCTGCAATGGGCGGATGCGGCATCTTTTCGTTTATTGCAAGGATTGCTTACAGCTCCGAAACCTTCACAGCTTTTTATTATCGCTGCATACAGAAAAGAGCAATACCACAAGGAGCCGTTGTTGAGTCAGCTTTTGAACAAGCTTGAACAGCACAAAATAGATGTTTGTCAAATCCGTTTGTCTGCTCTTAATCAATCGGATATCAACTCTTTGATTTGTGAGAGTTTAGGATGCAGCCGTAAAAAAGGAATTGAACTTGCAAAACTGGTATTTGAAAAAACATATGGCATCCCATTTTATCTACTGGAATTTATAAAATCGCTGCGTGACAGGAATCTGATCTATTTCGATTCTACCAATAAAAAATGGAAATGGGTCTTTGATGAGATAAAAGCCTCGGCGATTTCCGAGAATATGAGCGACCTGGTATCGCGCAAAATTACTAGCCTGGATCTACAGCTTCAGAAATTGATGACAAAAGCTTCTTTTCTTGGCTGCTCTTTTGATAAGCATATTTTAAGTATCGTATCCGAAGCAGAGATAAAAAATATTGATGATTGCCTGGACAAGGCTGTTTCGGCAGGACTGATTATCCCGGTGCGTAATAACGGGCACAGGATTAAATCAGCAGACAGCACGTTGCTGGCATGCGGAAATTATCGCTTCTCACATGAGAAAATAAGAACAGCGGCCTATAACCTTGTTCCCGAGAAGGATCGAAAACTCAGGCATTGGCAAATCGGGTCCTTAATTGTTAAGCATGCACGCAAGCATCTTCTGGATAAGTACATTTTTATCATTGTTAATCAGTTGAATATCGGTTTTTCCTGTTTAATAGCCCGGCAAGAAATTCAAAAGCTGGCCCGGTTGAATTTGATCGCCGCCAGGCAGGCAAACAAGAAGGCCGCATATGCATCAGCGATATCTTTTTTCAAGAAAGCCATAGAGCTTTTAGGCCCTGGCCATTGGAAAACAAACTATAGACTTTCGTTGGAACTTTACAATGAAGCTGCTGTTTCGGCCCTCACGGAGCATGATTTCAGCTTCCTAGAAAATCTTTTGATTCCGGCGATTTTGCAAAACGCCAAGTCTGTCATCGATAAGATTACGGTTTATCAAATCAGTTTGCAATTTTTTAATACAAAGGGCAAATATGAAGAAACTATAAAAAACGGTGCGGCGTTTTTAAAAGATTTTGATATCGAATTTCCCGAAACTATCAGCAAGCATCATGTTTTTAAAGAGATGACCAGACTGCGATGGAAATTATTCGGGCGCAAATCCTCCGGCATATTAAAGCTTGCCCAGATGAAATCAGAATATCATCTGGCCGCCATGCGTATATTGGCGGAATATATGGTTGCCGCTTTTTCCATAAAACATAAAAGCCTGCACCTGGTGATAGCCAGGATTATCTACATTACGCTCAAATATGGGCTGTGCTCCTATTCGGCGTATGGCGTCGGCGGTCTGGGCGCCATTTTATGTTCATCCTTGAACAGTATTTCAGCCGGGCAAAAGTACGGCTATCTGGCCCTGGATATCGCCAAACACTTTCAAGATAGAAAAAGCATTAACTTTATAAGTTTTTACGTTGATTCGAGCATTTTTTCCTGGCGCACCCCTATAAAAGAGCAAATTGATATTTTAAAGCATGCCTGCCGGAAAGCGGTTGAAGAAGGAGACGCTTTGTGTGCAAGACACGCCGCCAGAATGTATTGCTATGTGACTCTGGCCTCCGGCATGGCGCTGCAACAGTTTTTGCAGAAGATACCGTATTTGAAGCACTCTGTTGGCTGCATCAATTCGAATAAAGAGTTTCATGAGATCAATATTGTTCAACAAACAATGGAAAATTTGACCTCCAGTGGCCATGAGGTCACGGTTTTGAAAGGTGATCATTTCGATGAAGTGCAATTTTTAGAACCGGGTTTGTCACAGTATCGGCCCAAAACGATTTTTTGTTTTTCTTTTATGAAACTTATCTTGTGTTATTGGTTTGGGGATTTGAAAAATGCCGAAAAGTATAACGCAATAGCGCAAAAGCATGCTGATTGTATTTTGGGAACTCCTCTGGTTATTCAATTTTTGTTTTATAATTGTCTGGTTTTGATCGCCTTGGCTGATAACGGCGCACCTGCCGCCAATCGCCGGCAATTTATACGCAAAGTCGAATCTAACTGCAAGCGCTTGAGAAAATTTGCTGAACAGGTTCCCATGTTATTTTTGAGCAAATATTTTTTGACTAAAGCCGAATTGTTCAGAATAAAATCCAGGCCGATGCATGAGGTCCTGCCACATTATAAAAATGCGATTTTATATGCACGTCAATATGAATTAAAACACGAGGAGGCTTTGGCAAAAGAGCTGTTGGGGCAATATTTTGAAAAAACCGGTGATCATATAGCTGCAGCCGGCTATTACCGTGAGGCACAATACTGCTATGGGCTATGGGGGGCCCGGTCCAAAATAGAGCATCTTGGTAAACGCATGTTAACTTTTTGTTTAGATAAGACTGAAGCAAACCTTTCTGTGCAAAATTCATGTTTTGTTAACTCGAGTTACAAAGAGTTTAAGACAACCGAGCAGCAATTGGAGGTAACTTCACTAAACAAAACACTCATATCTTTTGCCGAAGAAAATGATTATCAAAAATTGGCCAATTCACTTCTAAAGAGCCTGATGACTAGCGCCGGAGCGCAAAAAGGCTCCATTTTACAGATTGCCGCGAATCAATTTCAACTCGAGGCTCATGAGGGGATCGAATCTGTGAAAGATGTAACTGAACAGAACGTTGCGATAACCCGCGCTGTGCCTGTTCCTGAGAGCATTCTGAATTTTGTGGCCCGTACCAAAACTGCGCTCATATTGCATCATGCGGCAAGGGATGAAAGATTTTGCAACGATCCCTATATTTCGAAAAATAGGACCAAGTCCGTTTTATGCATCCCTATGCAATATCCCCGGCAGCCTTTACGTATCGTCTATTTGGAAAATAATTTGCTGGTTGGCGTTTTTGCCGAAGAGCGTCTTCCAATGCTTTTGCTGTTAATTTCTATTTCCGGTGCACATCTTGAGGCATCGTTGCTTTCTAATCTTGTGGAAAAGCAAAATCGTTCAATGGAAAAACTGGTAGAGCAAAGAACCCTGCAATTATCCAGAGTTAACAATGAATTAAAAAAGCTTTTGGAGGACCGGGAACAGGACACAATGACGTTGCTTAAAAATTCGCCCAATGCCGTTTATATAAAGGACGAAAATGCCCGGTTTCTGTGGGCCAATGAGAAGTTTACACAATTATACGGGTTGAGCGAATCGGCAATTACCGGAAAAACCAGTGCAGAGATATTCAATGATCAAAACTGTGCAAAATCTGAGTTGTTTGACATTCAGGTGTTAACGGATAAACGCGCCCTTCAGTACGAGGAACGCATATGGGATAAAGGTGAGCAGCGGATATTTATGTCTTTGAAATTTCCTATTTTCAAGGATGCCAGGGAGCCTATCCGGTTGGGCGGATTTCTCATTGATATTACAAAAGAAAAAAAAGCTCAGCAGCAAATCAGGCAGCTTTCTGCAAATCTTATTGAGAACCAGGAAAAAGAACGCGCCGCCATCGCCAGGGAATTGCATGATGAGCTCGGGCAGGTTCTTACCATTTTAAGTATGGATGCGGAGTGGGTAACTAAAAAGTTAGAAAACGCTCAAGTGCAAGATATTCAGCGTGCAGACAAAATGTCTGAACTTATATCTCAGACACTCGATAATGTGCGCGATTTAGCTATTCGCTTAAGGCCTCGCATTCTCGATGATCTGGGGATTATTAAAGCGCTTGAGTGGTACACAGACGAGTTTCAACAGCGAACTGGCATTGAATGCGAATTTTGCTGCAATATTTTAAGTTGCCCGGAAGGTACCGCTGCTACCACAATTTATCGTATAACTCAGGAGGCTCTTACCAATATCGCCCGGCATTCCGGCTCCACAAGAGCTGATGTAAGGCTATCATCCAAAGGCCCGATGCTTGAACTGGCCATTGAGGATGATGGCAAGGGATTTGATATCGAATCCTTGCAAAGCGGTTCTATTCCAAAGGGGCTGGGGTTGGATGGAATGCGTGAAAGGGCCGAGTTGGCAGGCGGTTTTTTTAAAATTGAATCGGAACCTGGAATGGGCACGCGGCTTTCATTTGAATTGCCGATCCTGGACCATGAAAAAAATACTATGGAGGTAGTATGATAAAAGTTTTATTGGTTGATGATCACAATATGTTTCGGGCTGGAACCCAGCGGGTAATCGAAGAAGACAGTACGATGAGGGTTTCAATCAGCACAGATTCAGGTAAAAATGCCATTACACTTTCAAAAGAAGATCCACCTGATTTAGCTGTAATTGATTTATCGATGCCGGGTATGGACGGCATCGAATGTACGGATCAGTTACACCGCTATTTTCCGAAACTTCCAATTTTAATTCTCAGTATGCATGAAGAGCCCCAATACGCTTTGCGTGCTTTTGAAGCCGGTGCAAGCGGCTATCTTACCAAACGCGCTCTGTCTGCGGACTTGATAGATGCTCTTATGGCCATATACAAGGGGCTCAGGTATTTGCCGGAAAGCCTGAAAGAAGAAATTGCTATCAAGACCTTAGAAGGCTTCGATACAAAAAATATTGTTCAATCTCTTTCCAAAAGAGAGTTCCAGGTGCTTGTTTTATTAGCGGAAGGATTCACCAACCGGGAAATCGCCGAGTCTTATAGTATCAGTGTTAAAACCGTAGATACTTACCGCGCAAGGATACTGTATAAACTTGATCTTCGCAATAACGTTGATATTGCGCATTTTGCATTTAAAAACGGGCTTCTGCAGACGTAAAAATATATTTTTCCATATTTCATGGCTCTGAGGCATCCGCAAGCTGCAGTATTTGATGATTTGCAGCTTGACTTTGCCGAAACAAATCTAAATTTTGTGCGATTTCGAATGATTTGCAAGTTCCAAGGTTCTTAATTTTTTATTTCAAGGCCAATGTTGTAATCATTTCCTGTTTTTTGGAACGGCAGCGTTCTTGATAAAGACATGGACCCAATCGTCACAAAAAGATTTTAAGTATTTTTCGCTGAATAAAATTCATAAAAAAATTGACAGTGAAAAACAGTATGAAATTTGACAAATAAGTGGGGCTATAATATGAAAACATAGGCATTATGGGTGATCGCTGCGCAACGTTAGTCGCGCTTTTCACCAATTCTTATTGCCTTTGTGATACCTGGTGATCAGGTTTCCGGCAAATCTTTGAATCTACTATATTAGATTTTTTTAATGATTAAAACTATTTGTATGAAATCAATACGTTGTGTGGTGTGGTGTGGTGTGGTTGATGCTTGATTATAAAACTTATGCACCGGAAAATAGGATTTGTGTTTTGATTGAATTATTAAAAAAACACCTTCTTTATTGGCGCCGCCTAATTTTAAATGACGCAAATTATCTGTTTATTAGAATCAAATCCATTTTCAAGCAACAAAAGCAGTTCGATGCTCAGCGCAAAGTTGGCCTCAAGACTGTTAAACTGTGCCATTTATTTTGTCTTAGCGGGTTATCTAAAATCGGATGATTACCCATAACTCTAATTAAAAACTGCAAATACCGTAAAGGAGATTATTATGGAAGCTCGTGGACAATGGGGAAGTAGAAGCTCATTTGTTTTGGCTGCAATTGGATCTGCAATTGGTCTCGGAAATATTTGGCGATTTCCTTACATTTGCGCTAACAACGGGGGTGGAGCGTTCCTTGTTGCATTCTTAGTTGCATTGATTACCGCAGGTATACCTATTCTTATAATGGAGTTGTCGACAGGTCACAAGTTTCAAAAAGCCGCGAGCGGCTCTCTTGGCAGTATCAGCAAAAAATATGAATGGCTCGGCTGGGCGATAGTGGGCATTGGTTTTGTGATTACAACCTATTATGCTGCTGTTATGAGTTGGTCTTTTAAATATCTCTGGGATGCGTTTACCCTTGCCTGGGGTGAAAATACAAAAGACTTTTTCTTTAATGACACCTTGGGAATATCATCCGGGCCTTTTGATTTTGGCGGAATGAAAACTCCCTTGATTATTGGTCTGGTACTGACCTGGGTGTCCATTGTCGCCTGTATCTGGAAAGGCCCTGAAACTGTAGGCAAAGTTGTTTATGCAACGGTTGCTATCCCCTGGATTATTCTGGTCGTGCTGGTGATACGCGGTGTTACCCTGGAAGGCGCGCATGCAGGGCTGAACTATTATCTGACACCGGATTTTTCCAAGCTCATGAACCCGAAGGTTTGGCTGGCCGCTTATACCCAGGTCTTTTTCTCTTTGAGCATCGGCTTTTCAATCATGTTCGCCTATGGAAGTTACCTGCCTAGAAAAACTCATATGGTTTCAGATGCATATATCGTTGCCATTTCCGATTCGCTGACCGCCATAATGGGTGGTTTTGCCGTTTTTGGCGCTTTGGGGTACTTGTCCGGGCAGACCGGAACACCCGTTACCGAGCTAAATACTGCCGGGCCAGGACTGGCTTTTGTGGTTTACCCTACTATTATCAATGAATTACCTATGCTGAACAAACTGTTTGGTGTGTTATTCTTTTTTATGCTTCTAACTCTTGGAATAGATTCGGCCTTTTCATTGGTTGAGGGTGTTACCTCGGCTGTGAAGGATAAATTCGGTTGGAGCCACCGCCGGACCAATTTGACGGTAGCTGTATTCGGATTTTTCTGCGGATTTTTGTTTATTTCCGGCGCCGGTCTATATTGGTTGGATATTATCGATTATTTTATGAACTTTTTCGGTCTCGCCATCGCATGTCTGATAGAATGTTATGTGATCGGGTGGGTTTATTCAACGGTCAAGCTCAAGGAACACATAAACAGCCTTCCCGGTATGAAAATTGGCGGGATTTGGGAAATTATGATCAAATTGGTTGCCCCGATTATACTGGTGGTGCTTTTGGGCTGGGAGATCATTGCCCGCATCAATGCGCCATATGAAAATTATCCTCGTCTGGCCGAGGGGCTCGGCGCACTTGTTATGTTCGTGCTGATTCCATTGGCCGGTTTTATGTTCGCCAAAGCAAAATCCAAAAATGAGTAAAATGCCGGAACCAGCAATAGTACTTTGAAAAACTGGAGCTGGCTCTATATTAAAAAAAAACGGCTTTTTACCTGTGATCACAGGTAAAAAGCCGTTTTTCTTTTATTTCAGGGGTCCAAATTTCCACAATGATAAGAAATATGGGGCTTGGTTTTAAGTTGGGCCATTGAGATTCAACGCCCATATGTTTTGCTGAATAAAATACATAAATTCAGGATGATATTAAACAATGGCTTGAATGCCTCATAATTAGCGGCCGATGTTAGAACCAAGCCCGGAATATGCACCTCAGTTAGGTATTTTCGCCTAAGACTCTGAGGATACAGAGAAAGACTTTTTTTATTCCAATCGATTTAATAGTACTGAAAAATTAAAGTTTTTATAAATTGGACCAATATAATATTGCAGCTTTCAGTTTAGTATCTAACTGGAAATGGTCTATTTGTACGAGGTTTTGGGCTGTGCTTTAAACGTTATCCTCGGGGTATTAATCTTTTGGCAATGGTATACTTTTTTATACGTCTTGATTTTTTCCAAGTTTGGCTGTTTGCCGATGGCGCAAGGTTAAGGCTTATTGGCAATAGTTGCCGGAAGGGATAGGCTCGTGCAGTTTCGGTGTTATAATAGAGTCAAAGCCTATTGGAATGGAGCAGATGAGAATACTTAATCATTTGCGTAGTATTAATGGTACCAGTATGCCCGGGAAGGAGCCAAATTATATGCGTCGGCATTTGGGTATTATTGTTTCTACTGCATTAAGTATAGTGTTTTTGCTGGGAGCTACTTTTTTAATCATTGTGCCCAGTAGCGAAGAAACTTTTTTTGCCAGAAGATTAAAAGTATCCAGTGAGCTAAGCCAGATAGGCTGGAGCGTTTTGCTCAATTATTTCAAAATGGAAAAAAACGGGCAGTTGACTCGCGAACAAGCTCAGGCGCAAGCCTTAGAAAATATAGAAAATTTACGTTATGGCGAAGATAACAAAAACTATTTTTGGATTCAGGACACCCTTCCTCGCATGCTCATGCATCCTTTTCAGCCGGGTCTGGTTGGAAGGGATATTTATGATCTTCAAGGAGCCGATGGAAAATTTTTTATCGCTGAGATGCTCAGGGATATTGAAAAGTATGGTCAAGGCACTGTTGTTTACAAATATCAATATAAAGACGACCCTAATCGTATAGTTACCAAAATTAGCAATGGAAGGCTTTTTAAACCCTGGAATTGGATTATCGCCACAGGCACTTACCATGATGATATTCATGGCGAAGTGCATGACTTTCGCAGCTCCTTGCTTTACTTTTCTTACCTGTGTGTTTTTGTTGTAATCATATTAGCAGCAATAAATCTTATTTATCATTACAAAACAGAGCGCTGGCACAAAGATGTTGAAAATGCGCTGGCAAAAAAAGAACAAAAATTCGCTGCTATATTTAAAGACAATCCCTACCCAATCACTTTAAGCACTGTTGAAAATGGGCTCTTCGTTGATGTGAATAAAGCCTTTTGCGAAATGACCGGATACGACCGGGACAAAGTGGTTGGCAAAACATTTGCTGAATTTGAAATTTGGACCGATGAAGATCAACGGTATAAAATGTTGCAGATTCTATGCGGACAAAATGACTTAAAAGAGCATAAGGTAAATTTTAGACATAAATCAGGTCAGCCGCGTCTGAGTCAGTGGTCTTGTAGTAAGGTAAATATTGATGAGCACGAATATAAGATATCGCTGGCCACAGATATTACAGAGCAGGTAAAAACCGAAAAGGAGCTGAACCAATATAGGGAAAATCTAGAATTGCTGGTGGATAAACGTACTCAAAAAGCACATCAAAACGCAGAAAAATACAGGATTCTTTTGGATGCGTCCCCGGATCCCGTTAGCGTTTTGGATGACCAATTCAAAGTCACTTATATTAATCCGGCTTTTGAAAAAACCTTTGGCTGGTCTCTTAACGATTTAAATTTTACAGAAGGTTTTATACAGAACCAAGATCTGCATGAATTTACAAACGGTTTAGATTTGGCATCAAAGGGCCAGATCGTCAGACAAGATACATCAAGGATTTCTAAATCAGGTGAAGAACTTATCATTGAATTAAAAATTGCCTCCTTTTCCATTTCAGGCAATGAGGACTTAAGCGGTTTTATCACCATCTACAGGGATATGACCGACTACATCAACACCCATAACGAACTGACAAAAAGCAAAGAGCGTTACCAGTCCATATTGGCCTCTTCTCCCGATCCGGTGGTGGTTTATGACTTTGAAGGCAAGGTCAACTATTTAAATCCGGCTTTTGAAAAAGTCTATGGCTGGTCTGAAGATGACCTGATGGATCGGTCGATAGAGTTTGTACCAGAGCATGAAATGGAAAAAACACGTGAAGCGGTTAAAAGGACGTTGGCCGGGCAAGATGTTTTGCTGGAAACACAACGATTGACCAAGCAAGGCCGCTTGATTGACGTTGTGGCGCGCTCTGTGGTGCAAAAAGATAAAAACGGTGTGATTGAAGGAATGCTTGTTGTCTCAAGGGATATCAGCGCGCAAAAAGCATATGAAACGAATATGAAAAAAGCTAAGGAAATCGCTGAAAAAGCAAGTAATACTAAAAGCGATTTTCTTGCCCGCATGAGTCATGAGATACGTACTCCCATGAACGCTATTATTGGATTAAGTCACTTGGCGTCGAATACCGATCTGGATGCAAAGCAAAAGAAATACATGGATAAAATTCAGATAGCCGGTCAAGCGTTGCTGAGCATTATCGACGATATCCTGGATTTTTCCAATATTGAAGCCGGCAGGATCGAAGCGGAGGTAATTGAGTTCAGTATTGAAAAGGTAATAAATGATGTTTGCAAGCTGAGCGTTCTTAAAGCAGAAGAAAAAGGTCTGGAATTATTAATCAATAAGTCTTCATCGGTCCCTGAAGTTTTGTGCGGCGACCCTTTGCGGTTAAGCCAGATTTTAATCAATTTAGTCAACAATGCCATCAAATTTACGGAAAATGGGGAAATCGTCATTTCCGTTAATGTTGATAAATTAGAAGAAAAGCAGGCTAATCTCCGTTTTTCAGTCCGGGATACCGGAATCGGCCTTAGCGAAGAACAGCAAAGTGATATTTTTCAGGCTTTTTACCAGGCAGATACATCCGCAACCCGCAAGTTTGGCGGTACCGGTTTGGGATTGGCAATCAGCAACCATCTGGCCAATTTGTTGAAAGGTAAATTGTGGGTGCAAAGCAAGTTAGGCGAAGGCTCGGAATTCATATTTACGGCTGTTTTCGGTATTGGTGATGAGAAATTTCAGGAGCAAATGATGCGCATTAGCCTGGAAGTGTCCAAATATAAGGTTCTGGTGGTGGACGATAACTCTACATCCCGTGAGATTCTGCAAGAAATGCTCGAAACCTTTGAAATGGTAATTGAGCAGGCTCCCGGCGGTCAAGAAGCCATCACGACGCTGGAACAAGCCGAAGCCGATGGCCAGCCTTTTGATATAGTGCTCATGGACTG
Organism: Desulfobacteraceae bacterium; assembly: GCA_024230435.1. GTDB lineage: Bacteria > Desulfobacterota > Desulfobacteria > Desulfobacterales > Desulfosarcinaceae > UBA2230. The sequence goes on from JAAERL010000690.1 coordinate 21,289, forward strand.
GCACATGCAGGGTATGAATGGCATCACAGCAATCGAGAAAATCCAAAGCCATTCATACCTGAAGCATATTCCTCAAATAATTTTGGTGACCGCATATGGGCGCGAGGATGTTCTTGCCAAGGCAAAAAAGCTGGCCTTAGGCGGAATGTTACTCAAACCGGTAACACCGTCACTGCTCTTTGAAACCATCTGCCAAACGATGGGGCATGAGTTAGAAATAGAGAAAAAATCCAAAATAGAAAAAAAAGAAATATTGGATTCGTATTTTGACAATCAACGTATTCTGCTTGTTGAAGACAACGAGATTAATCAGCAGGTTTCCAGTGAAATTTTAGAAAATTTCGGTCTAATCGTGGATATCGCCATAAACGGAAAAAAATCCGTTGAAGCCGTAGAACAAAAGCAATACAGCCTGATTTTGATGGATATCCAAATGCCCATAATGAATGGTTATGACGCGGCCAGGGAAATCAGAAAAAACCCGGATCTCGAAAAGTTGCCTATTGTTGCAATGACTGCCAACGCTCTTGCGGGAGATCGCGAAAAAGCCCTGGCGGCAGGCATGAATGATCATATGGCCAAACCCATTGATGTCAAGGAACTGTTTCATATTTGTAAACGTTATATACTTTTTGACAACGATACCTTGCAAAGTGCGGAAAAAGAAAAGGACCTGGAAAAAGAAATGGACCTGGAAAAAGAAATGGACCTGGAAAAAGAAATGGACCTGGAAAAAGAAGTGGATCAGGAAAAAGAAATGGATCTGGAAAAAGAAGTGGATCTGGAAAAAGAAGTGAATCAGGAAAAAGAAATGGATCAGGAAAAAGAAATGGATCTGGAAAAAGATATTGCCGGAACCCGGATACAAGACCTTGATACCGAATCAGTTCTTGCCGGCGTTAATATTTTTGAAGGAATTGAGCGGTTGCAGGGCAATCGAAGTCTGTATTTCAGTCTCCTGGGCCAGTTTTGCGACCATTGTGACGGAGCCGTTGAAAACATAAATCAGTGTTTAGCCAATGGGGACAAAGAAGGCGCCAGCCATGCGGCTCATAATTTAAAAGGAATCGCCGGAAATCTCAATATCACAAACGTTGGAGCCCTCGCAGCAGAGGTGGATGCCATTTTGCGGAACAACACTACCGGCGGTATCGAGCAGATGATTCAGGAATTGTCCGATGCGATTGACAAAGCGGTGAATTTCATTCGCCGGTTACCCGAATTCAAGGAGACAGAGCCGCAGGTAAACGATGTGCCGGACGATAAGGACAATGATATGAGACCGGCTCCTATGGATTTGGAAACTCTGGTTCCCTTGTTAGGTAAGCTGGACGAGTTGCTGGAGGAAAATGATTTGGAATCAATTGATATCATTGAGTCGATAATCAATCAATTCGATGGACAAGAGGCTGATATTTTAAAAAACATGCGCGATAAGCTGAATCGGTATGAATTTGAAAACGTTCGTCAAGATCTTGCTGATTTGAAAAGACATCTTGATCTAAATCCAGAGGAACAACAAAATGGCATTCAGCGGTGATAAGCCCAGAGTATTAATTGTTGATGATCTTGCTGACAATATAAATATTTTGGCTGAAATATTGAAACCGTACTATAGGCTCACTGTGGCTCTTGAGGGCAAAAAAGCTCTTAAAATAGCGTTCTCGAACCCGATGCCGGATTTAATCTTGTTGGATATCATGATGCCGGAAATAAATGGTTTCCAGGTATGCCGCCAACTCAGGTTAAATGAAAAGACGCGCAATATTCCAATTATTTTCGTAAGCGCAAGCACTGATATTCAGTCTGAAACCACCGGATTTGAAGCCGGCGCAGTGGATTTTATCACCAAACCCTTCAGTCCGCCCATCGTATTATCCAGGATAAAAACCCACTTTGAATTGAAGAAAGCCCGCGATTCGCTTGAAATGCAAAACGAAATTCTTGAGCAAAAGGTGCTTGAACGGACCGCTGAAATAGACCTGCTCCAGGAAGTCGCTGTCCAAAGCCTAGCCTCTTTGGCCGAGACCCGTGACAATGAAACCGGCGGTCATATCCAGCGAACCCAGCACTATGTCAAAGTCTTGGCTGAGTATCTTCGCGGCCATGATCGTTTCAAAGATCATCTCAACGATCGTATTGTGGACCTGCTTTTCAAATGCGCCCCGTTGCATGATATAGGAAAAGTGGGCGTACCCGATACCGTTTTACTAAAGCCGGGCAAACTCACTGATCAAGAGTTTAAAATTATGAAAAAGCACACCATATACGCCAAGGAAGCGTTTGAAAGAGCAATGACTTTTATCTCCAACAACCAGCACAGTGATTTGGTTGATCTGGCTATGGAAATTGCCTATACCCATCATGAGAAGTGGGACGGAAGCGGATACCCCAGAGGTGTTGGCGGTGAGCAGATTCCTTTATCCGGCAGACTTATGGCGTTGGCGGATGTTTATGACGCTTTGATCAGCCGCCGGGTATACAAGGCTCCTCTTTCTCATTCAGATGCGATAAATATTATTCGGAAAGGAAGTGGGCATCATTTTGACCCGGATATCGGGAAAGCCTTTTTACATATCAATCAAACGTTTCAGCAGATTGCTATAAAGTTTGCCGATCGTGAACAGGAACAGAATCGTGAAAGGGAACACAAGCAGGAACAGGAACACAAGCAGGAACAGGAACACAAGTAGGAAGGGGAATTATTGAACAAAAAATAAACGGCGCATTCTCCATCCTCTAAGCGTAGCGTAGGGTGGCCCC
>JAAERL010000691.1 GCA_024230435.1 Desulfobacteraceae bacterium
ATTGTATCGGCTGGTGGCGCTTCATTATCGGTAATTAAGCGATATATCGAAAACCAGAATAGCGGCATCCATCCTGACACAGGGGCCACCCTACGCTACGCTTAGAGGATGGAGAATGCGCCGCTTATTTTTTGTTCAAGAATGAGGCTGGATAAATGTTATTCAAAATATTCCATGCTGCCCAATCCCCTTCGTATTATTTTCGGTTCATCGTCTATCAGTGATACAATGCTTGAAGGTTCGCCTTGCACTGGACCGCCGTCAATTACCAGATCCAGTTGCTTTCCAAAGTGATCTTCAATTAACCAGGGCTCATTAAAAAATACTCCGCCAGGAGCTGTCGCGCTGGTAGATAGAATAGGGTTGCCGAGAGTATTTATAAGCGCCATACAGATAAGATTATTAGGAATACGTATGCCTGCTGTTTTTCTTTTTGTCAGCATCATTTTTGGTACTTGGTTTGAGCCGTTCAGAATAAATGTATAGGGGCCCGGCAGATGACGGCGCATGGTTTTATACGCATAGTTGGTTACTTTAGCATATAGACTGATATCTTTTAAATCTGAGCAAATAAAACTAAACGGCCTTCCAAAAGGACGCTGTTTGATTTGGTGAACGCGTGCAATAGCTTTTTTATTCATGATATCGCAACCTATACCGTAAATTGTGTCGGTGGGATAGGCAATAACACCGCCACGCCGCAACACATCCGCTACTTTATCGATCAATCTTTGCTGTGGATTAATGGGATTTATTTCCAAAAGTAATCGCTACCCCGTCTCTTTAAGCTCGCAGGAGATGTAAATCTTCTGTTATTTATTGCGCCTGATTTGAATTTATTAGCAAGGCGCGTTAATGTACACCGTCTGTGCGCCTTTACCGCACCGTCTGTGCGCTTTTGCCGCAATAGACGAAAACGAATTCAAGAACATTATAAGTCAAGACAAGCAAAGCCGGTGATTTGCATCTTCGTCTACACTTAAGCATTAAAAGTGCTGATTGTTAAACTTTACAGGTATCTTTGATACAAACAAACACCATTGGCTATTATTATTGCCTGAGATGAATGTCAAGGGGATCAATTAATCCTTGTCGACAGCCGGTTGCTTTTTTGATAGGGGGAGTCATCGGCGTATTTACGGGCTTAAAATTTATACCTGAGACTATATAAGCAGATTAGAATAAGTTTACTCAAAAAATAGCGGAGGCTTCAATGAACAAAATACCACCGGATGAGAGCTATTCATTCGAAGACGTTTTATTAGTACCTAATTATTCGGATATTTTACCTAAAGATGCTGATACGAGCACATATCTAACCCGTGATTTGAAACTTAATATTCCTATTGTCAGTGCAGCTATGGATACGGTTACCGAGGCGCAAACCGCCATTAGCATGGCCAGAGCTGGTGGTATAGGTTTCATTCATCGGAATATGAGTATCAATAGTCAGGCCATGGAGGTTGACCAGGTAAAAAAATCGGAAAGCGGAATGATCGTGGATCCGGTGACCATTCGTCCTGAGCAACAAGTTCATGAAGTGTTGGCCTTGATGGCAAAATACCGAATTTCCGGTGTCCCGGTTACAAAAGGTGATAAATTGATTGGAATTGTCACCAACCGTGATTTAAGATTTGAAACGAAAATGGAAAAGCAGATATCCGATATTATGACCAAGGAAAATCTGGTCACCGTACAAGAAGGAATTAACCTGGAAGAATCCAAAAAACTGCTTCACGAACATCGTATTGAAAAGCTTTTGGTTGTGGATGATAATGGCCGTCTAAAAGGCATGATTACAATTAAAGATATTGAAAAGATAAAAAAGTATCCCAATGCGTGTAAAGATCAAATAGGGCGCTTGTGTGTGGGAGCAGCTATTGGCGTAGGCGAGGATCGCTTGGAGCGTGCTCAGGCATTACTAAATGCAGGTGTGGATGTTTTATTAATCGATACCTCACATGGGCATTCAAAAAATGTGATCGAAACAGTGGCCGAGCTAAAAGAGACTTTCAATACCATCCAATTAATCGCCGGAAATGTGGGAACCGCCAAAGGGACCGAGGATTTGGTCAAAGCAGGCGTGGATGCTGTTAAAATTGGTATCGGACCGGGGTCCATCTGCACCACCAGAATTGTTGCCGGTATCGGCATACCCCAGGTTACTGCCATAATGAATTGTAAAGCAGTTTCCAACAAATCAGGTATACCATTGATTTCGGATGGAGGAATAAAATTTTCCGGGGATCTTACCAAGGCTGTTGCCGCCGGCGCTCATTCAGTTATGGTCGGCAGCCTTTTTGCGGGAACAGATGAAAGTCCCGGGGAAACCATTTTGTTCCAGGGCCGCAGTTACAAAGTTTACCGTGGCATGGGTTCTCTGGAAGCGATGAAAAAAGGCAGCAGAGACCGTTATTACCAGACAGAGAAGGAAGAAGATGACAAACTAGTGCCTGAAGGCATCGTGGGACGAGTTCCTCATCGTGGTCAGCTTATGGCAAATATTCACCAGCTCGTAGGCGGGCTTAAAGCCGGTATGGGATATGTTGGCTGCCGAACGATTGAAGAATTAAGAGAAAAGGGCCGCTTTATTAAAATATCTGCGGCAGGTTTGCGTGAAAGCCATGTGCATGATGTTATTATCACCAAGGAGGCCCCCAACTACCGGGTGGATTAATGCCTAATGATACCTGATTTTGTTCATTTACATGTTCACACAATGTACAGTCTGCTCGATGGGGCAATCCGGCTCGATGCTTTGCTCAAACGGGTCAAACAGTTCGATATGCATTCGGTGGCCATGACAGACCACGGCACCATGTTCAATGTGGTCGAGTTTTATCAAATGGCTGTCAAGGAAGGTATCAAGCCCATCGTTGGGTGTGAATGCTATATGGCGCCACGCAGCATCCGGGATAAAACACCCAAGGATGCCAAAGGCGTCACCCATCTTGTGCTTCTGGCTAAAAATCAAGAAGGATATAAAAATTTATGTAAGTTGGCCTCAATTGCACAGTTGGAGGGTTTTTACTATCGGCCTCGAATTGATAAGGCTTTGCTTAAGGAGCATTGTTCGGGTTTGATTGCTATGTCTGCCTGTTTACATGGCGAAATTCCGCAACATATTAAAAACGGCAGATTCAAAGAGGCTGAAGAATCCGCTTTGTTTTACCAAAAGCTTTTTGGTGAAAATAACTTTTATTTGGAGGTGCAAAACAACGGCATTGATATTCAGGATACGGTAAACGAAACCCTGCGTGAAATGAGCGCTAAATTGTCCATTCCCATGGCCGCCAGCAACGATTGCCATTACCTGGACAAGGATGACGTGCGCGCTCACGATGTCTTGCTTTGCGTACAGACCGGCAAGACAGTAAATGACAGCGGGCGTTTCAAATTCGGCACCGATCAGCTTTATTTTAAATCTAAGGAGGAAATGGCGGCTTACTTTAAGGATTTTCCTGGGGCAATTGAAAATACGGTATCTATTGCTCAGCGCTGCGATATCTCTTTTGATTTTAAAACTTATCACTTCCCTCAATTCCCGAATAAGTCCGGGCTCGACGCTCAGGATTTGTTTACCCGTGATACCAAGGAAGGTTTTAACCGTTTGTGGCCTGTCATTGAGACAAGGCGCCCGGATGCTAAAAAAAGCAGTTACCTTGAACGGCTGGATTATGAAATTTCGGTAATCAATAAAATGGGATTTCCGGGCTACTTTTTAATTGTGGCCGATTTTATTGCCTATGCCAAACAAAACGGTGTCCCCGTTGGCCCCGGCAGAGGGTCTGCAGCCGGAAGTCTTGTGGCCTATTCATTGGGTATTACGGATTTGGACCCGATAGAGCATGGGCTGATCTTTGAGCGGTTTCTCAATCCATCCCGTATCAGTATGCCTGATATTGATGTTGATTTTTGTATTAACGGCCGGGAAAAAGTATTCAAATATGTTGTGGATCACTATGGCGGGGGCGATTATGTAGCCCAGATTATTACTTTCGGGAAATTAAAAACAAGAGCGGTAATTCGTGACGTCGGCCGCGCGCTGGATATTGCTCTCAAGGAAGTGGACACAATTGCCAAGCTGGTGCCCGACGTGCTGAATATCAAGCTGTCCGAGGCTCTGGAGCAGGAACCGCGCCTGCGTGAATTGCAGGAAACCAGGCCTGAAATTCAAGATCTGATAAAAATCTGTCTGACCCTGGAAGGTCTTCCCCGTCATGCCTCGACCCATGCGGCGGGAGTTGTGATCGGCGATAAACCCCTGGCGGAATACCTTCCCCTTTACAAAGGAAAAAAGGGTGAAGTTGTTACCCAATTGGATATGAAATTGGTGGAAAATATCGGGTTGGTAAAATTCGATTTTCTTGGATTGCGTAACCTCACTGTAATTGACAACGCCTTGAAACTGATTCGGCTACAAGGCAAAACGCCACCGGATTTATCCAATCTGAATTTTGACGATAAAGATACCTACAATCTTCTGGCTTCCGGCGATACCACTGGTGTTTTTCAGCTGGAAAGCTCTGGAATGAAAGATCTTTTAGTTCGTCTAAAGCCAGAGTGTTTTAATGACATCATTGCCCTGGTGGCCCTTTACCGGCCCGGTCCGTTGGATAGCGGGATGGTGGACGATTTTGTCGAGCGCAAGCATGGCCGCAAGCAAGTCTCCTACATGCTGCCTGAGCTCGAGGACATTCTCAAGCAGACTTATGGCGTCATTGTTTATCAAGAACAGGTTATGAAAATCGCCAGCTCCCTGGCAAATTATTCTATGGCGGAAGCAGATGGCTTACGCAAGGCCATGGGTAAAAAAATCGCCAGCATGATGGCCGAGCAGCGGGAACGTTTTGTCAAAGGGGCAGTCGAAAATAATATTGCACAGGAAAAAGCCAAGGCCCTGTTCGACTTGATGGAAAAATTCGGTGGTTATGGGTTTAATAAATCCCATAGTGCCGCTTATGCTTTAATTTCTTTCCAGACCGGTTACCTCAAGGCTCACTATCCGGTGGAGTTTATCGCTGCATTGCTTACCAGTGAAATAAATTCCATTGACGGTGTTGTAAAATATATTAATGAGTGCCGTACGCATAATATCGAAGTTTTACCGCCGGATATCAATACCAGCGAAATCGTTTTTTCAGTAATAGACGGAATAATATGTTTCGGCCTTGTAGCTGTTAAAAATGTGGGTGAAGGCGCCATCGAAGCTATCATTGAAGAACGCCTGGAAAATGGAAAATTTAATACCTTTTTCGAATTTTGTGAACGGGTGGATTTGCGCAAGGTGAATAAACGTGTGCTTGAAAATCTGATTACCTGCGGCGCCTTTGACTCAATGGGGCACAGCCGTTCCCAGTTGATGGCCGTACTGGAAGAAGCCCTTGACTATGGCCAGAAAGTTCAGCGTGAACGCTGTGATCCGCAAATGGGGCTTTTTGAAGAAGATGAAACTTGTACGCTGTCCATTTCAGTTCCATCGATGTCAAATATTCAACAATGGGATCAGAAAGAACGCCTGACACGGGAAAAGGAAGCTTTGGGATTTTATATTTCAGGTCATCCGCTGGCACAGTACAAGAATGTGATCACAAAATTTACTAATGTGGATACCATCTCTATCAACGAAACCGAAGACGGAAAACTCATTCGCATCGGCGGTATCGTTGCGGCTAAAAGAATTATCCGAACCAAAAAAGAAGACTTGATGGCCTTTGTGCAATTGGAAGATATGTCTTCCGTGGTTGAGATTGTAGTATTTCCAAAAGTTTATAAAGACTATAATGAATTGCTGGATGAAGATGCCGCTATTTTGATTCAGGGTAAAGTTCAAAAAGAAGAAAAAGGTATAAAAATACTTGCCGATTCCATCATTAAAATGGAAAATGCAGAGTCCCAGTGGATTTCTACAGTTCGTTTCAATATTGATGCAAAGCGAACGAATAGAGAATCTCTTGTTCGGTTGCGTGAAATTGTACAGCGCCATTCAGGCGATTGCAAGGCAGTTGTCCATTTAAAGTTGGAAGATAACATTGAAACCATTATTTCCATGAATGAAACATTCGCTATTAAGCCCGGAAACAGACTCACACGCGAGGTGAACGGTCTGTTTGGTTATCCTGTGGTGCAAACACAATGCTCTGAGATTAAAATCGATGGAAAAAACGCAAGACAAAATGGCGCATCTTATCCTCGCAAGAGGGTAAGAGCTTAGTGGCTTTATTAATTTAAACAGTGTCCATCCATAAAAGGTCAATTTACCCGATATCTTTGTTGCGTGCGAAAAATCTCATACTTGCAATATCAATTACGATGCCTGTGGTAAAATTTTTTCGTACGTTTTGATCTTGAATAAATTAACCTATTGCACTGATGGGCGCTAACAAATAGAAAGAATTCAAAGGTGATGAACGTACCTTTATTAGATTTAAAAGCGCAGTATAAAAGTTTACGGGAAGAAATTCGTCTCGTTTTGGATGAAGTTTGCGACAGCCAATACTTTATTCTTGGGCCACGGGTTGAACAAATGGAAGAGCAGTTGGCCAAGTATTGCGCTGTGCCCCACGCTGTGGGAGTATCATCAGGCACAGATGCCTTGCTTGGTGCTTTGATGGCTGCCGGAGTCGGTAATGGAGACAATGTCCTGACATCGCCGTATTCGTTTTTTGCAACCGCGGGTGCAATTGCGCGTGTAGGCGCCAAACCTGTTTTTGTTGATATCGATAAGCGTACATACAATCTGGACCCCGGGGAACTGCGCCGGGTTATTGAAAAAATGGATGGGGCTGAAAGAGAAAACACAAAAGCAATCATTCCTATACATTTATACGGTCAATGTGCTGATATGGAGCCTATTTTAGCGATTGCCAAGCATCATAACCTCGTGGTGGTTGAAGATGCTGCACAAGCCATAGGTTCTGAATACAAAGGACGGCGAGCCGGGAGCATTGGAGATTTTGGCTGTTTCTCATTTTTTCCTTCCAAGAATTTAGGTGCTTTTGGAGATGCCGGTCTGATAACCACCAATTCACCTGAAAATTACAAGATGCTGGTCAAAATACGAATGCACGGCATGGAACCAAAATATTACCACCAGTATATTGGTGGTAATTTCAGGGTGGATGCTTTGCAAGCCGCTGTAATTTCAGTTAAATTAAAATATCTTGATAGTTGGACCAAAAAACGCCAGCACAATGGCGCTACCTATCGCCGTTTGTTTTCAGAGGCTGGTTTAGAGCAATGGTTACAGCTTCCAGCAGAGATTGAAGACCGGCATATTTATAATCAATTTGTTATTCGCGTTTTTCAAGATCGTGATAAGTTGAAGGAGCATTTGCTCGCTAACGGTATTGGATGTGAAATCTATTACCCGGTTCCCTTGCATTTGCAAAAATGTTTTAGTTATCTTGGCTATCAAGAGGGTGATTTTCCGGTGTCCGAAGATGCTTCCCGGCAAACCCTGGCGATTCCGATTTATCCTGAATTGAGCCAGGATCAGCTCTGCTGTGTTGTGGAGCAAATAGAGAAGTTTTTTAAACGAAAATAGTGTACTCCAGGAGCATACATGAAGATAACCCTTGGATTTTCACCATGCCCTAATGATACGTTTATATTTAACGGGATTGCAAACGGCTTGGTGAAAATGCCGGGGATTCAAATCGTTGAAACAATTCACGATGTTGAAACCCTGAACCAAATGGCATTACATCAAACCCTGGATGTCTCCAAACTGTCCTTTTTTGCCTGGCTCAATGTCAAAGATTCGTATCGCTTATTAAACAGCGGGGCCGCGTTGGGTTATGGTTGCGGACCTATTTTAGTCGCATCAAGACCCCTGTCGCTATCGGATATGCAGCATTGCCGCATCGTTTTTCCAGGCCGGTGGACAACGGCTCATCTGCTTTTCAGGCTTTGGGCCCCAAAGGCTGAAAACCGGCTGTTTACAACTTATGATCGAATTTTTGAATATCTGCGCAGTGGCAAGGCTGATTGCGGCGTCATTATCCATGAAAGCCGATTTACCTTTGAAGCATCGGGATTTAAAGCGCTTGTTGATTTAGGGCAATGGTGGCAAACCCAAACAAAACTGCCTATTCCTTTAGGTTGTATTGCCGCACATACACGAATAAAAAACACGTATTGCGAACAACTTGATAAGATGATCCGGAAAAGTATTACATTGGCCAAGGATGCTCCTGATGCGGCATTGCCCTATATTCGCAAGTATGCCAGGGAAATGCCGGCAAAAGTGCTCAAGGCGCATATCGATACTTTTGTAAACGAGTTCAGCCTTGATTTAGGCCCTGTTGGGCGGGCCGCAATTACTGAACTGGAGAACAGGGCTCGTAACGCCGGTATCATTTCTTAATCGATATAAAATCAAACCTTGCCATAACCAATTGTAATAGTATGAAATGCTAATAGACTTTTTACCCCGGTTTTGTTATACATTTTACATATGGGAAACTAACAGCCGTTTTGTGCAGGCATAGCGGATAACCGGCAACGATATTTTTTAGACAAATTTGGCCGGGATCAAATCCTTACGGCAAGCTTATCGTTGATATTTCGAGGATAAGATTTTTGGTAAAACACAGATATCGGTCCAGTTGGCTATTTCTCAGATGGACATTCGGCAATGCTTATGCACCTGTGACGTGCCTTGAAAAAAAATCCAAATCAGGCACAGTAAAGGCAGATTGGCATCTTTTTCGACCTTCACCTAATCTCTAATATTCTAATCAATTTACTTCTGCTGAATAGTTTCAAATTGCGGAATTTTAGACTCTCTTTCGCATTTGTTGCTAACTGCCTTCTTGCCCAAACAAGCTCTTAGTGATTGGTTATACTTGATATTTAGGTTTTTTTGTCACTATGTGTAAAAATGTCATGTAACTCATTGATATTATTATAACACAAAGCTTAATAAGCAGATTTTTAAATTCTATAAATTCAGACACATAGTAAAATCCATAGGCATCGAGTTATAGGTTTATACAAAACCATGATGTTTAAAAAGGGGGGTGGTTGAAGCCATGGCCAATAAAATAAGAAAAGAAATAAAATATAATCTTGACCCGTACGATATTTTAGTAAGCTGCTCTGAAAATCAAGATATGACTGGATGGATTAATTGGCGTAAGCATAATCCGAAAACTCAAATAGGGTTAGAGGGAGCAAATCTTCAAGGCACTGATCTGCATATGGCTGATCTGCATATGGTTAATCTTAAAAAGGCTGATTTACAAGAGGCCAAACTTCAAATGGCTAACCTTCAAGAGGCCAATTTACAAGAGGCTAATTTACAAAAAGCCAAGCTTCAAGAGGCCAAGCTTCAAGAGACTAATCTTCAAGAAGCTAATCTTCAAGAGGCTGATCTTAAAGGGGCTGATCTTCAAGGAGCCGATCTTAAAGGGGCTGATCTGCAAGGCGCTGATCTTAAAGGGGCTGATCTGCAAGGAGCTGATCTGCAAGGAGCCGAACTTCAAGGAGCCGAACTTCAAGGGGCAAATCTTCAAATGGCTAATTTTCAAGGAGCGAATCTTCAAGAAGCTAATATTCAGGAAGCTGAGTTGCTATGGGCTAATCTTCAGGGAGCTGAGCTTATAGAAGCCAAACTTCAAAAGGCAAATCTTCAAATGGCAAATCTTCAAATGGCTGAGCTTCAAGGCGCTGAACTTCAAGGCGCTAATCTTCAAGATGCAAAGCTTCAAGATGCAAAGCTTCAGGAGGCCAAGCTTCAAGGCGCCAAACTTCAAAGAACCAAACTTCAGGGGGCCAAGCTTCAAGGCGCCAAACTTCAAGGCGCGATGTTAAATTTTGCCTATGCTGATAGTATGACCACTATTGAAAATTGCGATTTTGATAAAAAGACCAATTTTACCGGGGTTGGCCTGGATGGGATCACCATCGATCCTGGACTCAAGGCAGCATTTAAAAACAATATCCGCCGAATAAAATGGGAAGAATGGATTGAAAATGAACGGACTCAAGGTAAACGATTCGTAGCGTTTTGCGTAAAATGGTTTTGGTTATTATCTAATTATGGCAGTTCAACAAAGCGGATTATTAAAGCGTTTTTTATTATTTCCGCCATCTTTTGTTTTATTTACTGGTTTTTTGCGGTGTTTCCAAACACAGAAAGCAGCATTATTGCTGATCTGAGACAGGTAGAAAATGGACCGGCTTTTGGCTGGATGCATACTCTGGCGCGATCATTCTATTTTTCTATCGTAACCATGACCACTTTAGGATTTGGCGACATGCACGCTGTCAAAAGCGGCGGCTGGCAAGGTTATTTAGGTTATTTCTTTTTATCGCTTCAGGTAATTTTGGGATATGTTCTTTTAGGTGCTTTGGTAACACGTATGGGTATTTTGTTTATGAGTGAGGCGCCCGAGCCTAAAACACAAGAAGTGCCGGCCAGAAGATGGTTTAAGTCGGTAAGGGATAAAAATAAAGAGTTGTAATACCAGTACCCTCACAATCCATCGCAAACATATAGACTCAAATTGAAGTGGATTCTAAGCTAAGAGAGCCCTCTTTTAGCATCACCCTATGTATGCTATTGTGATAGTTGTTTAGCAATGCCATTGCCTCCTGTTTTTTCAGGTTTTTTGGGTAAACAGAATGAAATTTTAATAAATGGCGCCGTTATGAAATTCAGACAGTATATGGCGAATCAACCTATTCGCAACAAATTGTTCATAAGCTATTTTGGAATTTTTTTAATAGCTTTAGGAATCGGCAGCTTAATATTTTATGTTTTAGTGCGCAATATCATAACAAAAAGTATTGAAAGCGAGTTGAAAAGTTCGACTACGACCATTTTGAATATGGTCCAAACAGCAGCCTCGGTTTCTCTTAAAAATTATTTGCGTGCCGCGGTAGAGAAAAATCGAGAAATTGTCGAGCATTTTTATCGCCGTTTCGAGATGGGCCAGCTAAGTGAACAGCAAGCCAAGAATCTTGCCAGTGAAACGTTGTTGAGTCAAAAGATAGGCACATCCGGATATATCTATTGCATGGACAGCCAGGGAGTTCTAAGAGTTCATCCCCAAAAAACGCTTTTGGGCGTAAATATTTCTCATTACGATTTTGTGAAGAAACAAAAACGGCGTAAGCAAGGCTATTTGGAATATAACTGGCAAAACCCCGGCGAACAGGTAAAACGCCCCAAGGCCTTGCAAATGACCTATTTTCAGCCCTGGGACTGGATCATTTCAGCCTCTTCTTACCGTAAAGAGTTTAACCAGCTTGTCAACGTGGATGATTTTCGCGACAGCATTTTATCCCTGCGTTTTGGACGGACGGGCTATTCATATGTCATTAATACCAAGGGAACCCTAGTGATTCATCCAAAGCTCGAGGGGGTCAATATTATCGATGAGATTGACGCTTCGGGCAGAAAGTTTATTCAAGTCGTTTGCCGAAAGCGCAGCGGCAAGATAGTTTATCCCTGGAAAAACCCCGGCGATAACACAATGCGTGATAAGCTGGTGATATTTAACTATATTCCTGAATTAGAGTGGATTGTTGCATCCAGCAGCTACCTGGAAGAATTTTATGCTCCGATGGACTCTATCCGCGAGTTGATGATGACGGGGCTGATACTTTCGCTGGCGCTTTTCATGGCTATTACCTTTAGAATCAATGAATCGATAACAAATCCGATCAAAGAGCTTAAGGATAAATTCAATTCGGGAGCCACTGCTGATTTTTCAGTTCGTATGACAAGGCAGGCCAATGACGAATTAGGACAGTTAGCTTCTTATTTCAACAGTTTCATGGAAAAACTGGAAGCATACAGTGCGGATTTAAAAAAGGAGATTAAGGAGCGCCAGCAGGCTGAAATCGCCCTGCGCTGTTCAGAGGAAATGTTTTCAAAAGCCTTCCGGTTAAGCCCTAATGCCATTTTTATTGTCAATTTAAAGAGCATGCGGATTATCAATGCCAACGATAGTCTTTTAAAAACCACCGGATATGAATACGATGAGTTCGTTGGCAGCAGCTTGACAAAAATAAGGCTCTTCTCCAGTTCCGAAGAAGTTCAACTGTTAATGCGATCCATAGAAAAACATCGCAGTATTCGCGGTCAGACCGTTGAATTTTTAACACTGGCAAATCAGGTCCGTAAAGGATTTTTATCGGCAGAAATTATTGAACTATGGGGCGAACCTTGTGTTTTGGCGTCCATTGATGATGTAACCGAGATGCTTCGGCTGGAAAAAGAAATCATGGATATCAGTGAAAAAGAAAGACTCAGGATCGGCCAGGACCTGCATGACGATCTTTGTCCTCATCTTATCGGGGTGGAAGTTCTGACAAAAGTCCTCAGGGACAAGCTTGAAGAAAAAATCATTGAAGAGGCCGATATGGCTGAAAAAATAAGGCACTTGACCATGGAGGCAATTCGAAAGACCCGTATGCTGACCCATGGCCTGTGCCCGGTCAACCTGGATATTCACGGATTGAAATCATCCCTGCAGGAACTGGTTCAGAATGTCAGTGATGTCTTTAATGTCAATTGCGTTTTGGATCTTACTTGTCCGGTCATTTTTCACGATAATGCCATTGCAACACACCTTTATTATATTACCCATGAAGCGGTTCATAATGCCGTAAAGCACGGTCAGGCTGAAAAAATTACTGTCAGCATAACCAAAAGCGATGGCCGTTACTGCGTTGTCATTCATGATAATGGTATTGGCATCAAGCAGATGGAACGGCCAAAGGGGATCGGTTTGCGAATCATGGAATTGCGTGCAAAAAAAATTAATGCGGATTTTAGTATTCACTCTGAGGCAAATAATGGAACTACCGTAAATGTTAAATTTTGGAAACGTTTAAACTCAACACAGGAGGAGTGTAGTGCAGACATTCGGTAATTGCGATAAAAAAAATATAAGCCGGATATTAATCGTTGAGGATCATCCGGTATTTAGCAGCGGGCTCAAAGAGCTTATCAACAATGAGCCCGATCTGGAAGTCTGCGGAGAGTCCCCCGATGTTTACAGCGCATGGGAAAAGGTTATGGATTTAAAACCGGATATGGTTATCGTGGATATTATACTCAAGGGACCCAGCGGTATCGAACTGATCCGTGATATCAATAAGCGTTTTAAAGCCATGCCGGTACTGGTTCTTTCCATGCACGACGAGTCGTTGTATGCCGAGCGGGCGCTGTCTGCTGGCGCACGGGGCTATATTATGAAGCAGGAAGCCTCTGAATCTATCGTGCAGGCTGTTCGGATGGTTTTAGCCGGAGAGATATACGCCAGCAAAAAACTGACACACTCAATATTAAACAGTTTTGTAAGACAGTCCGCACATCCGGATGAATCGATCAAAAAATTGACAAATCGCGAGTTGGAGGTTCTTAGCGCCTTGGCTGAAGGTCTCAATACAAAGCAGATTGCCCGAAAATTAAATCTGAGTATGAAAACCATCGGCACCTACCGCGAGCGTATCAAGGAAAAGCTGGGGCTAAAAAATGCCTCCGAACTTATCCGTTATGCGGTGAAGATGTTTGAACGCACTAAATAGTTTTTGTAGGTTTTTAACCTACAAAAAAATTTCAAAAATACCTACAAAAAAAACAGTTCCGCACTGATTTACAGAATTTTCTCAACTTAGTAAATTACTAACACTAAAAAAAATTCAGCATTTTTCAATTTTAAAGCGACGTGCTTGGTATAACATTTTCAGATGTGGAGTGCAGTTGGCTCACCGAATTGATTGGAATTTTGCTATTGAAAAAAAAACAGCAAATAAATACCCCTTTGAATTCTACAAAGCCCATATATGCTGATTTTTATGTGTTTTTTACCCTCCCCCATTTAAAACAAAACCCCGTACAAAACCATTTGCTGATCCAATTTTACAAGAATATCCCCCAACAAAAGGATCCTTTGTATCATACACAATCCTTAACACATTGGTTTTTATCGTCAAAATTACAAAGGTCAGGAATGATCCCGGAATCCGTAATTGATGGCATTCAGAAACAGATTTTATCTTGTTACCATCCGGAAAAGGTATTTGCCGATGGGTGCCTGCTTATGCTATTAGCTACCGTTTTTCTCAACGTATTTTCGATATGTTAACAGTAGCTGCGAAAAGGAGTCTTGCTATGAAAATTTTAAAAATTGATCATCTGGGCATCGCCGTAAACAGTATCGCCGATGGCAGAAAATTTTGGACAGATGTTTTGGGATTACCCTTCGAGGGAGAAGAAACGGTTGAAGCTCAAAAGGTTACGACCGCTTTTTTCCCGGTTGGCGAAAGTGAAGTCGAATTACTTGAATCTACTGCACCGGATGGTCCCGTTGCTAAGTATATTGAAAAAAAGGGCCCGGGAATTCAGCACGTTGCTTTTCGAGTGCAAGATATCGAAAACGCGTTGGAGGAGCTTAAGGCAGCCGGTGTTCAGTTGATTGACCAAACCCCGCGTATAGGAGCCGGCGGTGCTAAGATTGCATTCCTTCACCCTAAAGCCACAAATGGAGTACTGGTTGAGCTTTGCCAACGGGATTAATACCGGGTACGTTGAGCTTGGTTACAACAAGCCATTTATATATATAAACCATAAAAACAAGGTGTTAGGAGACACGCATATCATGAGTGGGGGCCACTGAGCTTTTTTTCCGGTTAGGTATTCTGCCAATAAACGAGAAAATGCTCCGAATTTATAAACAAAGCAAGAGGAGATTTATCTTATGACCAGCACAACTTGGGTTTACATTATGTTGGGACTATATATTATTTACTGCTTTTATTGGGGACTAAAAGGATATTTCACCGAAAAAACCTCTTCTGGATATGCAATCGGTGGCAGATCCATTCCATTCGTTGCCTTTTTAATGGCCTCCACCGCTGCCTCATTCAGCGGCTGGACCTTCATTGGGCATCCGGGAGCAATTTGGAAATTCGGCCTGGCGTACGCCTTTGCGTCTTTTTATGTATTGACCATTCCCATTACAGGTACTTTTTTTTCAAAACGGACCTGGCTGATGGGAAAACGATACGGATTCATCACTCCCGGAGATATGTACGCTTACTACTACAACAATGAAGCGGTTCGTTGGCTGGTGGTAATTGCAGCTACATTGTACGCTGTTTTTTACTCCGCGCTGCAAATCGTGGCGGCCGCTGCATTGTTCAATGTTATCTGTGGTGTGCCCATTTTACATGGCGCTCTTTTCATGGGATTTATCGTCTGGTTTTATGTCTGCACCGGCGGGTTGAAAGCCAGCACATGGGTTGGTGTGATCCAGTTCATCCTGCTAGTCGGCGGTATCATTATCCTTGGCTTCTATGTGCTTCACGCCCTGGGTGGATGGACTGAGTTTTCAACAAAAATAGCCACCCTCGAGCAAAAATATCTCGAAGTACCCAAGGTTATTGATATGGCGCTAAGAGGCGAAGGCTGGACTGCTTTTTACATTCTTACCTATTTATTCGCATTAATGGGAATTCAGTCATCTCCAGCATTTACCATGTGGACCTTTGGCATCAAATCTCCCAAACCATTGGCTTGGCAGCAAACATTTATGTCTACCTTCGTTGTCGGTTTCTCACTTTTTTTCTTTGCCGCTTTTCAGGGGCTTGGCGCCAAGGTTCTTCAGGTCAGCGGTGTTGGTCAGTTTGCAAACCTGGCCAGCGATAGGGATGTCGTTCCCATGCTGATGCAGGCATATTTACCGTCATTTATGCTGGGAATTGTTTTTATAGGCGCCATTGCAGCCATCCACTCAACAGCCGCGCCATACATTGGTACCGGAGGTTCGATTTTGCTGCGGGATGTTTACTGGCGTTATATTCGCAAACAGAAGGCCGGCGATAAGGAACAAATCTGGGTTAACCGCCTTTTGGCTACTGTGCTGATCGCAGGCGCTATCTTTGTGGGATTAACATCAAAGGCGGTGCTGGTTATTCTTGGAGCGCTGGCAACTTGTTTCGGTTTCATTATGTATATTTTGCTGGCAGGCACCTTGTGGGGATTCCGTTTTCCAAGCATAGGAGCAGTTTTGGGATTGATCGGCGCCATGGTATCAATATTTATTACCTACAAAATCATACCCAAGCCCTTATCCCTTCACCCGGCATTTTGGGGGTGCGCCGTGGGATTCGCCATCGCCTATGGTTGCCGGGGTCTCGGACTCAAGGATAAACCTGAAACCGTTGAGCGTCAGCAGGAAATACGCAAATGGCTTAATTCTGTAGATGAGCCCAGCCCTTCTGGCAAGGCCTGGCGAAAAGTAATGAAAGTCTTTGTTCCGCTTTGGTATCTCATCGCCATCGGACCGCTTTGTATTATAGGCAATAAGGCATTTTCTTTTGGCGGCTTCCCCCATCTTTGGTCCTGGCAGATCGTATGGTGGATCGTAGGTATCTTTATGATGTGGGCATTGTGTTTCAAAGCGGAAATGGCAACCACCAATCCGGTACAAATTGACCGGGCTGAAAAAGAAACCAATATCGTGGTGAAAAATTAAACGGCTCCGATAAACCGTATAAACACGGATTTTGAACAGGAGGAATAAAAATGAAAAAAGAAGATTTGTGGTTGCTCATTGTTATAGCATTTTCGATTCTATGGACCTTGTGTTTTTCATGGGGTGTTTTCGGCTAACCCTTTTTGCGGCGCCGAGTGTTTCTGAAAAAAAACAAGAAATTATTGCAGATTTATGGTTTTTCCGGCAGAAAGGTTCTCTGCCGGAAAAACCCGGTCCACTAAAGGCTGGCAAAGCCTTAATAACTGTGCGGAGGGATACGCAATGAACGAAAAAGCTGGCTCTTCGATTAAAAACATCACATCGCTATCCAGTGATCTGATTAAAAGGCGTCAGAACAAACCCTTTGAGTATTGGGGCCCTACACCCACTCAAGCTCGAAAAGCTGCGGTGAACAAAAAAAAGGGGCTGTCGGACAAACGTACAACATTAAAAGAGGCGGTTGCCAAACACATCAAAGATGGCATTAATATCGGCATCGGCGGATTTGTCAATACACGCGTGCCGGTTGCGATCATCCATGAAATCATTCGCAAAGGAGCCAAGGATTTGACCTTGTCTTTCCAGTCAAACTCCATTTGCTGCGAGCTGCTGGCCGGCGCCATGATTCTGAATCCTGACCATCTTTCCATCAAGCGTATTGAATTGGCTTGGTACGGTTATGAGGTTATCGGTATTGCACCGCTGCTGCGCCACCTTACCAGCAATGGCATGATTCAATTGGATGATTATACCAATTATGGTATGAGCGCCCGATTCAAGGCCGCAGCATACGGTATTCCCTTTATTCCCACCCGCGACCACGGCGGTAGCGATATGGAATTGATCAACAGAGGGAAAATGATTGAGTGTCCTTTTTCCGGTGAAAATGTTTACCTTGTGCCCGCCTGTCATCCCGATGTTGGAATTGTACATGTTCAGGCGGCGGATATGCACGGTAACGCACGTATTTTCGGGGCATTGTGCACCTGCCCGGAAATCGCCCAGGCCGCTGTCCGCACCATTATGACTGCCGAAGTGGTTATTCCCGGTGAAAATATCCGTAACTATCCCAACCTGACGGAAATCCCCTATCCGGTAGTCGATGCGGTTGTTGAACAGCCTTTTGGCGCAACACCCGGGGCTTGTTACGGCAATTATTGGTTCGATATGCCCCATTTTCTGGAATTTCGCAGTATCTGCGATGAATTTAGAAAAACCGGCGATAAGGCCAAACTGCAGGCTTATTATGACCAGTACATCTTCAGCAGTGAAACCTTTGATGATTTTCTGAGCCAGAAACCATACAAAGTTTTGAAAGAGCTCCGCCAGAAAGATGGAGTTCAGCCAATTATTTTGGAATAAATCTTTGATCAAGATTTTAATCCTTTCAGGAGGTATTTATCATGGCTGAATGTGGCCCATTTGAAATGATTGCTTACACAGGTTCGCGTGTACTGGAAGATGAGACCATCGTATTTGTCGGCACGGGGTTGCCCATCATTGCCGCAATGCATGCTCAGTTAACCCATGCACCCAATTTAAACATGATCTTCGAGGCCGGATCCTTGGCGGCGATTCTGGAGCAGGGCATGCCTTTGTCCGTCGGGGACACCAGAGCCTTTCGAAAAGCGCCCTATGCCAAGGGGTTGTGTGCCGCCTTTGAACTGACCCAGCGGGGGTATTCCGATTATGCGTTTATCGGGGGCGCCCAAATCGACATGTATGGAAATATCAACTCCCATTTCCAGGGAGGCGACTATGAAAAACCGGCAACACGGTTTCCCGGAAGCGGCGGCGCCGGAGCCATGGCGGCCAACTGCGAAAAGACCATCTCTATCATGGCGCTGGAAAAACGGCGGTTTGTTAATAGGCTTGACTTTGTAACAAGTATCGGTTTCGGGGACGGCTCGCCTGATTACCGTAGAAAGGCCGGTGTGATGGGATCCGGTCCATACAGGGTAATCACCAATCAGGCTTTGTTCGGGTTTGATAAAAAAACCCGCCGCATGATGCTTCTGGAAGTACTTCCGGGAAAAACTGCTAAAGACATTCAGGAACTGGTAGAGTTTGATTTATTGATCTCGCCTGATCTGAAGGATATGCAAATGCCTTCCAAAGAGGATTTGCGATTGCTTCGGCAAGAAATCGACCCGGATGGCTACTTTTTGAAAAGAACTGTTCGATAAACAGTTATCATTTATTGGCTTTACAACTTGAAAACTTTTCTTACCCGACACCTTAGGGGCGGCGGACTTATAACTATTACAAAGAGGTTTAAACCATGACTGATCAAAAAAAATGGAAAGAGCTTGCGGCCAAACAACTTCGGGGGCGAGCCTTGGACGAATTGGACTGGAAGACGCCCGAAGGTATAGGCGTAAAGCCACTTTATACAAAAGAAGACCTCGCCGGCATGGAACATATTGATTCTTTGCCAGGATTTGCTCCCTTTGTGCGCGGTCCCATGGCCACCATGTATGCCGGCCGTCCATGGACAATCCGGCAGTACGCAGGGTTTTCCACAGCAAAGGAATCCAATGCGTTTTACCGCCGTAACCTGGCAGCCGGGCAAAAAGGGCTCTCTGTAGCCTTTGACCTGGCCACCCACCGGGGTTACGATTCGGATCATCCGAGGGTTTCCGGTGACATAGGCAAAGCAGGCGTGGCAATCGATTCGGTTGAAGATATGAAAATTCTCTTTGACCAGATCCCCCTTGATAAGATGTCCGTATCCATGACCATGAACGGCGCAGTGCTGCCCATTCTGGCCGGTTACATCGTAGCCGCCGAAGAACAGGGTGTTAAACATGAGCAGTTGACGGGAACGATCCAGAACGACATTTTAAAAGAATACCTTACACGCAACACCTATATTTATCCGCCCCAGCCATCGATGCGGATAATTTCGGATATCATGGCGTTTTGTTCACAGCATATGCCCAAATATAACACCATCAGCATCAGCGGCTATCACATTATGGAAGCCGGGGCCAATTCCGCATTGCAGTTGGCCTTTACCCTGGCTGACGGCGTTGAATATGTCCGTACGGCAATAGCAGCGGGTATGGATGTGGACACCTTTGCGCCAAGACTGTCTTTTTTCTTTGGCATTGGCATGAATTTCTTTATGGAAATTGCCATGTTGCGTGCAGCTCGATTCTTGTGGCACAAATTGATGAGCCAATTCAATCCCAAGAATCCGAAATCTTCCATGCTGCGTACCCATTGTCAGACCTCGGGCTGGAGTCTTACAGAGCAAGATCCTTACAACAATGTGATTCGCACAACCTTAGAATGCCTTTCCGCTGTTTTGGGCGGTACCCAGTCCCTGCATACCAACTCGTTTGACGAAGCCGTAGGTTTACCAACTGATTTTTCTGCACGCATCGCCCGTAACACCCAGATTATCGTGCAGGAAGAATCTCAGGTTTGCCGAGTTATCGATCCGTTGGCGGGCTCTTACTACATGGAATCGCTAACGAACGAGCTGGTTAAGCAAGCCGAAAAAATTATCGATGAAGTTGAAGGGCTCGGCGGTATGGCCAAAGCCATCGAATCCGGAATGCCTAAACTGCGTATCGAAGAATCGGCCGCACGGCGTCAGGCTCTGATTGACAGAGGGACTGACGTGATTGTAGGAGTGAACAAATACAAGGTAGACGAAGACATAGATTTTGAAGTTCGGGAAGTTCCCGGTTCGGTTCGCGACGAGCAAGTCGCACGATTAAAACAAATCCGGTCAACACGCGACAATGCTGCTGTTGAGAAAGCTCTGGCCAATTTGACCAAGACTGCGGAAAAAGGCGGCAATTTGCTCGAAGCCACCTTGCCGGCAGTACGTTTGCGCGCCACTGTGGGTGAAGTTTCAGACGCCATGGAAAAGGTCTTCGACCGCTATGTAGCCACCACGCGTTGTGTTTCCGGTGTTTACGCTTCCGAGTTTGGAGATTCGGATGTGATCAACGAAATCAAGGACCGCACCAAAAACTTTATGGACAAACATGGCCGGCGCCCACGAATCCTGATGGCTAAAATGGGCCAGGATGGTCACGACAGGGGCGTAAAAGTCGTAGCAACGGGCTATGCCGACCTGGGCTTCGATGTTGATATCGGCCCTATGTTTCAAACACCTGAAGAAGTCGCCCGCATGGCTATGGAAAATGATGTGCATCTTATTGGTGCGTCCAGCCTTGCAGCGGGTCATAAAACTCTCGTGCCCAATTTGGTGCAGGAACTGAAGAAAAGCGGCGCACAGGACATCAAGGTTGTTGTAGGCGGTGTTATTCCTCCGCGCGACTATGAGGAACTCATCAACTCCGGCGCCAGCGCGGTTTTCGGTCCAGGTACGCCGATAACCGATTCTGCTCAAAAATGCCTTGAAGTTTTAGAAGCCAAATGAAACCTGACAAGCCGAAACGCTATATTGACGGTGTACTGGCAAGAGAACGCGCGATTATTGCAAAAGCCATTACCTTAATCGAAAGCATTCATCCTGCCCATCACCAATTGGCGATGCAAGTGCTCGACAACCTGATGCCTTATACCGGCAAAGCCCCCCGCGTGGGCATTACCGGGGTACCTGGAGCAGGCAAGAGTACCTTCATTGAAAGTTTCGGCATGTATTTAATCTCTCAGGGCATAAAGGTAGCCGTCTTGGCGGTGGACCCCAGCAGCTCCCGCAGCGGGGGCAGCATCCTGGGAGATAAAACCCGGATGGAACGTCTTTCGGTGAACCCCAATGCTTTCATTCGCCCGTCACCTTCAGGTGGAACCCTGGGAGGAGTTGCCCGCCGCACGCGCGAGAGCATGCTGGTTTGCGAGGCCGCAGGCTATGATGTGATTCTTGTTGAAACCGTTGGGGTGGGACAATCCGAAACGGCCGTTTATTCTATGGTGGATTTTTTTCTGGTATTGATGCTTGCCGGTGCGGGAGATGAACTGCAGGGTATTAAAAAAGGTATCCTGGAAATCGCGGACGCTATCGCCATCAATAAAACCGACGGTGATAACATCGAAAGAGCTCAAAAAGCGCAACAACAATACCAAAACGCGCTGCATTTACTCCAGCCGGTTTCTCCGAATTGGACTCCTCCCGTCCTGACCTGCAGTGCGCTTGAATCCGAAGGTTTGGATACTATCTGGCAAGTGATTATGGATCATCGTGAAAAACTCGGCGCTTCGGGCGAAATAGAAAAAAAACGCAGAAAGCAGGCCTTAGACTGGACTTGGAGTCTTGTAGAAGATGGATTAAAGGATCAGTTTTTTCAAAACAAGGGGGTAAGGGAAATTCTGCCTGATTTGATGAAAAAAGTCGAAGACGGTTGCATGGTTGCCACCAAGGCTGCTGAAATCATGTTGGCGGCCCAAACAAAACCCTGCCGTTAGATAAGAATAAGAGCATTTTAAATTCAAAGACAACGGCAATAGGGACGACGCTTCGAAATTGAAAGGAAAGGCGAATGGGCAAGGTTGAAGATAAGATTAAAGAATTAAAGGAGCGTGAAACTAAACTGCTTGAGATGGGAGGCTCCAAACTAGTTGCCAAACATAAAGAAAAAGGCAAGCTAACCGCGCGTGAGCGGCTCAAGCATTTTTTTGACAAAGGAACTTTCCGCGAAATTGATATGTTTGTTGAACACCGTTGCGTCAATTTCGGCATGGAAAAGGTATCCATTGCTTCCGATGGTGTAATTACCGGGCATGGCCTGGTGGACGGGCGTCCGGTATTCGCTTTTGCCCAGGATTTCACCTCGCGGGCCGGAAGCCTTGGTGAGATGCATGCTAAAAAGATTTGCAAGGTCATGGATATGGCCCTGAGAGCAGGCACTCCCTTTGTCGGTATGAACGATTCCGGCGGTGCGCGTATCCAGGAAGGTGTAGACGCACTTTCAGGCTACGGACAGATTTTTTACCGAAACTCCGTTGCTTCCGGCGTGATTCCGCAGATATCAGCCATCATGGGCCCCACAGCAGGTGGAGCGGTTTACTCGCCCGCCATGACCGACTATATTTTCATGGTCAAAAACACCGGATATATGTTTATCACAGGCCCCGAGGTCATAAAATCGGTTACCGGTGAAGAAATCAATTTTGAGGATCTCGG
This sequence comes from Desulfobacteraceae bacterium, assembly GCA_024230435.1. GTDB lineage: Bacteria > Desulfobacterota > Desulfobacteria > Desulfobacterales > Desulfosarcinaceae > UBA2230. The sequence goes on from JAAERL010000691.1 coordinate 22,600, forward strand.
TGGCGCTATGGCTCACAATCAGAAAAGCGGGGTAGCCCAATTCGCTTGTGAAAACGACCAGGACTGCCTTGACCGGATCAAACAACTGCTTTCATATTTACCTTCTAATAATATGGAAGATCCTCCAATTGCAAATACCGGGGACAATCCAAAACGCACTGACCCAAATCTGGACAAAATCATTCCGGACAGCCCAAATCAATCGTATGATATGAAAGAGGTTATCCGGTCTGTAGTAGACAACGGTGAATTTTTTGAACCCCATGAATTTTTCGCCCCCAATATTATCATCTGCTTTGCACGCCTTAACGGCCGCAGCATTGGTATTATTGCAAACCAGCCCACGGTAATGGCCGGGTGCCTGGACATCAATTCTTCTGATAAAGCAAGCCGCTTTATCCGTTTTTGCGACGCCTTTAATATTCCGATGTTAACCATTGCCGATGTTCCCGGATATCTGCCGGGAAGCAACCAGGAATGGGGTGGAATTATCCGCCATGGCGCTAAACTTCTCTGGACGTATTCCGAGGCCACAGTTCCAAAGCTGTTGCTCGTTACCCGGAAGGACTATGGCGGTTCTTACCTGGCCATGTGCTCCAAAGATCTTGGGGCGGACATGGCGTTTGCCTGGCCTACCGCTGAGATTGCAGTGATGGGTGCGGCAGGGGCCGCCAATGTGATTCATCGCAAGGAAATCAAGGCCGCTGATGATCCCAAAGCCAAACGCCAGGAAAAAATAAAAGAATACGAAGAATTATTTTCCAATCCATACTGTGCTGCCAGCCGTGGCTATATTGACGCCATTATCCAGCCGTCACATAGCCGTCCGCGCCTGATCGAGGCCCTGGAAACGATGTGCACCAAAAGGGAATTGCGTCCGCCGAAAAAGCACGGGAACATCCCGCTGTAGCCTGACAATAATGTGAAAACTCCAAACGCAAAGGATTATATGAGCTGATGGATAACCAAGAAAAGAAAATGGCCGCAGCCATGGCTGCTGTGGCAACCTACATGCAGCAGGAACAGGAAGCAGGCCTGGAAGCAATGGCTGCCGCGCAACCCTTGGCAGGCGCTCCAATGGCGCTTAACTTGTGGGGGCTTAGCGGCCGGCAGTCAATGATGCAATTGCGTAATTTGATGCAGATGAAAGCATTGCATGGTATCCGGTAATTGGTTTTAACAAACAAAGGTTTCGATAATATTAGAATTCAGGAGGGCCGTTAGATGAACGACCATGACCAAGTCAAAATGACAAAAATGAATTATGAAAAAGACAGGCCCAAGGCCGGCAATCCCGTTAAAATAGAAGATCTCACCCTGCGCGACGGCCATCAAAGCCTGTTCGCCACCCGTGGGCGCACCGAGGATATGATCCCC
>JAAERL010000692.1 GCA_024230435.1 Desulfobacteraceae bacterium
CATTTCGGAAAGTGGCATCCCCGGCGGCAAAAATGACACCGTTGATTCAGACGACACCGATGATTCAGACAACGCCGATGATTCAGACGACACCGATGATTCAGACGACACCGATGATTCAGACGACACCGATGATTCAGATGACACTGATAATACAGGCCAGACAGACAATGCAAGCTGCTCTGGATCATAAGAAGCTGGATCGCAAGTATTGTTGGGCAACCCAGGCGAAGATTCCATAACAGTAAGTGTTTTACCCAATGATGATATGGAATTTTATTATACCTGCGGAACCACATCGGGAAATCTGAATAGTCAAACCGAAACCTTATCTGCTGAAAATTCTGCACCAGTTAAGGTTGAATTTGAAGATCTCTTGCTCAATTCCCGATATTACTATCAACTCCATTATAAAAATCAGAACTCCGTTGGCTCTGAACAGGCGATGAGTATGCTTTTCAGGCCCAACGGAGTCTGGGGAAAGTTTTGCCTTTGATGTTTTGTCATACCCTCATTTTAAAGATCCAAATTTCAATACGAATTACTACAGGGTTACTATACTATACAAAACATCTTCGCAGATTCCCCTAATTCATATTGGATTTAGGAGACACGTTTATGGGAAGCAAGTCTTATGATAACGGTTTCACAGCCCCGGCTAATTACGAAGGTGAAAAGCAGATCGTATAGACAGCTCTGGCAGTGGTATTGCTATATGGCTGCAACGGCACGCCAAACATATTATCCCACACCGGTTCCCAATGAAGATATCTACTCCGGCAGTGCAACTCAAGTTGATGGCTGTGGCATTCGCGGCGCCTGCTACGCATGGGAAGAGATAATACCCTGTACATCGTTTTAACCCCATATTAGTATTTGTTTTTATTTAAATTAATTTATAAAAAATAGAGTAAAACCTTATGACGCACAAATTATTTTTCACTATCATGATTATTTTTTCTGTAAACACAACAAGCAAGAGTTGGATATTTACAACTTCTAAAACCCTAAAACTTAGTTAAGCGATCATTGCAGCTTGCCACAGATTCGAGACAGACTCCGGCAGCTATGATTGGCTATGCGCCGGGCATTTAACGCCGAAGATGAGTCAAGTTCGGCAAGCCAGCAAAGTTTCACATTTTTTATTAACGGCGGGTAGTTTCAAGACAAAGATGAAAATTTAAATAATTAAGTTGAATAGTCAAGCTGAACACTGCCTACAAGAATTGGAAGGGAACAATGATGGTTAAAAAAAAGAATTTTTTTATTTGCTTTCTGACGCTGATTGTTATGGCAACTTTCTCCATAGCAGGGGTTGGCGATTGTGTTGCCAAAGACAACAATAAACCTCCGGCATTTTTTGCGTTTACTTTTCTTACCGGAGACATGTGTATGGACACGTCTCTACCGCCGGGGAAAGTGGCCGATTATTTCGGTTTTCAATATTTGCGCGATCAGGAACCCAACGGACTTGGTCATAACGAGATATTCTTATCCACAATAGCCAGAAATGTTTTATCAATCCTAACAGATGAGCAAATGGCTATTTTAACTGCTGCTGTTGTGGAGCAGCAAGCATTGTTTGCTGAATACGGATATAAACGCTTTGAACTGATTAAGGCATTCCGTAGACTTCATGAGGGTGACATACCGGCTGGTACAAGCGGCTTAGACATTAACGCCGTGATAGAATTTTCCGGAGACCTGTATGAACTCGATGGTGAAATGAGCTATTCCAGAGCCAAAGGCTTAAGTGAAATTATTGCCAACCTTACGGATCCACAAAAAGAAACCTTAAATGGTTGGGCGGAACTTGATATTACGGACTGGCCGGATAGTGATACTACTTCAACAAAAAGCACTGATAATAACGTTTCAGGTGTACTTGTATCGACTCTTGCAAGTCAGTTATTTAGCTGGTTTGTGGGAGATACTGAATCTGACGCTCATTATGGCGCCACACGGCACGCCAGCTACTATGGAGCACTTTATTTTAAAGGCGCACCGGCCCATAATGGTGATGGTCAGATTCCATCAGGAGTTAATGGGACCTTTGGTGATGGATTCTTGGAAATATTGACAGACGATCAGAGCAGTCTTCTGTACGATTTGTTGCCAATGCAAACCGAGGTATTCAATACTATCACAACTGTCAGAACCGAGATATCCAACCTGCTGAGAGGATTCCTTGACGGGGAAGATGTTGAGAAAGATGATGTCGTCGCACTTCTTAGGCAGTACGGAGAGGCCGACGGGCTTCTGGAATACAACTATATCAATGCGTTCGTTGATATAGGCAAAACATTAACCGATGAGCAATTAAGTGATTCGATAACGTTAAGAGAGACCTATTGTGATATACCATGCACGGGCGCCTTTCTCTATGCCAATAAAATAGATATGCCGGAAATCCCCAATACTGACTATTTGTTTGGCGCGTCATCTGACGATACTGACGATGATAGCGACACCGATACTGACGATGATAGCGACACCGATATTGACGATGATAACGACACCGATACTGACGATGATAGCGACACCGATACTGACGATGATAGCGACACCGATACTGACGATGATAGCGACACCGATACTGACGATGATAGCGACACCGATACTGACGATGGTACCAGTACCGATACTGATGATACTACTGTCGACGATACTGATGACACGTGTGCCGCAGAATGTGATGAAGATATCGACTGTGCTATCATAAATGATTGCGATGATGACACTGATGATACTGATGACACCGATGATTCAGACGACACCAC
>JAAERL010000693.1 GCA_024230435.1 Desulfobacteraceae bacterium
GTTGAAAAAGAATTTACCATAAAAAATAACGGATCAGGACAGCTTAGTCTTTCCGGTTCACCGCTTGTGGCGGTAAGCGGCGTTAACGCCGCGGATTTCAGTGTTATATCATTTCCTGACAGCACTATCGCCGCCGCGGGTTCCACAACCTTTACGGTTCGATTTGACCCCGGAAACACCGGCCTGCGCTCGGCAACGCTGACCATAGGCAATGACGACAGTGATGAAAATCCGTATAATTTTTCCATCCAGGGAATGGGAAAGATCGTTGTTGTTTCAGAGCCTGAAATGAGCGTGGAAGGCGGCGGCGACGTCATAATAGCAGATGGCGACGACACACCATCGCCCGATGATGATACTGATTTTGGCAGCGCAGATATTTCAAATGTAGAAGTTTTACGGACTTTTACGATTAAAAATAGCGGTACGGGTCCGTTGGACTTGTCAGGTACACCCAAAATAAGTATCAGTGGCGACCATGCGGCTGATTTCAGTGTATCCAGTGAGCCTGAATCATCGGTTGAAGCCGGAGGCAGCACTATTTTTCAGGTTACTTTCGATCCGGGCGATACCGGCGCTCGCAGTGCAACACTGAGCATCGTCAACAATGATAGTGACGAGAATCCCTATAATTTCAATATACAGGGAACGGGTGGACAGGCAGGCATCAGCGTAACGCCCACTTCAGGGCTGGCCGTGTCTGAAACAGGAGATACTGATACGTTTACGGTGGTTTTAAACAGTGAACCCATTGCGGATGTAAGCATCGGCATTATATCTGGTGATTCCGGTGAGGCAGTGGTATCGCCAGCGGTTTTGACCTTTACCGATTCGAATTGGAACACGGCCCAGACGGTTACCGTTACCGGTGTGGATGATTCAGATCTAGACGGTGATGTGGTGTTTACCATCCAAACAGAGGCGGCGTCGAGTTCGGACGGCAATTATAACGGACTTGATCCGGACGATGTAACAGGAACCAACCTGGATAATGATACTGACAGTGATAGTGACAGTGTTGCAGATGATATAGATAATTGCCGGCTGACAGCCAATACCGATCAGATTGATACTGACGACGATGGCGAGGGTGATGAATGCGATACTGATGATGATAACGATGGTATCGATGACGTAACCGAAAATGGCGCCCCTAACGATGGTGATGGCAACTTAGACGGTGCTCCGGACTATCTGCAGGGCCGGGTCGCATCTTTACCGGCATACGACTTAACGGATTATGTGACCATAGAATCGCCTCTGGGAACATATATGACCAAATGTAAAGCTGTTGAGAATCCTTCACCCGATGATATGCCGGACGGAGAATTTTCGTTTGGATTTTTCAGTCTTAACATTAACGGCTTTTCCGTTGGCAATGCAACTGAGCTTGTGATGTATCTGCCCGCCGATGAGGTTCCGGACTCATATTACCAGTATGGGCCTACACCTGATAACAGTGCGGACCACTGGTATGAATTTGATTATGATGGTGTTACCGGCGCTGTTACCGGCGCTGATACCGGTGCAAATATCTTTACCTTGTATTATTTGGATGGCGATCTTGGCGATGGCGATTTGAGCACCGGCGGGACGATCGTGAAATTAGGCGGTCCGTTTTTTGATAAGAGTGGACAGCAAGGCGGTGGTATCGAACAAGTTTTCGGAGAAGGGTTGGACAATAATTACGGGCCGTGCTTTGTAAAAAGTTTACTTTAAATCAGGATTAAGAATATGCAATTCTATTTCTTGAAAAGGAGGCGAAGCGCTATCTATGAACACCTTGATTCGTATGTTTGGTTTTGTAAAAACGAATCTGCCAACACCAAAGAAAATGATTCGCTGTCTTGTATTTTTTCTTGCAGTTGGCACAACGGCCGGACTGCAGGCCGATGAAACAAAAACAACAATATTTGGGGACAGTCCGTTTTATGTATCCATAGGCCTGGGGTTTGCTGTTATTTCTGAAGATATCAATGCGAATTATTTGGGTGAACAAAACAATTTAACAGTAGATAACGACACTTATCCGATTTTACGGGCCGGCTACGGCCTGACGGAGAATCTGTCCATAGAGGCCGGTATCCGGCGCGATATCTACAGCGGCAACATCGATACGGCTAACGCCGACGGAGCGGGCAGCTTAAACGGATATACTTTTATTTTAGGCGGCGTATATCGTTTTAATTCTTTTGAAACGAAAAATTTCGGTTCGTTGAGACCGCTGTTTGCTTTGGATATTGGTTATACAATGTTAGACGGAGATATTGATTATCCTATCACAGAGTTCGACCCGGCATTCGGTGCGGATTTGGCCATCGGATTGGAGCGAAATAACATTTCTTTAAGGATAGGCTATCGTCATTATCAACTTAATAGAGACACCAGCCTACCTGGTGTAAATAGGTCCGAGAGTGCTGACTCGCTGAATCTTTCCGGTTTTTTTACAGAGTTGTCTTATTGTTTCCGTTGACGTACCTTTTGTCTTTTTCGGTTCCGGGCGGTGTGGTTTTGCGCCCCCTTTATATTCAGGGTTCTGAGAGCAAAGATAAAAGCCTAACTTTTTTGTTTGACATAGTTTTCCAGGCGATTGAGTCCTTCTTTGATATTTTCCAGGCTGTTGGCGTAGGAAAAGCGCAGGTAGCCTTCTGCGTTTTTACCAAAGTCAATGCCGGGGGTCACTCCAACGCAGGCATTTTTCAGGATATCGAAAGCCAGCTCGTAGGAATTTTGGGATATTTTCTTAGCGTTGGCAAATACATAAAACGCACCGGTGGGCTCAACGGTAATACCAAAACCGATTTGCTTCAGGCGCTGAATCATGTACTTTCGGCGCTCATTGTAAATTTCACGCATCTTGACCACGTCTTGATGGGCATGTTTTAAAGCCGCGATGCCCGCCATTTGGCTGGAGGCATTTGCACAGATGAAAAAATTCTGGTGCAATTTCCGGATAGCAGGCATAAATTCGGGCGGTGCAATCAGGTAGCCCAGCCGCAGGCCGGTCATAGCGAATTGCTTGGAAAAGCCATTGAGCACAAAAGCCTGGTCTGTATATTCGAGAATGCTACGTTCTGCGCCTTCATAAACCAATCCATGATAAATTTCATCCGAGACAACATAAGGCCCCATATTCGCAATCGCCTGCATACGCTTTTCCGAGAGCAGGTTACCAGTGGGATTGGACGGTGAATTGATAAAGATGGCCCTGGTTCGGCCGGTAAGTTTTTCACGGATGGCCTCGGGCCGGTATTGAAAACCGTCTTGTTCATATACCGGTACCGTTACACAGCGCCCGTTTACGAAATTGATAAAATTGGGGTAACAGGCGTAATGCGGATCGGAGATGATCACTTCATCGCCCTGCTCTAAGAGCGCGGAAAAAACCATAAAGATCGCTGGCGAGCTTCCCGATGTGACTACCACCTGGCCGGGGTCGATGGTAACTTTATAATTATCATAGTAATACTGACAAATCGCCTCGCGCAGCTCAAGTATGCCAAGACTATGAGTATAATGGGTATGGCCGTCGTTCAGGGCCTTTATCAGGGCCTCTTTGACACAAGCAGGTGTATCGAAATCGGGTTCTCCAACTTCAAGGTGAACGATATCGGTTCCCTGGCATTCCATCTCTTGAGCCTTTTCCAGTACATCCATTACAATAAAGGAGGTCATTTGTTCGGTGCGCTTGGATACCATATTATTTCTCCTGCTCCTGAGATTATCAGGGTATTAAAATTCCTATTATCAGGCGATTGGCGGAAAAAACATAACATCTTAACAGGTACCATATTGTGCTTGGATTTTTTCGTCTTCAGGCTGTGCCAAAGTTTGCATATTTGGATTATTTGCAGCTTTGGCATAACTCACAAGACGGGAAAAAAGACATGCAAGATGGTATATTATTTAACTGTAAATCGCCTAAACAACCTTATTCAGCGGATACTCGATGATTCCCTCTCCGCCGGCTTTGAGCAACTTTGGTATCAGCTCCCGAACCACGCTGGTGTTGACCATGCTTTCCACGGCAAACCAATCGCTTTGGTACAAAGACGACACCGTTGGCGCATTCAGGCTTGGCAGCAGATTAACCACGGCCTCCAGGTTATCCTTGGAAACGTTCAATTTAAGGCCCACTAATTTTTCCCCAAGCAACGCGCCCTGGAGCAACATGGCGATATTATTAATTTTTTCTCTTTTTTCAGAGTCTTGCCAGGCGTTATGGTTGGCGATGAGTTGGGTGTTGGTTTGCATCAGTTCGTGGATGATGCGCAGACCGTGGGCTTTGATAGTACTTCCGGTTTCGGTCACCTCTACGATGGCGTCGGCAAGGCCGGACACAACCTTGGCTTCAGTGGCGCCCCATGAAAAATTAACGGTGACATTGATATTATGTTCGTCAAAATATTTTTTGGTAAACTCCACCAGTTCGGTGGCAATTTTTTTACCTTCCAAATCTTTCAAAGTTTTAATGTCCGAGTCATAGGGTACGGCAATTACCCAACGGGCCGGCCGTGAGCTGACCTTTGAATAGATCAGGTCCGTTACCACATGGACGTCAGAGCCGTTTTCAGCAATCCAGTCCTTGCCTGTCAAGCCGGCATCAATGGTGCCGTTTTCCACGTAAAGGGACATTTCCTGTGCGCGGCAAATTGCACATTCAATATTATCATCATCAATTTCAGGAAAATAGCTGCGGCCGTTAACATTAATCGTCCAGCCGGAACGTTTGAATAATGCGATAGTGGCTTTTTGAAGACTGCCCTTAGGCACGCCGAGTTTTAACGGCAAACTCATTTTTTGTAAACCTCCTTGGGATCAAATAGTGGACGGCCAATTACCGTTACGCTCCGGTCTGCATTCACGTGTTTGTAAAAACAGCTTCGATGACCGGTATGACATGCCGCACCGCCGACTTGAGTTACCTTCAATAATACGGTGTCATCATCGCAGTCCACGCGGATTTCTTTGACCACTTGAACATTTCCGGAGGTCAGACCCTTGGTCCAAAGGGTATCGCGGGTGCGGCTGTAAAAGGTTGCCTTTCCGGTTTTTAACGTCGTTTCCCAGGCTTGCGGGTTCATGAATCCCACCATAAGCACCTCTCCGGATTCATAATCCTGAACCACTGCGGGAATCAAGCCGCCCATTTTGTCAAAATTTAATTTTATCATCAAAACCTAACTCCGAATTTTTTTGGCGTATAAGGCGCAATTGCCTTAGAGCTTGTTTGGGAAATAAAAAATTTAACGAAAAAGTGCGAGGGCGAGGCCAAACAGGCTCTTAGTTTACCAAAGAAAGTTAAGTACGAGGGTTGACGTATTATGTCAAATCAAAATTGAGATTGAAATAATGAAAAAAGTGTTCAAAAATAATCTAAAAAAAAATGATGGTAAATGGTAGTAGGAAAAAGTTTTAAGATTATTCAGCGAAAATTGCCGGTAATTTATTGCCGGGAGCAGCCACGATATGAAACAGGCTCAGCGTATTTGAGCATGTTAAAATCTAATCGGATCAGAGCCTGCCTGTAAACAACTTGTCATTATTTTCAAATCTTTTTAGGGTTTTGGAAGATGCCAATATGCCGTTATTGCGCTTACGTTTCAAAAACGCGCCGATGGGTGTCTGCTGATTTTATGCTGATTGTCTGTGCACATTGGCGCAACAGACAAAAACGAATTCAAGGACAATTAACAGTGTGGTATATTCACATCTTCCAAGACCCTTAAAGCAATGCATGTGTTTGTCCTGACACCTTGGCTTACGGCGCCTTGCTGAGCTTTTTCTTTTTTGATAGGTTGTTCATGTTTTAATTGGCAATCCAAACCAAGGCAATAATAATTAGAAAAAAAATTTAATAAACCTAATATCAACGGATTTTCATGGCAAGACAGATTACAACTTCTCAAATCATAAAAAAACGCGCACTTAAGGAACAAAGCAGCCGCTGGAAAAAAGTTCTCAAATGGTTTTTTCTGCTGACGCTTTTGTTTGTGGCCGCAGCTTCGGCTACCGCTATAGGCGGATTTCTATACATAAGTAAAGACTTGCCGCAAATTAGCAGCTTGAAAGGTTACCTTCCGCCTACGATTACAACTGTTTATTCGGATGATAACCGCAAAGTAGCTGAATTTTATAATGAAAGGCGTATTGTCATACCACTGGAAAGCATTCCGCTCAAGCTTCAGCAAGCGTTCATCGCTACTGAGGATTCGCGTTTTTTCAAGCATCGGGGCGTTGATCTTTTCGGTATCTTTCGCGCATTTTTAGAAAACCTTAAAGCCGGCGCCATCGTTCAAGGCGGCAGCACCATTACCCAACAGGTGACCAAAAGCTTTCTGCTGTCTCCTGAAAAAAGCTATAAGCGTAAAATCAAAGAAGCCATATTAGCCTATAAAATAGACAAATCATTCACAAAAAATGAAGTCCTGTATCTGTACCTGAATCAGATTTATCTTGGGCACGGCGCATACGGGGTTCAGGCCGCGGCTGAAAATTATTTCGGAAAATCGACCCAGGATCTCAATCTGGCCGAATGCGCAATGCTGGCCGGACTTCCCCAGGCGCCGAGCCGTTATTCGCCTTTCCATTATCCCGAACGCGCTCAGAAAAGACAGTTTTACGTGCTTAACCGCATGGTTAACGAGGGTTATATTACCACAGAAGAAGCCTCGGAGGCCGTTAACACAGACCTGGATATCAAGCCCAGGCGAAATTGGTATCTTGAAGAGGTCCCGGTTTATACGGAAGATATCCGGCGCTACGTGGAACGAAAATACGGTAAAAATGCGCTTTATAACGAAGGATTGAAAATCTATGCCGCTGTGAATATCGAAATGCAGAAAGCAGCGCGGCAGGAAATTCAAAAAGGGCTCAAAAAACTCGATCGCCGCCAAGGCTATCGTGGAGCCCTTGAAACGCTTGCCAAGGATCAGATCGAATCCTATGCCCTTGAACAGCAAAAACAAATGCAAATCAAGCCGCTTATACCGGGCATGCAAACCAAGGCGGTTGTCATTGATGTTGACGACAAAGCCGGTAAGGTAACCTTGCGGATTGGCAATCAGCGGGGGGTTATTTTACTCGGTGATATGCTCTGGGCGCGAAAACCCAATCCTAAAACCGTTTCATATCGTAAAAAGCTTAAAAATCCCAGCCAAGCTCTTTCCGTTGGCGATGTGATTGAGGTTGAGCTCAAGAAAAAAGATATAAAAAACGATTTATGGAGCGTGCTGCTGGACCAGACGCCTGACGTTGAGGCTGCCCTGGTGTGTATTGAAACCGGTACCGGCCTGGTCAAAGTAATGATAGGCGGGCGCGATTTCAGAAAGAGTCAGTTCAACCGTGCATCTCAATCCCGGCGTCAGCCCGGCTCGGCTTTCAAGCCGATTATTTACGCGGCCGCACTGGATAAAGGTTACACACCTGCCAGTATCATTATTGATTCGCCAATTATTTTAAATGATATAGAACATGATTTTATATGGAAACCCAAAAATTACGGGCAAAAATTCTATGGCCCAACGCTGCTGCGGGAAGCCTTGGCAAAATCCCGTAATGTTGTAACCATTAAAATCATGCAGGACTTGGGAGTTGGGGCGGTCATCGATTATGCCCGCAAACTGGGCATTGATGCACAGCTGAGCCGCGATTTGTCTCTTGCCCTGGGTTCATCGGGAATTTCCCTGCTCGAAATGGTTGAAACCTATTCGGTTTTTGCCAACCAGGGTTACCTGGTCCAGCCTGCATTAATAACTAAAATCGAAGATCGTCACGGTAATATTCTTGAAGAGATGAGCCCTTCCCGCAAAAAGGTTATCGAGGCAAGCACATCTTACATCATGACCAGCCTTTTGGAAGGGGTCGTCAAATTCGGAACCGGAAAGCGTGTGCGGGCGCTCAAGCGCCCGGTGGCCGGAAAAACCGGCACGTCAAACGATTTGTTTGATGCCTGGTTTATCGGTTATACCCCTCGATTTATTACAGGTGTGTGGGTTGGTTTTGACAGGGAAAAATCTCTTGGCGCCGGTGAAAACGGTTCCCGCACTGCAAGTCCCATATGGTTGAAATTTATGCAAAAAATACTAGAAAAAGAACCTGTGCGCGTCTTTCAAGTCCCGGAAGGCGTTGTCTTTGCCAAGATTGATTCCGAAACCGGTCTTTTGCCCATTCCCGAATCGAAAAAGACCGCTTTTGAATGCTTTAAAGAAGGCAGCGTTCCCACTGAATACTCACCAAAACCCGGCACGGTGAGCGATCACGAGCAATTTTTTAAGCAAGATATGTAAATATTAGCCAAAGCCATATTTTAGACGACCCCATCAGGGCGCTGCCCGATGGGGTTTTTTGTTTTAAAAATCAGCTTTTACGCCTGCCAGAAAATTGAATTTCGGTGAGGGGTAGTAGGCTAAAGTGTCCCCACCTCCGAAAGTAGAATTGGAGCCGTATGCTGAATAGGTTTCATCGAGAATGTTGTTCAGGTCTACGAAAAAGGTCAGCATACGCCACGGATAGCTGACTTTTGCATTCAGCAAAAAGTAATCTTCCTGTTTTTCACGGCTGTTATCGAAATCGGAAATAAAGTACCGCTCACCAGTGTAATTTGCGTTTAACCCCAGCTTTAACCCGGAATCAAACTCATAATCTACATGGGCCGATCCCTGGTGTTCGGCAACATCGGGAACATCTCTGTTATTGTAAGCGCCGTCCAGGATTTTCGCCCTGGTATTGGTATAGGTGACGCCTGCGCCAAGGTGAGTTCCCTGCCATTTTATACCGGTTTCAAATCCGGTGCGGCGGGTTTCGCCATCAAGGTTTGTATTAGAAAAATTGACCGGATCGTAAAATAGTTCGTTTTTGGTCAGGACTTGAAACAGATCCAGGTTGAACCGCCAGCCGTTGTCTGTCTGATAAACGCCGCCAAGGTCATAATGGGTGGAGGTTTGCTCTCTTAAATTGGTGTTGACGGAATTTGAAATCAGGTTATAAAGTTCATCCAGCAAAGGATAGCGAAAAGAGTTAGCATAGCTGCCGTAAACATGGGCATTGGGACTGAAACGATAGTTCATCCCCAGGTTCCAGATTTCCTGTTTGAACAATAGATTATCAGGATCGTTTGGCGCGAATTGATAGTGGGTGCGGTCGTTGCGGTAACCTCCGGATAGGGTAACGTCTTCATCCGGTTGAAATTCATCATACAAAAAGTAGGCCGTGCTTTTTTTATCCAGATCGTACCCTGCACCTGTAAAGGTGTCTATTCTTTCTTCGGCGAGTGAATAGTCCAGCCCCATGCTGATCCGGTTTTGGATTTTTCCAAAATCTTCTCTGAAAACAAACCGGGGCGAAAGGGTGATGGTGTCGGTTTCGGTTTTGAACTCATAAATGGTTGATCCAAATGTACTAATAGTTTCCTTGGTGCGCTGGCGGGCTGATGTTTCCAGAATAAAGCTGTCGTTGGTCAGCATTCCAAAGTCCATGTCCGCCATAAGGTAATAATCTTCAGTATCGGCAAAGTCATATGGGTACTGAGCATCGGTGCGGTCTGCGCCCTGATCAAAATCACTTTCGGAGAGTGCCCCAGGCTGTCCCGAACTGTCAGTGTGGTAGCCGCCGCTGACGTTTAGATTCAGGTTGTCCGTGGGATCGTAGGACAGGTTTAATCCAAAATCCTTAGATTCTATGCCGCTGTTATCCCGGTAGCCTTCGGTATCATGATAGGCGGCGGATAAATCCAGGGCACAGCGGCCGGTCAGCAGGCTCCCGTAGGCTGAAAGCTTGTAAGTCTCATAGCTTCCATAACTGACGCGGGTTTCGGCCCCGGTTTTTGTGCTTTGTTTGGTTATGATATTGATAACGCCGCCCGAGGCGTTGTCTCCATATAGTACGCTGCCCCGGCCGCCCTTGATGATCTCAATGCGGCCGATGCGCTCTAAGGGGATGAGCAGCCAGTCAGCATTGCTTAAATCCGGCTGATTGATTCTCCGGCCGTCCACCAAAACCAGAACATTGGCTGGCCCCTTTTCACCAAATCCCCTGAGATCCACCTGATAGTTTCTCTGGTTTCCTCCAATATCACTGACATGAATTCCTGATTGTTGAAGTAATTCCGGAACATTTTGGGCGGTTGATTTTTCGATTTCCGAGGCGTCGATCACGGTGACTTGGGCGGGTATGCTTGAAGCCTTTTCTTCTTCCCTGCTGGCGGTTACCACAATGGTGTCCTGTACAGCGGATTGTTCTTCGGCAAAGGCAACTCCAAAACAAACACATACAACGATTATGTGCAACAAAATCCTGTGCATCTTAGTGCTTCTCCTAATTATCATCTGTAAAGTGTCAGGCAACCGGATTTTAGAGCTGATGAAAATTTTCGGAGCCCAGAAAAAAGTTGTTTGCTTATAGCACTGTAAGGGTATAATCGCAAATTTCAGGCTCCCGCACAAAACACATAGCTGTTATTTGGAGCGGTCAGGCCCTTGTTGGAACATGCAGTCTTTTGGATCGTATTTTTGATCACTTTAAATTGTTACATGAACTTTTTTATGAATTATAATAGAATGTTAAATGATCAAGGATCTTGACATGAAAATTGTTTCCCTTGCTGTCAGCAAAACCAAAGGCACTCAAAAATCGCAGGTTGAATCGGCCAGGCTGATACAGAATTACGGGCTGGAGCAAGATGCCCATGCGGGCGGCTGGCACAGGCAGGTAAGTTTTTTAGCAGCCGAGAGCATAGCCAGAACCCGTGATCAGGGTTTGGATGTTAATTTTGGCGATTTTGCGGAAAATATTGCCACCGAAGGAATCGATTGGCCAAAAGTTCAGGTGGGTACACGGTTTCAGCTCGGCGATGAGGCCGAGGTGCAAATCACCCAGATCGGAAAACAGTGTCACAATAAATGCGCCATCTATTACAAAGCCGGTGATTGTATCATGCCCAAGGAGGGGGTTTTTGCAAAGGTGCTCAAGTCAGGAACCGTAAAGGCCGGCGATCCGATTCGTAAGATTTGACCAATATAGATCTGAGAGTATCATTGGAAACAATAGGGTCGTGCTCAATATCGCGGACAATAAATTAACAGGCTGCAAGTTTTTTTATCCGGCATATTATCCTTAAAATATTGCAAATATGTGGTTTTTACGGTTCGAAAAATGAATCGGTAAAAAAGAACGCTTCGATGACACAGTTTGCCGCAAAGCCTGTAAATGCAAAAATTCCGGTTCAACTCATCGAAAATGAGTTTGAGCAATTTGTCTTGCCGTGCTTATCGTTGCCGGCCCTCATATTCTCACGAACAAGATCCATAAAAGCCTGCAAGGAAGGCGAAAGCCACTTGTTCTTATGCCGGATCATCAAAATAGCGGTTTCCAGGTGTTTTTCCGGCCAGGTCAAAATCACGAGCTGTTTTTTAGTGAGTTCTTCTTTTACGGCCATTTGTGGTATCAGGGTGATACCAACATTGAGCATAACGCATTTTTTAATCGCTTCAAGACTATTAAACTCCATGACAGACGCCAATTTCACGCCTTCTTCCATAAGCATTTGTTCAAACTGCATCTTGTAACTGCAATCCTGTTTCGGCAGCAAGACTGTTGCCCCGTCAAGATCTTTTAATTTAATGGAGGATTGGACCGCAAGGGGATGGGTTGGATTCGATACAAGGAATAGCTTTTCGATTCCAATAAGTTCAGCTTTTAAATCCTGGGAGTGGATTGAGTCAGCCAAAAGAAAGGCCAAGTCAACAACACCACTGCGCAACTCCTGTTGCAGGGTAACGCCGCAATTGCTGATATGAAGCCCCACTTTCGGGTACTTGCGGTTAAATTTTCTTAAAACCGGCGGAAGAGCATATATGCTCAGACTTTGTGGTATTCGGATGGTAATTGATCCGTGAGCTTCTTCCCATCCGGTGACTTGGGCAACAGTTTCCTGTTCAATGGCGATCATCTTCCGGGCATAGCGCAGAAGCATCTGGCCTGCCTCGGTTAACACTACACTTTTGCCTAACCTGTCAAATAAAGGCTTTCCCAATTCTTCTTCCAACGCCTTGATATGAGTTGATATGGTTGACTGGGCGTAATTTAGGGTTTCCGCAGCTCGGTTAAAACTCAAAAATTGGGCGACCGTTTGAAATGTCTTAAGTTGACGCAATTCCATAGCTTAATTACCCTTCAAAAATTTCGATAGATACTATCTAAATAAATCGTTGGACACAAAAAAACCGATCGATTAATGATTAAAATAATGAGCTTGGAACTGTCAATGGCCCCTGACAACGGGGCATCGTCAAAAAAAACTAAAATGGAGGTAACACATTGGAAAAAAAAGAAATTGCAGCAAATCAATTTTTGAATGGATACCGCTGTTCACAAGCGGTTTTTGATGTCTTCGCTCCGGATTTCGGCCTGGATCCTGATCTGGCCAAAAAAATATCAATCGCCCTTGCCGGTGGTTCCGGTGCTGGCGGAGAATGTGGCGCAGTAAGCGCAGCCTATCTCGTCATCGGCCTTAAGTATGGGTTTTCCCATCCGGGAGATCCTGAAAAATTCAAAGCAATTATTAAAAAAAACAGTGAGTTTATTGAAAAATTCAAATCCTTGCACGGTGATATCGATTGCTCAAAATTAATCGGCCTGGAAATTTTTTCTCAAGAAGGGCAACAAGAATTCAAAGAAAAAAATATAAAAGAGACACATTGCGTAAACTTTGTAAAGGATGCCGTAACGAACCTTGAGAAAATAATGGCAGAATAACCGGATGAATCCAAAGCCTGTTTTTGATAACTAGTGTCCATCCGAGAATATAACACTCTGTTATGATATAAAAAAGCGCATTTTGTGATGACTTTTTTCACTAAATGTTGTATAAGTATTTTGGATAAACACTTAAAATAACAACAAAAGTGATAAAGGAGTCAAACA
>JAAERL010000694.1 GCA_024230435.1 Desulfobacteraceae bacterium
ACAAGCAGACTAATCCAAATCTAAACCGAAGTGCTGACAGTTGGTCCGGCGCCGGATGGAGTCAGGGTGTCACCAAACTGCCGAACTTCCCGGCATTATTCTTCCCGAAAGTTCATTATCCCTTTTTTGGTTGATGTTTAGACAGGTTAACGGTGGTGTGACAGTGAAGGACATTTCTGAAATGACCTTTATTAATCTTGCTTATTATAACATTACATAATCACTATAAAACAGGGTATACATTAAACGTAATACTACCCTAACACCCCGGTACTCAAAAGTGCCCCCAAGTGCACTTGTAACTGAGGTGGATATGGCCGATCACGCCAAATGTGCATTCTCGGTCTGAGTTCGGAACCGGAACAAAAAATATCGGCAGTTAGTTTGCATCACACAGGCAGCAAGCAGCAAGGCAACAATCGATCATCGACGACACGCACCCAAATCCAGCCTTCTGTTTGGTGGTGAGTTGAGGCACCAATCAATCATGGATGCAGCGAACGCTTACTTACTGTTTGATTGTTTCCGCTGCAGTGATTGAGGTCGTCGTATAATACTAGTCGACCGCATCATTATATCATAAAAGCTGTGGGACGCTTCTCATTCAAAAATTGCCAATTTTTTCTTCGGCAGCAGAGC